>NZ_JBTYIP020000005.1:0-432810 GCF_054877945.1 Singulisphaera rosea | reverse complement strand
GCTTGACCACCCCGATCCGTCCGCCGCCGATCTCCCCCAAGGAGTCGGCGACGCACGAATCCCAATCGGGGTCACCATATCCCGACTCTCCGCATGAGTCGCGATCCTGTTCCGAAACGGGATCCACGCCGTGCGACGATCGGATCGGTGCCACGCCCCAAGCCCACAGGCTGCGACCATGAGATTTGCGTGACCGTCCACCGTTTGAAACCTCGGCCGTCCCGGCCTGACCGCCGGGCGGCCGGATTTCCGGCGACCATACTGGCGGGGTCCCACCCGTTCCCATCCCGAACACGGCCGTTAAGCCCGCCAGGCCCATGATAGTGCCTTTGGCGCGAAAGTCGGTTATCGCCGGAATCTTCCACGAACACCCCCGTGACTCATCCGAGTCATGGGGGTGTTTTTTTGCGCGCATTGAGTGCGAAGGGGAGTCTCTTCCCCCAGAGTCACAAAGTCAGGATGTCGACCAAGAAAGAAAGTCTCATGTTTTCTGATATCCTTTGTGTCTTTGTGCCTTTGCGGTGAATACACCCCTCTTGCTCTTTGTATCAGGTTTGGTGAACCTGGATTCGAGGTGTAATCGCATCGTCAAGGACAGGAGTTCCACTCTCCATGGCAGCCGAACCGAAGCTTCGTTGGGGGATCCTCGGATGTGCCCGGATTTCTCGGAGAGGATTGATTCCCGGGATTCGAGAGTCTCAACTGGGGACGCTCCAGGCGATCGCGAGTCGTGACAGCGAAACGGCCACGGCGTGGGCAGCCGAGTTTGGGATTCCGAGGTCCTACGGGCGTTACCAGGAACTTCTCGACGACCCCAAGGTGGACGCCGTTTACATCCCATTGCCGAACGAGATGCATCGGGCGTGGGTCTTTGCCGCAGCGGATGCCGGTAAGCACGTCCTCTGCGAGAAGCCCCTCTCACTGGACGTCGCCGAAGCGAAGGCGATGGTTGCCCACTGTCGAGAACGCAACGTCTTGCTGATGGAAGCGTTCATGTGGCGACACCAGCCGAGGACCGCTGCCGTCCGGAGGATGGTCGCCGGCGGGTCGATTGGGGAGTTGCGTCTGATCCGTTCCTCGTTCTCCTTCCCGATCGAGCCGAACGACTGGCGGCTTGACCGGACGCGAGGGGGAGGGGCTCTTTGGGACGTCGGCTGTTATGGGTTGAGCACGGCCCGGTTGTTCGCCGGGGCCGAGCCGAAATCGATCCGGTCGGTCGCCAGGTTCGGACCGACGGGTGTCGACATGTCCCTTTCGTGTGTCATGACCTTCCCGAACGGCATCATCGGTGAGTTCGATTGCAGCTTCGAACAACCGTTCCGGTGCTCCTACGAGTTGGTCGGGACCAAAGGGGTGATCGAGGTCCCCGACGCCTATCTCCCGCCAGCCAATCCTCTGGCTCGCATGCGGACGGCCGAGTTGACCGGCGAGATCCGGAGTGAAGGGACAAATCAGTATTCCGAAATGGTCGATGCGTTCGCCGAAGGGGTCAAGAAGGCAAAGCTTGTCGACCCGGCCGAGGATGGCCTGGCCCAGATGACCGCCCTCGAGTCGGTGATCGTCGCGGCGCGTTCTTCCTGAACGGTCCAGAATGAAGAAAACCTCGCCGCGGAGAAGACTCCACGGCGAGGTTGACGCCATCCTTCGTGTTTTTGTCGGGAGGGACCGTTACCGAGCGGGCTGGGCCGGTCGGACGGGGGCGGTGATCGTCGGGATCGGCGCGACCTCTTCGGGGGACTTGCCGGAGCGGATCAAGTTCCTCGGGGAGTTGGCCGGCTCGGGGACCTGGAGCATCTGGATCTGATTCGCGACGATCCGTTGGGCGGACTGGGCTTCCTGCTCGGAGATCTGTCCGTCGCCATTCGCGTCGAGGACGTTGAATACGGCGTTCGCCGGGCCGACGATGGCTTTGTCGTACTCGGCCTGGCTCAACTGGCCATTGCCGTCGGCGTCGGCCGCACGGAAGGTCGCCTGGGCCACGCTCCGGATCAGGCCTGTCACGGCCGCATTGACTTCCATCGGGCTCATCTGGCCGTCACGGTTGGTGTCCGCGGCGGCGTAGACCCCCTGGACGCTTGTCTGGACGAGTTGTCGGAGCTCATTCGCCTGAATCTGACCGTCGTTATTCGAGTCGAGCAGGCTCATCGCCCCCTGGGCGACGTTCGCTGTCGCGGCATTGGCCTGCGCGGGATTCGCCGCCTTGGCCTTCTGGACGACGAACTTCAGGATCGGCTTCTGTGCCAGGACCGAGTCGCGAGCCTGGGTGAGCTCCTCTTTCGAGAGGACACCATCGCCGTTCGCGTCCGCCCGGAAGAAGACGCCGCCGACGAGGAGGTTCCCCGCGTCGGTCGCTTCCTTCTGGGAGACCTGTCCATCATTGTTTTCATCAGCAAGCTTAAAGACCATCTTCCCCGTGTCTTGCAAGTCTTGCAGGCTGTCGATGGGACCCGGGATATCCTTCTGCGCGTCGTCCGAGCGGGCAGGGGCCGCAAACAAGCCCGTCGCCAAAGCACCGATGCCCAACAAGCCCATAATCCTGATCATCTGAAAGCCTCCTTGATCGCTACTCCGAAGAGCGACCGAATCCAGGCGACCCGATCCGCCAAACGCCTTTGGACGGGCCGCCGTTGATGTCGTCGACGAGGTGTAATGCAAGCGAAGTGCCAGTACGGTCGGTTTCGCTCCTCCGACGGAAAAAGCCCTTGGAAGCCTTGCCCTGCTTGCCCTTCCTTTCCAATTCGTCAGTATTGGCGACTATATCAATATTTATGAAATATTAACGCGCAGTGTCGCGAATCTCGCCGCGCAGTCGATTTCCAGCCCGTGGGATCCTCGACGAAGGACGGCACGATCGGACTTCGGAGGTAAGTTGGGAAGGGGAGCGAATGGGAGAGTCGGGTGGGAAGGGTCGAGGCTATCGGAAGAGCTGACCTCGGCCGACCGCATCGAAGGCATTCGCGAAGTGGTCGATGGAAGGGGTTCGAGAACCCTCGGGCCAGACGATGGCGACGACGTCGAACCGGGAACGTTGTTCGAGGAGGTCGTATTCCTTGAGGAACTGGAGGGCGGCGAGGGTCAGCCTCCGCTGTTTCTCCGGGGTGACGGCCTCGGCAGGCTCGCCGTGGCGGCGTGCCTTGACCTCGACGAAGACCAGGGTATCACCGTCGCGGGCGATGAGGTCGACCTCGCCCAAGGGGGTGCGATAGCCTTGGAGCAGGATCCGAAATCCCTTGCGGCGGAGGAATCGGGCGGCCTCGCGTTCGCCTTGGCCGCCGAAGATCCGACTGAGGATTGCTCGTAGGCGAGGATTCATGGGACCGGGCCGATCCGAAGGACGAAGAATCTCGGCTCTAGTTTATCCCGAGGTCACGTTCGATCTCGCGCCCCTCGTCACTCATGCCCCCGGGCAATCGTGTGGATTTGAAGAAACCGCGAGGAGCCTCCGACTTGATCTTACCCGGCTTGGATTCCTCGTCGGACTCGTCGTCGGACGCCGAGTCGTGCGACTCCGACCGCGTTTCGTGACGCAGGAGGTCGCAGCCACCGAGGGCCGTACATGCGTAGAGCATCGCCAGGCCAAGCCTGAAGTTTCGTAGCTTCATCGCGACACCACCTTATGCGCGGACTCGCTTGGTCCGGATCATTCGGATCGAAACCCTTGGGACGGGTTGGGGGCGAATGCCTCCGCGAAATGCGCGGGGATGATGACAGAAATGCGAAGGAGCGTCTAGATCGATCTCGACTCCTCACGATCCTTACCCCACCCCAGGATCAGGGCGGCCGTCCCGATGCACGGCAAGAAGCCGACGATCAAGAATGGTATCGCGAAACTCCCCGTTTCATCCTTCAACTTCCCGGCGAGCGGGAGGAACCCGGCCGCGAACAGATTCCCGAGCCCGCCGAGGATCCCCACGACTAGCCCCGTGTGCTTCGAAGAGACCTCCTGGACGAAGGCGAAGTAGTTCGCCATATAGGCCGCGATTCCCAAGGCCGCGATGCTGATCAGGAGGATGACGGTCAAGTCGCTCCGGATCGACCCGACGAGGGCAAGCCCCGTGATGAGGACGGTGCAAGTGGCCATGACCAGCTTGCGGGCCCCCGCGGGCGACCATCCGCGACGGGCGAAGGCCCTCGAGCATGCACCTCCGCCGAGATTGCCGAAGTCCGCCGCCAAGAATGGGATGGCACTGAGTAGGCCGCTGGCGAGGTACTTGAGGTCAACTCGTGCGGGCAGGACTCCGGACGCCTGGCGGAGCAGCTCGACGAAACCGCCGAGCGTCCGATCTTCCTTGAGGTAGGACGGGAGCCAGTTCACGAGGTAATGCCAGCAAACGTTAATCGATACCGACACGGCGACCATGATCCAAAACCGGCGGAGCCGGACGACCTCGCTCAGGCTCTCGGCCCAGTCGCTCCCCTTCAACGACTGGGGCGGGAGGGCCAGCGTGATCAACAAGAGCCCGACCATGAGCGACGCGATCGCCCACCAGAGTGCGGCCAGCCCGAAAAGGAGCCCCGAGAGGGCGACCAGGATCGAAAACGCCGCGACCCCTCCGTACGCGGCACGAGCCAGGCTCGAGAGGCCTCCCGATGTTGTCTCGAATGCGTCGTCCGACACCGGGGATGCCGAGGCTCGTCCGGCGAGGAGGGAGAAGCGACTCCCTCTCATGAGCCAGAGCCACACGGCGACCCAGACGAAGCCAAGGGCCCCGATGGCCACGAAGGAGGTCCGCCAACCGTACCGAGCGGTCAGGACGGGGACCAAGAGAGGCGTTACCACGGCGCCCACCGCCGCGCCGGAGTTGAAGATCCCGTTCCCAAGCCCTCGGTCCGCAGGGGGGAGGATTTTGGCCGTCGTCCTCAAGGCGCAAGGCCAGTTGAAGGACTCGCCGACCCCGAGCAAGGCGCGAAAGATCATGAGAACCGCCAGAGTCGGCGCCAAAACCGAGGCCATGCCGGCTAGCGACCACCACGCCACGGCCCCCGCGTACACCCAGCGGACGTCCCAGCGATCGACCAGATACCCGGCGGGGACCTGGAAGAGTGCATAGGTCAGCGCAAACGCGGCCATGACCCAACCGAAATCGAGGTTGGAGAGCGAAAACTCGCTCTTCAATTGCGGCCCGACCAGCGCCAGGGCTTGTCGATCCATGTAGTTGAGCACGGTCGACGCGAACATGAGCCAGCAGATCCCCCACGCCCAAGCATCCGACCTGGGTGGGACCACCGCCGAGTCGTCGGCCGACATCTCGATCCGGGCCACGGCAAACCTCCGAGGAGCATCGCAATCAGCAAAGGACGCCAAGCCCTGGCCCTGCGGGCCGTATCAACGCCGTGGCGAGGCCCTAAGAGTGCCAGAACCAACGGTCCGTCGCAATCGTCAAGAAACAGGGCCCCTGAGCCTCGTTCTCCATTTGGAGAGTCGAGTTTCAAGGGCCGGTCATGGCTACGGAGTCGACAGGAAATCGGCGTTGACGAAGGGCTTTCGCGCGTCGAGATCAAGGGGCCTTCGGTTTCGCCGGGTCGGCGGGAGGTGTCGGGGCTGAGGCCTTCGTCTCGGCGGGGATCGGTGGGACCGTCGCGGGTTCCTCGCCACCCTTGGCGGTGGATGCGGGGGGCGCGGGGGCCGGCGGGGGAAGGAGCGGATCCTTGATCTCGAAATTGATCGTCCCACCTTGGGTGGAGACGGTCGCCGTCTGCTTGGTCCTACCGAGGTCGCTCCATTCCGGGCCCAGTCGTTCCTTGGCCAAGGTCATTCCATAAGGCTTTGCGAGCCCCGAGCGAGGGCCAAGACCGTAGATCGTGCCGTCGGGGCCCTCCAAGTAGCTGATCGCCACCTTGTACTTCCCGGCGGCGACGCCGGTCTCTCCCATGTACGAGAGCTCATAGTCCCCGTCGGAGTCGGTCTCCCCCACGGCCGTCGTGCCGAACTCATCGGTCTGGAGGAAGGTCACGACCGCATTCACGAGCGGCTTCCCTTCCACGGTAACCTTGCCGGTGACGGGTTTGAGCTCCGGAGGTGGCGGCGGATCGGAGTCCTGCCGGCATCCGCCGAATGAAGCCAACCCGCAACCGAGGGTGAGGAGCATCAGGGTCCGCAATCGCTTCGAGGCCATTCTCCCTCCAACGTGTTCGGAGCCGGTGACGAATCGGCACAATCACTTCGAGCCCTTCTTGCCCTTCGACTTGAAGTCGAGCGCAAAATCCTTCGCGCCGCCGGCGGGAACATCGATCTCCTTCTCGAGCTTCTGCGGAGGAATGGTCTCCTTGACCATACCCATGAGTTTCTTTTCGAACGATGCCTTGGCGAAAACGTCCGGGACCTTCTTCGCCTTCGACTCGATCTCTTCGGTCTTGCTGAGCATGACCTTGTATTTCCCGGGAGAGAGGCCGGCCCTTCCGTTATAGGTCATGCTGAAATTTCCCTCGGGCCCGGTGACATCGGTGCCGGCGGTGCTGACCGAATTGCCCATGGCCGGGACGAACGAAAGGGTCGCGCCCTCGAGCGGCTTGCCGTCCAAGGTCACGGTGCCGGCCGCGGGCACCAGGGTGATCCCGTCACCACAACCCGAGCCGATCATCCCCAGAGGGATTGCTGCGAGGCAGAAAAAGGTATATCGAATCGATGATGGCGTGGTCATGCTTGACTCCTCGACGTCAATTCCCTAGCCCAATTCGATCGCGGGGCACTCTCGCGGAATGCCCGCTCCTCCGCGCGGTCGAGGCGTCCGACACGAGACGCTCTCGTTGCGGAGCTGAGGAGTTCCGGGACGAGTCGTGAGAGCCACCGAGGCCCCTCGACGGCACAGGTCAATCCGTCGGGGACCTGGTGGCTCTCGCGACTGTCATCGACACGGTGTCGGGCCGAGAGCCCGGGGATCAACCGCGAAAGCTAGAGCTCGCCTTAAAATGCGGATTCGGTCAAATCGTCCCCGAGAATTCCTCGGGGACGAGCCGAGCGGACCACATCACGGGCGATCCCTAGTTACAATGCGTCGGCGCTGATGATCTCGCCCGACTGGATCGTCTGCAAGGAGTACCACGTATAGGGGTTGATGGTGTTCTTGATGAATCGAACGCTGCCGTCGCCCATGCAGAGATTCACCCCGCCGGGATGGAGGCTCGACATGACCCAGGCGTAGGAGCCCTTGCTGTATCGCTCGCAGTTCTGTGTACCGTCGCGGTTGCCCCAGGCCGCGTTGGGGACGGACGCGGGGGCGGAGGTCGACGTCGGGGGCCAAACGACCAGGTGGGTCGAGGTGTGCCCGCCCGAACCCCAGTAGGGCCCGAAGTACCAGAAGTCGGCGCACCAGTTGATGGTCATGTGATCCTTCTCACCGATCATGGCCGTGTTGGACAGGCCGTCGGTGACGTCGCGGAAGGACGTCGATGCGTCGGTGAAGAACATCGCACGATCGGCGGGGAGGGTCGGAGTGGTCGGGGTGATGCAGTTGTACTCGGTATACTGGCCAGTCGTGGTCCCATAGTTCCCGCGCCGGGCGTTCTCCAGCGAGTACGGGCCGGTGGAGGTCGTCGCGTAGTTCTCAACGGTCGGGACCTGGTCCGACGGGCACCAGTATGCCGACACGAGCGATCCCACGACGGTGGTGTTCACCCAGGCCGAGCCTGCGAGGACCGCAACCCCGGTGGGGCCGCTTCCGCCACCCCAGGCGTCGTTCGAGGACGTCTGTGAGAAGTTGTAGGAATTCAGGAGGGCGGTCTGCTCCACGTAGCCCAAGATCATGGTGAACGCGGTGGTGTTGAGGATCGTCCCGTTGGTGTTCGAGCCGGAGACATAGGCGCTCGTGCAGCTACCCGAGCGGATCTTCGGCGGTGGGAGCGCGTCATTGGTGGAGGCGTAGTTGTGCAGCGCCAGGCCAATTTGCTTGAGGTTGTTGACGCACTGGGCGCGTCGGGCTGCCTCGCGGGCGGCTTGAACCGCGGGAAGGAGCAGGGCGATGAGGACGGCGATGATCGCGATGACCACCAACAGTTCGATGAGCGTGAATCCGCGGCGTAGGCGCATGAACGGACTCCTTGGTTGGAGGCGACCGAAAGAGGCGACACCGAACAGGGGTGTCGCGAGGACCACGGGACGTTCTACGGACGGACTCCGATCGCCCCGGCGCCCGTCGTACGGGTGCCGGTTCGAGGGTTCACCTCGACGACGGAGCGTCACCAATCAACGGACGAGTCAACAGCCCTAAAAGATCATCGTACGAACATTCGCAAAATGACTTTTCTGACGCCGACCGGGGCCGACGCGACGGTTCTCCACACCAACGGGCGCGGCCGCCCTATCGAGGGATGCCGAACCCGACGGTGATCGCACCTCGGGAAGAGCTCATGCTCATGTTGTACGAGACCAACACACTGACCCTAAGCGGGGAAACGGAAGGAAGCCGACGTTCAACGATCAATTCAGCCGGTCGAACGGTTCAAGGAAACGTACCAACGGCAGCAGTCGTCTCACGCAACTAGGACGCAAGGCGAGGGAGAGGAAGGTTGTCCGGAAGGCGACAATCGCCTCTCAGGACGTGATAACAGGGAGAGGAACCAACTCTTCACGGACTTTATAAAAAGACTGGGTTCGCGGATCAACCAAAAATTAAACAGAATCTGAGATCTTCGGCCAACGATCCAGGTTCCATGCACATGGCTGATGTTGTCGACGCCCCGTTGCTTGCACGAGAATCGGGCACGGGAGACCAAGGTCGTGGCAATCCGGATCCTAGCTCGAGACGATTCCCGCCGCGAGTTCTGCCTCGAATCGCCCTGCACACACTCGCTAATCTCACCGGAATCGCGGAAGCCAAGCGAGATATCCACAACATAACATGGGGATTTCCCTTGCTCGGGTATCTGATGGATTCGAGCTTGAGCCAACGACATACGGTCCATGAGCGCAGACCCAACTTCGCAGGGAACGACCTCCGATATCGAGACGTCGACGTTGGTAAGCGATTGGCATGCCAACGAGCAGGAGACGTTCACTTGAACCGGAATGCCCAGGACTGAGCACTCAAAGCCACGATTGAGCCATCGGGGTCAAGTTCGTCGACTCGAGCGGTTAATCACCCGCCAGACCCGGCTCGTTACGAATAGACATTCTGGCGATTTGGCATCTTCTCACGAACAAGTCAGCGATGTTCAACGCGAGGCTGTGCCCCTTTTCTTAACAATTCCTCCTCGCCTAATCGCGGCGATGAAGGACTATTCCGGCCCATCGGCAACGTCTGTGCAAACCCCGACTTCCACCAGAGTCGAGGGTTTTGTCGGCAACTCGACGTCGGTATACGATCTGCAGGTGGTGAGAACTGAGAATCGAGGCATCTTGGCCGTGCTGATCTCCAGGGAGGATTGCCAGCTGACATCCTCCGAGCGGCCGCTGCGTGGACGCCCCTCGGGATCTCGAGGGGTCTGTAGAGGACTGGTTGAGGAGGGGAGGGGCGGCATAAGATGAACGATCGTAACCCAGGCGATCCACCTTCCTCGTCGACCTCGGGGGAGCGGCGGTCGCGAGTCCGAAGGGGGTCCCTCGCATCATGGCAACTTCGAGCCCGCCCCCGAGACGGCGACGCGTTTGGTGGAAGATTACCGCCGGCTTGCTTGCGGTCCTCCTCGCGGGAGTCGCCGCAATCCCCTGGTTGCTGGGTACCCTGTCCGCGCGAGAGTGGCTCATCAGTCGGGCCAATCGGGCGATGACCCCCGGCGGGTTCGAATTCTCGACGATCCGGTTCTCCTGGCTCGGCCCGACACGTCTCACTGGGTTCGTGCTCCGAGACGCTCAGGGGGACCGGGTTGTCGATGCCTCGACGGCCACCTGGGATCGGAACCTCCGCCAGATCCTCTTCGATCGGCCCCGATACGGGACCCTGACCCTCGACCGGGCGGTGCTCGACGTCGAGCGTCGAGCGGACGGCACGGTTGACCTGTACGAGACGATCAAACCCCTCCTTGGGCTGAACCGGGAAACGAGCTTGCGAATCCTCGTCCGCCAGGGACGACTTCGATATCGCGACTCGAGCCAAACGACTCCGGTAACGGCCGAGCAAGCCGACCTCGCCGTCGAGATTCAATCATCCCCCTCTCCGATCACGTGGGACATCCGGCTTGAGAAGCCTGGGATCCCCACGTCAACCCTCGAGCTCCGGGGCGACTACAACCGCTGGAAGGGAACCGCGGGTCGGCCGGCCGACCTCACGGTTCAGTTGCGGGGCATGCGCTGGCCTTGGACGGTCTCGGGTCCCGGACTCGAGACCTCGGGGCGATTCGGTGGGCGGATCTCGGCGAAGCGCCGAAACGGCGAGTGGAACCTCGATGGCCGTGCCGACATCGACGATCTCGGTGCCCGCGGTCCCACCTTGGCAGGCGATAATCTCAAACTCGAACGGGTGGCGGCGACGTGGGACCTCGCCGGACGGCCGGGATCCTGGCAAGTCCGCAACCTCGAGTTGACCTCGCCGATTGGAAATCTGAAGGCCGCCGGGACCTTGCAGGGCACTCGCGAGGACCTGGCCCTGATCGAAGGGAATCTCGACCTCGCCGCCCTCGCCCGGCAGATTCCTCGAGCGCTCCACCTCCGCGAGGGAATCTCCGTCGATCGAGGCGAGGCGAAGCTCCGGATTGAGTCGCGAGCCGCAGACGACGGACAGGCCTGGAATGTCCAGGCGCATATCTCCGACCTGGAGGCCCACGATGGTGGTCGTCCGTTGACGCTCCGCGAGCCAGCCACGCTGTCGGCGCGGATCCTCCGGCGGGCCAGCGAGATTAAAGTCGAGGAGCTGGCGTTGCGGACTTCGTTCCTGGATCTCAAGGCCAAGGGCGACGTCGATCATGGGGTCGGCTGGTCGGGGACGTTCGAGCTCGGCGGTCTCCAGCGCGAGCTGAAGAGCCTGGTCGAGTTCGGGAAGGTCGAACTGGGCGGCAAGGGTGATCTCTCGGGGACGTATCGCCGAACGGCCGGGAGTTTTCAGGGACGTCTCGAGTTCGACGTCGCCAACCTCCAGGTGGCCGGCCTCGCGGACAGGCCTTTCGCCCGAGACTCGGCCCACGCGACGGTGACCGCCGGAGGGACCGCATCCAGCTCCGGACTGCCGGAAACCTGGTCGACCGTGGCGCTGGCCGTCACGAGTGGGGCCTTGTCGGCCGACCTCGCCGCTTCGATGCGGCCGGACTCGACGGCGTTGACCGTGAATATGAAGAGTTCTATCGCGCTCGGCAATCAGACTCGGTTGGCGACGAGTCGACTCGAAGCGCACTCGGAGCCCGACGGTCTCGCCATCGAACGACTCACCCTCGGCCTCGCGTCTGGCGAGGGTGGGAACCCGATGGACGCGATCCAACTCATAAGCCAGGGCCGTTTCGATCGGAAGGCGGGCGAGCTCGTGCTCCTCCCCATATCCAAAGAGGCGTCGGAGGCGTCAGCGATTGCACTCGAGTCGGAAGGCGTGCGGATTTCGGGGATCGGACGGGGCAAGATCGACGCGTCACTGGCACTTGCGGGTGATCTTTCGGCACTGTCTCGCGTCTTCGAGCCGGGCGGCCCATCCCGGGGAACGGCCTTGGCGGGCCGCTGGTCGGCCAGGGCCAACGTCGAGGCACTCGACGACGGGACGACGCTCGCCGGGAAGATCGACCTCCCCCGGAGTACCTGGGGAGCCTCGGAGGGGAATCCGGGCCGACAGGAAGGACCGATCTCATTGACCTGGACGGCGCGTCGGCCCTCGGGTTCCGATCGCCTGGAAGTGAGTGAGGTCGTGTTCGCGAGCCCTTATGCGACGCTCGAAGGCTCGGGTCGGATTGACGAGCTCGGCGGACGTCGCCTCGCCGACCTTCGAGGACGCCTGACTCCCGACTGGAAGGTGATCAACTCCATGCTCGCCGAACGGGTCGAACCCCGAGCCCGCCTCTCGGGCCAGGCGCGGGAGTGGCGACTCCGGGGTACCATGTCGGGCGACTCGTCGGCCGGTCCGGCCGAGCCGATCGAGGGGGACTTCGGGTTCGATCTCGACGACCTGGATATCTACGGCCTGCACGTGGGGAAAACTCCCATTGTCGTTCGATCTCGGCAGGGCCTTTTGAGCATCGACCCGATCGACACGACTCTGAACGGTGGCCGACTCCGGCTTGAGCCCGAAGTGAAGTTTGAAGAGGATGGGCGGACATCTCTCCGTCTCGGTTCGTCGTCGATGATCAAGGACGCCGAGATCAACGACGAGGTCTCCCGTCGATTTCTCTCTTACGTGGCTCCCGTGCTCGATCGCGCGACCCGTGCGCACGGCCGGGTCTCGGTGAATCTCACGGAGGCGGTCTTTCCGCTCGGCGGCGAGTCGAAGGAGACGGCTTCAGTCGAAGGACAGGTCCAGTTCCAGGAGGTCGAGTTTGCGCCCGGCCCGCTCGCCGATCAGCTCCTCGCACTGATCGGTCGTGAGGATCGGCCGACGTTGAAGCTCGACGCGCCGGTTTCTCTCTCGATTGCCGACCGCCGGGTCTATCAACAAGGATTTTCGCTCCCGCTCGGAAAGTTGACGCACGTCGAGCTCGAGGGGTGGGTGGACTTCGACCGCAAGGTCAACCTGACCGCGAGTGTCCCCCTGACCCCGGCGATGGTCGGCAATCGACCGCTGCTGGGTAATGTCCTCGACGGCACGAGGGTCCGCGTCCCGATCCGAGGCACACTCCAAAAACCCGAGATCGACCGCGAGGCTCTGAATCTCGCGCTCAAGGATCTCGGCAAGACACTCCTCGAACGGAGCGCCGTGCAGGGAGCCTCTCAGCTCCTTCAGCGACTCATCCAGGGCCGAGACCCGAACGCCCCGCCTCCGCCAACCGCCGAAGAACGTCGAGCCCGTCGGCAAGAACGTCGCGAGCAGCGGCGTGAGCAACGTCAAAGCTCTCCCTAACCCAGTGTGCTGAGCTCCGACCGCGGCACCTCCGACCTGCTCGACAGGAGCCGTAACCGCGCATTCCAGGCGGTCGGGACAAGCGCTCCCTTGATGCGATCCTTGCATCACGAGTTGAGACATCTCGGGACGAGCCGAAGCCCTTAGCCGGTGCGATCTCCCTCGTTCCGGCGGAGGGGACGTCGCCACGCCGGCCTGTCGTCCGAAGAATTCCGAGATTTTTGCAAGGAACGCTCCCTGAGCCCTGAGTCTTAGGGTAAAGCGACACCGTTTCGAAAGGACGTGGCATGGCTCGAGGGAGATCCGAAGTCGTCGATCAACTCCAAAGGCTCCTCGACGGCGAGGTAGTTTCCGGCCTGGCCGATGGGGATTTGCTCGAACGATTCTGCTCCCGTCGTGACGGGAAGTCCGAGTCGGCATTTTCGGCGCTCGTTGAGCGTCACGGCCCGATGGTCCTCAAGGTCTGCCGGGCGCTCCTCGGGAATTGCCACGACGCCGATGATGCGTTCCAGGCCACGTTCCTCGTACTGGCCCGCAAGGCCGGGACTTTGCGCGAACCGAAGCTCCTGGGCCACTGGCTCTATCGGGTTGCATACCGAGTCTCATTGCAGGGGAAGTCGGAGCGGTCGCGGCGACAGCGTCGCGAGTCGGAGGCGCTCATGTCCGGGACGAGGCCCGAGGAGAACTCCGGAGGGAACGACCCTTCGTCGACGCTTCGCGACGAGATCGAGGTGCTCCACGAGGAGATCGGCCGCCTCCCGGAGAAATACCGCGTGGCCATCGTCCTCTGCGACCTCCAGGGCCATACCCACCAGGAGGCCGCGAGACGTCTGGGACGTTCCGAAGGGACGGTGAGCTCTTGGCTTTCCCGGGCCCGCGAACGTCTCCGAGGTCGTCTGAGCCGACGAGGCCTTGTCTTACCGTCGGGGGCCATGGTCGCGCTCTTGTCTGCAGGGGAGGCGACCGCGATGCCGGCGGCCCTTCTGAACAGGACCGTCAAGTCCTCAATGTTGATCGCCTCGGGGATGGCCGCGGGTGCAGTCTCCCCGGCTGTTTTGGCCCTCTATCAAGGAGCGTTTCACCCCATGCGTTTGGCAAAAATCCTGTGGATCTCGACGGCGGCCCTGTCGGCCGGAGTCGCCGCGACTGGGATCGTGGTCTTCGCCCGGCAAGAAGCCTCTCCGAAGCCCTTGGCGAAATCCGAGGAGGCCACCCCCAAGCAGGCCGACTCGAAGCCTCAGCTGACCGCAACAGAGGATGGCGATGCCGCCCCCGACGGAGCTCGCGAGGCCGAGTTGATCATCCGAAACGCATCCAACCTGCTAGGGATCGCCAAGGGGCTCCACTTGGCCGTCGACGACCAATCGCGCTTCCCGGCCTCGGCGATCTACGCCAAGGATGGGACACCACTTATAAGTTGGCGGGTGGCGATCCTCCCCTTCCTCGGCAAGAAAGCGCTCTACCAGAAATTCCACCGTGACGAACCCTGGGACAGCCCCCATAATAAGGCCCTGCTCCCAGAGATGCCTTCGTTCTACGCCCCGGTTGGCGTCTCGTCGACGAAAGACTACGCAACCTATTATCAAAGCTTCAAAGGTCCAGGAGCCTTTTTCGAAGGTTCCGGACCGATTTCGATCCAACAGATCTCGGACGGGACCGTCAACACCCTGATGGTCGTGGAAGCAGCGAAGTCCGTCCCCTGGACCAAGCCCGAAGACATCGAATACTCCCCCGACAAGCCCGTGCCTGCGCTCGGCCACTCGACCAAGGAGGGCTTCACGGCCGTCACGGCCGACGGGGCTCAGCACTTCTTCCGGAGGCCCCTGGACGAGGAGAGTCTGCGCCGACTCATCACACGCAACGGGGGAGAAGTCCTCGAGTCCGACGACCTCGGCGAGTTCATTCGGACGCCAAGTCGTCCCTGATCCCCCGCAATTCCAATCCACTCGAGCGGCCTCCCCGACCGCACTCCTTGCACTGCCCAAACCTGGGTCGAGGCGCGTTGAGAACCAAAAGGACGCAAGCCCCGTCGGTTCGGGCCGACGAAGCGGCGTGACTGGTCACGCAAGGGTCCTGGAGAACGCGCCAGGATGAGCGTCGACAGTCGTCGTGCGGCCCAGAGGGCCCAGACCAAAGCGAATAAGAATCTCGACGTATTCATAAATTGATTTCCAATCGTGTCGGCCTTCGCGAGAGAAGACCCCCGGTTCGAGAGGATGGAACGCGATGATCCTCAGCAACCCGAATCCCAAGTCTCATCGAGGCCTCGCGGTGACGACGAGCCTGGCCGCCTTGGCCATGGGCTCCATCGTCGCTTGGGGGTCGAATCGGGAGGGGGCCAAGTCCCATGCACCGTCAACCCTCCATCCCGAGCCGACAGTCGCTCCCAGGGCAGACTTTGGGAACAGGAATGAGACTCTGTCGGTCTCGGGACGAGTTCTCGACGCCCAGGGCAAGCCCCTATCCGGAGCGGCCGTCACCCTCGAGAATCTGCGAGCCACGGACCTTGAGGCACCGAAGGTCCGGGCCTTGAGCGACCGGGAGGGTCGGTTTAGGTTCGCGATCGACCCGAGCGAGCTTGTCCGATCGACCACGGAACGCGGCCGAGATGTCGGGCCACTGGTCTCGGTCATCGTCCCCGGGGAAGGGATCGCCTGGAATGACACGTGGGACATGACGGGCCCCGTTGGTATCGAACTCAGGTTCCCCAGCAACGACGTCCCGATCCTCGGTCAAATCGTGGACCTCGAGGGCCGCGCGATCGCCGGTGTCCGGGTACATGTGCTCCAGATCGACGCCCGGCCCGATGGCGATTTGACCCATTGGCTCGAAGAGCTTGCGGGAAGACCCTCGGGCTTTCGCGCCTTCGAAGGGTTCAAATCCACGTTACCTCCAAGCGTTTGTCGCCTCATCCCACCAACGTCGACGGATTCGGAGGGCCGATTTCGCCTGTCGGGCCTCGGTCGTGAGCGTCTGGTCTCACTCGTGATCGAAGGACCGACGATCGAAACGCAGTTGTTGAACGTGATGACCCGACCCGGGAGCGGAGTCAGTTTTCCATTGCCACGATCGGCCGGATCCGGGAACGGGTTGACGTATCCGCATCGCGTCCATTCGTCGGGGTTCCGATTCGCCGCGGCCCCCACATGCGTCGTCGAAGGGGTCGTCCGCGACATTGATTCGGGCCAATCCTTGACCGGGGTCGTGATTCGCGCCGACGTCGAGGACCGGAATGCGTTCCCGAAGCTGGGGCATCCCTGGTTCGACTGGCCCGGAGCGTTTATGAGGGCCACCACGGACGCGAGCGGCCATTATCGCCTCGCGGGGCTTCCCGCGCAAGATCCGGTGACACTTCGTGCCGACCCGGGGGACGACCTTCCCTATCACTCGGCCTCGCGTTCGTTCTCCAATCGGCCGAGCCAAGGGAAGACCGCAGTCGACATCAGCCTCAAGCATGGAGTCCTTGTCCGAGGACAAGCCCTCGACGGGACGACGGGAAGACCCGTGGTGGGTCTCGTCGAGTATGCACCGACGCTTCAAAATGAGAACAACGGTGACACTTCGAGCCGGCAGACCGCTCCCCCTCGCCAAATCGGTCCCGATGGACGATTCTCGGTCGTCGCCCGTTCCGGCCCCGGCGTGGTCGGCGTACGGGCATTCGGAGATCGCTTCGTGACGGCCGACCTTGTCGAGGACGGCCCCAAACGGGCGACGACGCCCTTCCCGCGAGTCGTCGGGGGGATGCGGGCCAATCGATGTCACGCGTTCACCCTGATCAATCCCAAAGTCGGCGTTGACTCGAACACTGACACGCTCGTTCTCACGCCCGGCCGGACGCCGGAGGTCCGTGTCCTCGACCCTGAGGGCCTCTCGCTCTCCGGCGCATCCGTCGGTGGCATGTCGAACGTGGAATACTACCGGGAGGGATGGTGGCAGGCCCGTGAGCGGTCAGCCTTCCTGCTCAGAGGACTGACCACGCGCCATATTCGGGCCATACCCTTCCATCACGAAGCCCGCCGACTTGTCGGTACCCTCGCCGTTAGGGACAACGAGCGTGGTCCTCTGACGGTTCGGCTCCGACCTTGGGGGACTGTGAAGGGGACCCTCATCGGCCGGGATGGCCGCCCGAGTGCGGGGGTTGCCTTGTCGTGCCACGGATTGTGGACCGATGTCCGGGTGGAACGCGTCGACTTCCCGAGAGACGCCACGACCGATCCTCAAGGCCGGTTCGTGCTCGAAGGCTTCGTGCCGGGCGTCGATTATCGCCTTAGGATCGCTAAAGCCAAGTCGCCCGACGCCTCGGTAGGCGACGTGATCCGGCTCCGAGCGGGTGAGTCGAAGGATATCGGTGAGGTTCGCGAGTCGGCGGGCTGAACGCGGCCTCGACGACCGTCCTTGACCAAGGAAAGAGGAGTTCGGAAAGGAAGTCCGCCAACCTACAAACGAGTGCCGAGTGTCTTCAGTTGTTTGTAAGAATGACAAACCCACGCAAGGATTCGCGTATCCCGAGTGTCGTGCGCCGCGACTTTTTCGAGTGCAGGAACTCGACTCCGCGGCCAAAAAGCACGTGATCCCAAATCCCTCGAGTCCCGGCAGCTCGACAGTGGCCTTCCTGATGTCGATACAATCGATCAGGGAGTACGACGAGACACGAGAGGGACGGGATGTACGCGCGAAAGAAGTGGCGCCTATCGGCGATGATGGCGCTCGTTTATGGAGTTCAAGGGGCCTTCTGGCCTCTTCTAGCCGTGCATTTGAGAGATCTCGGGATCGACGGCAGGGGTCGCGGTTGGATCTTTGCCACCCTCGCCTTCGGCTCGTTCGCGATGCCCTTGGGCATCGGGCAGCTCCTCGATCGACTGATGCCGGCCCAGCGGTTCTTAACCCTGGTGTATGCCCTGGGCACGGTGTTCCTCCTCGTCTTCGCCTCGGGCGTCACGACGGAGCCGGCCGCCTTGTTCGGACTCTTCCTGGCCTATTGGCTCCTCACGGCCCCTGCGACGGGGATGAGTAACGCGATCGCGCTTCGGCACCTGGCCCGGCCACTCGAGGAATTCAGCGGCGTGCGGCTCTGGGGGACGATGGGCTGGATGACGATCGGCTGGGTGGTCTCGCTCGTCATGGCCGCCTGCGGGACTTCCGCCGCGGGGCAGGGGACTTATGAGGCGTTCGCCGTCGCAGCCGTCCTCTCGGTGGGACTCGCGGCTTACAGCTTGGTCTTGCCCCATACCCCACCGCTTGCGACCGACAAGGGACGAGGCACGGTGCTTCGGGATGCCCTGGCACTCATCGCCCGACGAGACATCGCGATCTTCCTCGCGACATCCTTCGGCGTTTGCCTCACGACCCCGTTCGTCTACCAGGTCCTGCCCACCTATCTCGAGGCCCGGGGAATGACCCGCGCCTGGATCCCGACGGCGATGACCCTCGGTCAGGTTTCCGAAGTCGCCTGCCTGGCTGCCCTACCGTGGATGTTCGGTCGGTTTAACTACAAAGGGACGCTGGCGTTGGGCATCATCACCTGGGGCCTGCGCTACGCCACCCTGGTCTTCGACCCGCCGCTCTGGGTCACACTTGTGGGCATTCCCCTGCACGGTATCGGAGTGGCCTGTGTCGTCGTCGGCGGGCAAGTCTTCATCGACAGCCGCGCCCCGGAACACCGACGCGCCGGCGCCCAGGCGATCCTCATGGTCCTGACATCAGGGCTGGGATCGCTTTTGGGAAGCGTGATGGCGGGTGAGCTTTCGAGCAGGTTCGGGAACGGTTCGGCCCAGATCTTCCTCGTCCCTTGCCTCATCAATTTGAGCTTGCTCGGCTTCTTTCTGGCGGCGTTCCGACCCCAGCCCGTCCTCACGGCCAGGCCGGGTCTCCGGAACACGCCGAATCCGCCGAGCGAACCGACCCGGAGCGACGGCGGGCGGGTTTGGGAATCCTTGCCAATCGGCAGTCGCGAGCGGCTCACGACGCCCGCGTAACGAGCCACCGGCACAATCACGGCAAACGGAACGTTGCATCGCTCAGGCTTCCTCGGTAGTGCCCTCCTTGGAGGTTTGCCGAGGGAGCTTCTTCGTCCTGGGTCGACGCTTCACGGCCGGCTTGGGCGGGGGTGCCGTGAGCGTTTCGTCGAGGTTCTCCGCCGAGACCTCGAGCTGATTGACCAGCAGGCAGAGGAAGTGGAGCCGAGTCCCCTGGGTCTCTAAGAACTCATTGAAGATGTATCCCCCCTCGATGAGCTCATCGCCCTGATCGATGATCTCCTCGGCCAGGTCGTTGACCAGAGACTCTCGCCCTCGGTGGAGGACCTCGATCGCCGCTCGATATTTGTTAAACAGCGGGTCAGGCATGGTGGATCTTGCCTCCCTGGTGGTTTCTGGCCTCGGCCAGGTCTCAGAGCGGACCGCCAGGTCGGCTTGTTTAGCCGACCCCCCAATGCGTCGCCAGCCAAGTGGCCAGGCGCGCCTCGAGCCAACGGCGATCCCCATCCCAGCGATTACGGCTGAAATAGCCGAGGTGACCACCGTTAGGGATCAATTCTAATGCCAAACCCTCAGGAAACTTGGCAAGACGGAATGGTTCCACGGGAATGAAAGGGTCGTCCTCCGCGTGGACGACCAAGCCGGGGATTTGAATTCGAGACAGGTGCGGACCAGAACTACTCTTCTCGTAGTAGTCATCGGCGCCCTCGAATCCGTTCCGAGGCGCCGTGTAGATGTCATCGAAGTCGTAGAGCGTGCCCGCACGTGACAGATCGATTTCCCCGAGGTCGGGGAAGGCGCCGTGCAACCGGCCGACCTCGGCGTGCAGAAGTCGCACGAAGTTCCGGTCGTAGATTCGATTTTGACGGCGCTGGAGGTGCCGGCAGCAGGCCATCAGGTCGAGCGGAGGGTTCGCGGCGAGGACACAGTCGAGCCCATCCAGTGGAACTGTCGTCGCCTCAGACGCCAGCTTCAAGACGAGATTTGCCCCGAGCGAGAACCCTAGCAACGCGAGCGGGGAACCGGGCACCCGTTGGGTGAGCCAGTCGGAGACTCGACGGAGATCTTCGGTCTGTCCCGCGTGATAGAAGCTCCGCGCGCGACCGAAACCAAGTCCGGCACCACGGAGGTTCATCCGAACGATTCGGATTCCCAACGCGAACAGCCGGGTCGACTGCCGTATGACGTAGGGCGCATCGGCATTACCCGCGAGTCCATGCACGAGGATCGCAACGGGCCTTCCCGGTCGCCAGTCTTCCGGGACGGACTCAAGCACGACGAGGCGATTCTCCTCGTCGATCTCGACCTCATGAATGGTCGATGGGAGATCGATCTTCCGACCGGGAAGGTAGCGGCTAACGATCGTCTGGGCGTGTCCTCCGCGGATCCAAGGATGAGGATCGAATCGCGGGATGAGTGGGCTGACGGGACAACCGGGGACTTGCGACATGCACTCTCGCCTGGCTTGACCAAATCACTTCGTCCGAGAAGACAAGCTCATTGTATCCGGACCAGCCAGGAAGCCGAGAGTTGGTCGTGCGAAGAAGCCGCGTGTTAGAAATCAGAGAGTGGAGCGGGTCGTTGCGAAAGGGCTGAAGGAGCGAAGGAGGCCTACCGCGAGGGCTCCACGTCCGAAGCTCTCATATGACCCAGTCTTGCGGCAGTGTGCGGCTGAGGAGTTGAGCGATGGAGGTCTGATCGAGGATCGCACGCTCGGCCGATCGGAGATTTTCCCAGACCGACGCCAGCACACGCCCGGCAGGATTGCTGGATTCTCGAAACGGTTCCCCGGGACCGTCGATCGCGGAAAGGACTTCACCGAGCGAGATCTGATCCGCACCGCGGGCGAGGCGATACCCGCCCGAGGCTCCTCGAGTGCTGAGGACCAGCCCCGCCCCTTTGAGCTGAATCAGGATCTGGACGAGATATCGCTCGGGGATGGAATGCCCCTCGGCAATCTCCCGGACACGGAGGGGCGCGGCCTCCTGCGATCGCCCGGCCAGGGTAATCAGCGCCAAACACGCGTACTCGGCCTTGGCGGAGATCTTCATCCGAGTCTATCCCCGACGACTCGGCCGGAGTTCCGGCCGAGCCCGCTCCGGCAGTCTTTGCCGATTAATTCCAACTCGCCGTGAAGGAACGCTCGTGCCAGGGGGGTGCCACACACGCCTTGGCACGCTCGTAGGCCAACTGATACACCTCAGCCACCTGGGCATCCGCCCGCCCGATCGCGATTTGGAGGGGCATCGGACAGACCACAAACCCGGTTCCCGAGTACGACGGGCCCGCGGGCCGAGGGTAGGATTCGATCGCTCCTTCTCCCAAGAATCGATGAACAAACATTGCGGCTCAAACTCCGGTCGGGGCCAAATCCCACGCGGCTCAGCGTCTTCTCGATAAACATTATCGGGTTAATAAGGTTTAGTCAACAAACTTTCTGCAAGATTCTCTACAGTCCGTTCTGTGCGTGCCGACAGAACGGATCGGATCGATTGCATCCCCAATGAGATCAATCCCGTCCGTGCCCATGGACCCGGCGTCGAGAGGACCCTCGGCCGCTCACTCAATGACTCGAGGCCGAATAAATTCGTCGAGGGGTTCGAGATTCGGGCGACGGACCTACCCCCTGAGAGCCAAGCTCATACTTAGGACGCCCGAGGAAGAACATTGTCGATTCCACACTCGATCAAATAATCATTTTAAGCGAGAGGGAGTCGCGTAGTGAGTCGCCCCCAGGGATCTTGATCACTCCATCGAGGTGACACCGAAACTCATTCTCGTCCCCGGGTCGCCGAGCACGATCAGGTCGGTCGGAATCGGGCCGACTCGCAGGGAGAAAAATTCCGACATCTTTCGACCTGTGGGGCCACAGGACTCGTAGAAATATCGTCGGAGGGGATACGACCCACGCGGGCCGTCCCGACACTCGGCGGGTCCCGGGAAGAGGGCGAGTCGGCGACCAACCCATCGGTCGTTCGCCTCGCGAAGGAGGTCCCAATGTTTCGGACAACTGCGGGTCTAAAGCGAGCGGCTGCGGCTTCGGTGATCGCCCTGGCCTTCCTGGCGATCCCGCCTTCATCGGCCTTCGCGGGTTGGGGACGTGGTGGCTATTACCACGGCGGTTATCATCCCGGTTACGCCTACCGTGGATACGGGCCTGGCTACGGTTACCGAGGGTACGCCTACCCGAACCGGGCTTGGGGATACCGCTACCCCTCCGGCTACAACTCGGCCTACGTCGCCCCGGGGTTCGCCCCCTACTACCCGGTGAGGCCGTACGTCTATGGCGGTCGTGCCTGGGGCTATCCGGGACGCTGGTGGTGACGGATTAATGTCGAAATCCTTCGTCTAACGAACACATTGCATGACGCTTCGATTCGTCGCGGCAAGATCGAACCAAGAGCGTAGGGCCTGGTCCTAATCCGCAGCGTTCCCGGCCAGTCGACCGACGGCCGCCGCCGCGATCAGGCTCGCGTACCGCAGTCGGGCGTCCCCTCCGCGCTTCTGACTTCTTCATTTCAAAGAGTTCGACGCCCGCCCCTCCGCACGGAGGGGCGGGCTTGTTCGTCCTTGTAACGAGCCGCCTCGATCGGCATCCTTTATGCATCCCCCCTGAGATTTGACATGACCTCGGCGGTGATTGCGCGCGTTAACGATCGCGAGCCCCCCTTGGCGGGCCCAAGACCGCTGACCGATAACCGATCGCCGCTTGAACATCGGACAGGGAGATCGATCGATGGCGGATGCAACCGGAAACGAGAAGGTCAATCGAGAGAAGCTCATCGGCCTCCTGAACGAGGATCTCTCGCGCGAGTACCAGGCGATCATCGCCTATGTCGTCTACTCGCAGGTCCTGAAGGGGGCTCAGTACATGAGCATTGCCAAGGAGCTAGAGACGCACGCGGCCGAGGAATTGAGCCACGCCTTGACCATCGCCAAGCAGATCGACTACCTCGGCGGCTCGCCGAGCGTGACCGCCAAGCCGGTCAAGACCTCGGACAAGGCCGAGGACATGCTCCGCTTCGACCTCGAAAATGAGAACGAAACGATCCGCAACTACCGCGAGCGAATCAAGCAGTGCGAGGCGCTCGGCGAGTACGCGATGGCCGAGCACATCCGCGAGATTCTGATGGATGAGCAGGAGCATCAGATCGACCTCGCGACCGCGCTGGGCGTCGATGTCCCCGACGTGTCGAAGACCGACGAGCGTGCGTGACCATATCACCATGAGTGAGAGGTGAACGGAAACACTGAGACGGGCCGAGGCGCGTCCCGATGAGACGTGCCCCGGCCCCCACCCTCGAATGATCTTAGTGCGTGAGGGTGGGGAGCCGGGCGAGATCGGTGCGGGTCAGGGCACCGGCGGGTTCGAGAGCAATCATAGGGTCACCGCATGGAAGCCGAATGGAGTCGCTGAGAAGTTCCGGTGAAACTCCTCGACTGCGACCTCAGGCCATGCCGCGAGACCTCGAAAGTCATCGACAACCCGATCCGGGCGACGTCCCCGTGCACGGACCGATCCCACAATACTCATGCATTCGAACGAGATCGGCGCGAGAGTCATCAGAGTAGGAGCAATCAGGAGCCGGACTGGGAGAGGTGTGGGGAGACCATCCGTTCCGGGGTGACCTGCTGGCTGATTTCGTCCAGCAGGCGGTGGATGGTCGCGCGGAGAGACTGCGCCTCGGTGGCGGTCAGGCTCAGATCTGCCAGTCGCATCGTCATCCGATGCAAAGTCTCGATGGCCGAGGCTCGGTCATCAACGGCCGACATGGAACACTCCGAAAAAAAATTCGACCACTTAAGCAACCGGCAACTCCCTAATTTGGCGGAGAGATTTCCCTGGAGACGCCCTCACACATTAGCAATTCGCTCGCCAAGGCGTCAATGGGACCGAAACTGCCCTTTCCTCGAGCCAGTTTTTTTAGCCTTATCTTCTTTGAAACCAAAGTGTTACGCTGAATTGTCCGAGTCAATTCCGGGCCCACATTTGACAACGACGAGACGCGTCTCGAAGGACCGAAGCTGATTTCCCGGGCAGCTTCGCCTCGGTTGTGTGCGAGTTCGTTCGTCATTTGCGCAGAAGCGTCGAGCACGCCCAAATGGGCTCGCTGGCCTCGGTGAGATCAGACGTTTCGGGGTTGGAAGGATCTTACGGGAACGGATCGCCTTGGTGACTCTTGGCCTCTGGAATTCATGGAGCGGTGTCGAAGGAGTTGAGTCGAGAGGGAACATCGCCTACCAGAGTTCTCGACGCGGGCGTCTTATTCCGACCGCTCCGTGTGGGCTCGGAGGCGTGCATCGAAACTCGTGTTGCTCTCCGACCATCAATTCCAGATGCTCCGGTCATGAAACCCGAGCCGATCTCCCGGAACGCGTTGAATCGCGCCTTGCTCGCCCGCCAGTTTTTACTCGCGAGGTCAACGGCAGGTGTCGTGGAGGCGACGGCGCACCTCGTCGGCCTCCAGGCACAACAAGCGGAGCCGCCGCATGTCGGACTCTGGACGAGGCTTGTCGGGTTTACCAGCGACGCGTTGCTGAGACCGATTCGAGACCGGCAAATCGTCCGTGCGACGACCATGCGCGGTACGTTGCACCTCATGACGGCGGGGGATTACCTCGAATTCCGTGGGCCGCTCCAACCAGGGCTGAGCGCAGGCATGAACTCGATTCTCCGGGGGCGGGCTGAGGGCCTGGACCTCTCGGCGCTGGTGGACACCGCCCGCCGGCTCTACCGTGAGCGACCAAGAACCTTCTCGGACCTCCGTTCCGCCCTGCTCGAGACCCTGCCAGACGCCGACGAGCGGGCGTTGGGATTCGCCGTGCGGACCCACCTCCCGCTGGTCGTCGTCCCCGACGACTCGGCCTGGGGATACCGTGCCGACCCGTCGTTCGTCGACGCCGAAGACTGGATCGGACGCCCCTTGGCGACGGATCCGTCGCCCGAACCACTCGTGTTGCGCTATCTCGCAGCCTTCGGTCCCGCCTCGGCAACCGACGTCCAGACATGGTCGGGACTCGCTGGCCTTCGAGATGTCCTCGAGGGTCTCAGGCCGCAACTCCGAGTTTTCCGAGACGGCCGAAGGGATCTATTCGACCTTCCGGACGCCCCTCGACCTCCGGAGGAGACCCCGGCACCCGTGCGATTCCTCCCGGCCTTCGACAATCTGATCCTCGGCCACGCCGAGCGCTCCCGGATCATCGCCGAGGAACACCGCCCGAGGGTCGTCACCCGCAACCTCCTCGTCCTGCCGACGTTCCTAGTCGACGGCTTCGTCGCCGGGACCTGGACCTCGACCCGCTCCAAACGCGAGACGAACCTCACGCTGACTCCGTTCGTCCCACTGTCTGAAGCGTCGAAAGCCGAGTTGATCGCGGAAGGCGAATCTCTCCTTCATTTCCTGGCACCGGAGGCCCCTCAGCCTTCGATCCGATTCGCAGAGATTTGAGCCGGGCGAATCAGGCGGATCGTAATCTAGGGCCTTGTCCGGGCTTGGAGGTGTCGGAACGATCCTCAACGCCGATCCGACGACGGTTCGTCGGGATTCTGAGAGGTCAACCACCAGGATGTCGACGTACGAGGCAAGTCCTTCTCGCACGAACTCGGTCAGGTCTCCGAAAAAAGACGTTACACCCGATGGACACGCGCGGCCGAACTGCTAAACTCTTGTCGAGTATCTCGGGGCCACGCGGCCCCGCACGCCAACGCCGCCTGGTCGGGACCGCGCATCGAGGTCTCTCATGCTCGCGAAGCTCTCCTCTTATACACTGGTTGGTATCGATGCCGTCCCCGTCGAGGTCGAGGTCGACGTCTCCTTCGCCTCCATGCCCAAGACCGTACTCGTCGGCCTCGCCGAGGCCGCCGTCCGCGAGAGCACTCATCGCGTCGAGAGGGCCCTGGTCAACTCAGGTTATCGACGCCCCAGCGACAGGGTTGTCATCAACCTGGCTCCCGCCGATCTGAAGAAAGATGCGGGGGGGTTCGATCTGCCGATCGCACTCGGCATGCTCATCGGCAGCGGGCAGATGGCCCAGGAACGGCAGGGACGCTATGCGGTCGTCGGCGAACTCGCCCTCACGGGGGAGACTCGCCCAATCAAGGGGGTCCTCGCCATGGCCCTCGCCGCCGCCGCCGAGGGACGCGAGGGACTCCTTGTGCCCGAGGCCAACGCCTCCGAAGCTGCCGTCGTCGACGATATCCCCGTGTATCCCATCGGCAGCCTCGCCCAGGCCGTCGGATTCCTCGCCGGACAGCTCGACCTCGAGCCCAGGGACGTCAACCTCGACGAGGTCTTCCTCAAGCTCGCACGCGTCGAGGAAGACTTCGTCGACGTCAAGGGACAGGACTACGCCAAGCGTGCGCTCGTCATCTCCGCCGCCGGGGGCCATAACGTCATCATGATCGGGCCGCCCGGGACCGGGAAGACCCTCCTGGCCAAGCGGCTCGGCACGATCATGCCCGCCTTGACCCCCTCGGAAAGTCTCGAGACCACGCGGATCTACAGCGCCATGGGCCTGCTCCGCGCCGGTGAGCCGCTCATGGCCGCGCGGCCGTTCCGATCGCCCCACCACTCCGTCAGCGACGCAGGCCTCGTCGGCGGCGGCAGCATCCCACAACCCGGCGAGATCAGCCTGGCACATAAGGGCATTTTGTTCCTGGACGAGCTGCCGGAGTTCAACCGAAAGACGCTGGAGGTCCTGCGGCAGCCGCTGGAGGAGGGGCACGTCACCATCAGTCGTGCGCTGCGGAGTACGACTTTTCCCGCCGACTTCGTCCTCGTCGCCGCCATGAATCCGTGCCCGTGCGGGTATCGTGGCGACCCTCGACGGGCGTGCGGTTGTACCCCGCCTCAGGTCGAGAAGTACCTCGGGAAGATCTCCGGGCCGCTGCTCGACCGGATCGACCTCCACGTCGAAGTTCCCGCCGTCCCGTTCACCCAGCTCGCCGAAGCACCCCCGGGTCCGACTTCGGCCGATTTCCTCGCCCAGGTCCTCAAGGCACGCGCCCGCCAGGCCGAGCGGTTCGGCCCCAAAGGGCCCGGCGTCAATGGCCGCATGACCCCGCGGCAGGTCCGTAAGTTTTGCCCGCTCCGTCCCGAGGCCCTCAGCCTCCTCAAAGGGGCCATGGAAGAGCTCGGACTCTCGGCCCGCGCCCACGACAAGGTCCTCCGTGTCGCCCGGACCATGGCCGACCTCGAAGGATCCGACGCCATCCTTCCCCAGCACATCGCCGAGGCGGTCGGCTATCGATCTCTCGACCGCTCCGTTTGGGCCTGAGACCCGGTCGTCGAGGCCGTCGTTCCCAAGGTCATTGCAAGGATCCCGTGTCACCTGAGGACATGAAGATGTCACTTCTTGGAAATCCGTCAACGACTCCGTAGACACTCGCCGACCTCTTCGCCGAATTGGACGGAGAAGCCGAAAGATCGACGGTCCCCGATCCTGAGTTGGTAATACGACTCCAGAATCGTACGCCCTGATAGCTCGGAAGCGTGACGCTATTTGAGCGTGTTGGCATAAAGCGTATGGACCGTCCCCTGACTATCCAGGCCCAGGCCGCTCAGCATCTCGACCTTCTGGCGGATCTGGTTCGTGTCGCCGGGTTCGGGGGCGAGGGGGACGTGCCAACGTTGGGTCTTCCCGTCCTTGGTGCCGGTCGCGACGCTCCGGCCGTCCGGATGGTAGGCGACGGCCAAGACGGCGTCAGTGTGTCGGAGCGAGGGTCCTAGCTGTTTGCCGGAGGCCACGTCCCAGAATCGTGCGGTACCGTCGTGGCTGGCCGTCAGCAGGATTCGCGAATCGGGGCTGAACGTCGCGGCGACGACCTCGCCTGCATTTCCCCGGACGTCGTGGACGAGCGTCACTTCGGGGAGTTTCCAGAGACGGACGCTCCCGTCAAGGCACCCGGTCGCCATCTGTGTTCCGCTCGGGTCGAACGCGACGGCCGTCACGGGATAGCCATGCTGCGGCCTGTTGGCGGGAATGAGTTCGCGGTCGCCGGCGACGTCCCATAGTCTCGCGGTCACTTCCCGCCCGGCCACCAGGATTGTCTTGCCATCGGGGCTGAAGACGGCCTGCTGGATGGGTTTATCCAGTCCCCGCAAAATCGGCCTGGGATGCTGCAAGTCGGCCGGTTCCCACAGCAGGGTGCTTCCGGCCGTGCCACTCCAGGTGATCACGCGCCGGGAGTCGGGGCTGTAGGCGACTCCCAGGAGTGGCGCCGGCTGCTCAGACGAGACGTGGAGGCGTTCCCCGGTGTCGGCGTCCCAGATTTCGAGCCTGCCTCGGACGTGGGCCTCGTCGCCCCCCCAACGGGCCGTGGCCAGGGTCCGACCGTCGGGGCTGACGACGATCGATTCGACGAGGTCGACGATCTCGAAGGGTCGCTGCTCGGCTTCGCTGAACGCCATCCCGCTGGGCTCATAGCGGTCGGAGTGCATCCGAGGACCGCGCGTCTGGTCGTCCGAGAGGCTCCACCACTGCGCCCCTTTCGAACTGCCGACCAGGAGTCGAGTGCCCTCTCGGTCGAAGGCGACGCTCCTCACGGGTACGTTCAGGGACTTGAGTGTGCCGATCGCCTTGGGCTCGGGCACATCCCAGAGGCGGATCACGCCGTCATCTTGACCGATGGCCAGGCTCCGGCCGTCGGGGTGGAAGGCCAGGCCGGTCACTGCCGTGACGAGCTTGGAGGTCTGACCGACCTGGCCGAGCATCGTCGAGTCCCAGAGTCGGACGACCCCGTTCGCGGTCCCCGTCGCGAAGGTCCTCCCGTCGGACGAGACCGCCAAGGCACTGATGCTGCTCCCCTGGGGGGGCAGTTCGACGACCCGGGAGGTGTCGGGGTCCCAGACGTGGAGCTTGCCGTCGCGAGTCCCCGTGATCACCCTCCGGCCATCCCCGCAGAACGCGAGCAGATGGACCGGCGACGTATGCATCAGGGGCTGGCCGATCGGCTTTCCCGACCTGACATCCCAGAGTACGGCGCGGTGGTCGCGCCCGCCGGTGACGAGGCGCCCACCGTCAGGGCTGAGCGCCAGGGAATAGTAGCCGACTCGGTCGCTATGGCGAAGCGGTTCCCCGATCTGAGCCCGTGTGACCAGGTCCCACCATCGCGCCATCCCGTCGTCGCAGCAGGTGACCAGTCGCCGACCGTCGGGGTGCAAGGCGAGTCCCCAGATCCCATGAGACGGGGGGTGGAGTAGGGGGGGCCCATTGAGACGGCCACCGGCCACATCCCAGAAATTCGCGCGTCCCTCAGCGTCGACCGTGACCATCAACCCGGGGTCGCGAGGGCTGAAGGCGACACGCTCAACCCACTGGTTCTCGCTCAGGTCGGCCAGGGCTAGCGTCCTGACCTCCTCCGACTTCGAGGCGAGGTCCCATAAACCGATGTTCCGACCTTTCCCGACCGAGGCGAGCGTCTTCCCGTCGCGGCTGAAGGCGAGGTCGAGGATTGGCGACAGGAGTCGGCCGCTGAGGCGAGGGCGGCTGACCTGGGCGCCCCAGTCGGCC
Source organism: Singulisphaera rosea (assembly GCF_054877945.1). NCBI lineage: Bacteria > Pseudomonadati > Planctomycetota > Planctomycetia > Isosphaerales > Isosphaeraceae > Singulisphaera > Singulisphaera rosea. The sequence continues at coordinate 403,418 of NZ_JBTYIP020000005.1, read as the reverse complement.
AGGTTGATCCGGATGGCCCGGTCGAGATCCCGGGTTCCCCCTTCGTTGGAGAGTTCCAGGCTCCGGGAGAGCCAAAGGAGGCCATGGCCGACCTCCCCACGGTCGCAGAGCGTCATTCCCTGGCTCAAAGCGAGCTCGGCCTGCTCGCGGACGGCGTCCCGGCGAGCTCTCTGCGCCCGCTCATTGGCCGAGACCTCGGCCTGCCATTGCCAGAAGACCAGGATGAAGCTCAGCATCGTGACGAGGACAGTCGCCGCGGAGAGCAAGGCCACGGAGGGCCGTCGACGGGCCCACTTCCAGGCGATCTCGGGCGGCCCGGCGGGACGTGCTCGGATCGTCAAACCCTCGGAGAATCGATCGAGGTCTTCGGCCAGCTCGTCCGCGCCGGCGTATCGCCGCTTCGGGTCTTTATTCAAGCATTTGAGGCAGATCGTCTCGAGGTCGCGTGGGACGGCGGGCTGGAGTCGCCTCGGGGAGACCGGTTCCGACGAACGCACCTGCTCGAGGGTATCCAGGACCGAGGCCGACTGGAACGGCGGCCGGCCCGTGAGCATGGTGTAGAGAATCGCCCCGAGCGCGTAGACGTCGGCGGACGGGCCGGCGTCCGCGCCCTGGCCGACGGCTTGCTCGGGGGCCATGTATTCGGGCGTCCCGACCAGCACGCCCCCCAGCGTCTTGAGGTCCGAGCCGGAAAGTTGTTTAGCCACGCCGAAGTCACCGAGCTTGATTTGCCCGTCCGCGGTCAACAGCACGTTCGACGGTTTCAGGTCGCGGTGCACGATCCCCTGGCAGTGAGCGTGATGGACCGCCCGCGCGAGGGTCGAGAGCCAGCTCGCCGACCACCCGGGGGGCTGGGGGTTGCCGGCCATTTGTGTTCCCAGATTTCCGCCGTCGACGTATTCGAGCGTGAAGTACGGGACGGGCGAACCTGCCCCCGGGGCGCTCCACTCGCCGATATCAAAGATCTGGATGATGTTCGGATGCTGGAGCCTGGCGAACGCCTCGGCCTCGGCGCGGAACCTGAGGCGATAGTCGTCCCTCGCGAATTCGCCCCCCAAAAGCATTTTGAGCGCGACCACACGATGGAGCTTGTCGTGCCAGGCTTTGTAGACGACTCCCATCCCGCCTCGGCCGAGCTCGCCGAGGATCGCGTAGCCATCGATCTGAGTCGGGCGGCCGACGACGACGTTCGTCGCCGGATTATCAGGGAACTTCCCGGCCCCCGAGAGGCCCCTCAGCGCGGCCACCACCGGGTCTGCCTCGCGTTCGAGCGAATCCAGGGCGGCCTCGCAGCCCGCGCAACGCTCGAGGTGGTCGACGATCTCTTCGAGCCTCGCCTCGGGGAGGTTGCCCAGGTTGAAGGCGGAAAGTTCGTCCCGAGAGGGGCAGGCGAGGCGAGGCATCGGTTCAAGGTCCTCCCGAGGGGTGCGTCTGCCGACTCCTCCTTGCTATTATAGAAATGCGCCTGGCGTGACTTCCCGTTTCCCGACGCGGGAGGACGTCCGACCCTCGAGCACGCGAGAGCGACGTATGGCGGAGCACCGCCCGGACCTTCGCGCGACATCCCTGACCTTGTTGGAGCGTCTCCGCGCGAACGAACCCGACGCCTGGGACCGCCTGGTCGACCTCTACATCCCCCTGGTCCGATACTGGTGCGTCCGAGGCGGCCTGCAAGCCTCGGACGCCGACGATGTCGTGCAGGACGTCTGCCGCTCCGCCCTCTCCGGGCTCGCCGACTTCCGCCGCGATCGGCCCGGAGACACCTTCCGGGGTTGGCTCAGGGTGATCACCCGCAACGCGCTCGCCCTCCACTTCCGCAATCAGGCCAAAACCCCGTCGGCCGACGGCGGCGAGGGCTCCGCCAGGCTCGAGGACGTCGCCGACCCGCGGGTCGACCTGCCGGACGACGATTCTCAGGCCGAGCTCCTCGGGCTCTACAGCCGCGCCCTCGAGCTTGTGCGCAACGAGTTCGAGGATCGGACCTGGCAGATGTTCTGGCTGTCCGTCGTCGACGACCGGTCCACGGCCGACATCGCCGCCCAGTTCGGCATCTCCTCCGTCGCCGTGCGCAAGGCGAAATCCCGAGTCCTCCTCCGTCTCCGCCAGGAGATTGGAGACCTGATCGATTGAGAGAGAGACCCGTGTCATCTGAAAAGCATATTGGAATTATCTCTAAAACATATGATCCAGACATCCTCTCTGAAGGCCTCGACGTGGTTTTCTGCGGCCTGAATCCCTCCACCACCGCCGCAGCAGACGGCCACAACTTTTCGAATGCCTCCAACCGTTTCTGGCGAGTGCTGCATCTGGCCGGCTTCACCGAGACCCGGCTCGAGCCGCAAGACGAGAGACGCCTTCTGGATTACGGCTGCGGCATCACGGCCGTCGTCCGCCGACCGACCGCTCGAGCCGAGGAGGTTTCCCTGGAAGAATTCAAGTCGGCCCGAGTCGAGTTCGAGACCAAGATGCGCCTTTATTCGCCTCGTTTCCTCGCCTTCCTCGGAAAACGTGGCTTGTCGGCGATGCTCGGCCTGCCCACGGTCGAATGGGGCCGTTTCCCGATGGGTTTCGCCGGCACGAACGCCTGCGTTCTACCCAATCCGAGCGGCCTGAATCGAGGATTCTCGCTCGAGGCACTCGTCGACGCTTACTCCTCTCTCAAGCGAGCACTTTGATCCTCAGAGCGGGGACTGCATCACGCCTTCCCGCTGCTGACGAGCGGTTCAACCTCGAGCTCGGAGATGAGAAGCATCTCGACGATGTGCATCCGGTCGTCGGGGTCGATGACGACCACAGTCCGCGGGTTCGCCGGCTGGTAGGCGACACACTCACGGTAGCGCACTGCCAGGTTTCGACCGTCGGCCATGTGGATCGTGAAGGGGCGGAAAGGGATCGTCGCGAGGACGTCACGCAGGCGTTCGACGGTCATGCTCTCGGCTCCTGGCGGCCTCAATAACATGCGGCTACCGACGACCTTATCAGAGCACACCAGTGAGAGCGAGGATGACAAGTCGAGAGCGACCGGACTAGACACCACCCTACTTCGAAAAAGAATTGTTCCTCGCCAAGGTCACGGCCAGTGTGGCACAGACACTCACTCGGCTCTCGACCATCGCTCTGTCCATAGATCGGTAGGGTCACGCCTGCCTGAGGGATGATGCCGGCGCCGTCGATAGGCTCCCGCGATCGGGGCAGAAACCCATCCCATAAGCATAGACTTTGTCCATCATGCCGGACCGATCGGGTCACGTCACAACGGATGATGACCCGTCGTTTCCTGTTACTGAACGTAAGTCGTTGGGGAGTTCGGACTTTGACGGGGTGGGGCGGGGACTGTCGGATGCTGTCGTGAGTAGCGGCGGAGGGACTCGAACCCCCGACACGCGGATTATGATTCCGTCGGGCGAAAATCGTAACCGGTTTGAGGATAATATTTTAGAGCAAGGGGTTTCCTCACTTGCCCACCATTTGCCCAACGGAGATGCGGCAACCGATCCTGCCCTCGTCGAAGTCGTCCGGTCATGGCCTGACCTGTCAGTGGCCGTCAGGGGCCGAATCTTGGCGATTGTGTCCGAGGAGACGAGGCGCGTACGCTTGGGGTGACGACACCGAAGGAGGGCTCGGCATTGAGCACCCTGTTGACCATCGAAGAGCTCGCGGAGAGGTGGCACATCACCCCCGACGAGTTGCGTCGGCGTCGGACCAAGCTCGGCCTCCCTGCACTGAACGTAGGGACTCGGAACTCCCCCCACTGGCTCTTCCGCCTCCAGACGATCGAGGCATGGGAGGCCGCGAACGAGCGAGCTTGCGACGATGACGAAGCCAAGCCAGCAGAGATCCCGGTTCGACCGGGGGCACCGCCGGGGTGGGATGGCGTCGACCACTTCGCAGGCAGGAAAGGCCCCAGGCCCCGCGCCTGACCCCCGGGGGGAGGGTTTTTTGCTAGAGCCTTGAGGTTGTCCAACGGCCGCGGACTTTGCGCATTTTTTGACAGAATTCGGGACCTTTTTTTCGGCTTGCTCACCTGTTGATGCGATCCCGGTCGGGATCCGTGTGTAACGCTGCGATAGCGCTTCGCTTCGGATGATCGGATTCGTTACAATTGAGCCGTGTTGTAACGTTTCCGAACACCAGTCAGCGGAGCCCGCCAATGCCCCGCCTCTCAACGTCCGCGTACCTGGACGGCGTGAACGGCCAGGAACGCGACCTCCTCCCCCATCACGAGCCGAAGAACCTCGGCAAGTACTCCCTCGCCCGCGCCATCGACGTGCGGGCCAGTCATCGAGAGCTCGACGGCCTCGAAGGCGAAGTCTCTCAGGAGCTCGCCAAGAGGTATGGCCGGAACCCCATAGGGTTCTTCCTCCCTTGGGACGTCCAGGTCCGCTCCCTCGACACCTCGACCGGGTCGGGCGGTGTCACACAGATCCTCTCGCCCGTGGTGGACGTGCTTCGGGCCAAGTCGCTCTGCGCCTCGCTCGGGGCGCTTGTCATGCCCGACCTGCGAGGTGGCCGCTTCGGGATGCCGCTCCGGACCGCCACCGCGGCTCTCACGTGGACGACAGAGGGGTCCGCCCCGTCCGGCTCAAGCACGCCGATGGTAGACCAGGTCGTCCCCTTCGAGCCGAGGACGGTTGGGGCATACGTCGACATGAGCGTCAAGGCCCGGGTCTCGATCCCCGGCTCGGACGAGCTCATCATCAATGACCTCCTCGCGGCGGTGGCCGTCGAGGTCGATCGGGTGGCGTTCTCGGGGCTGGGGACCACTAACGAACCGCTGGGCATCATCCACAACCCGGGGGTCCTGACCCAGACCATCGGCACCAACGGCGGCCCCCCGACCCGCGCCGTGCTGGCGGCAATGGAGCAGGGTCTCGGCAACGCCAACGCCGACGTCGGCTCACTGGCGTTCGTGACGACCCCCAACGGGCGTTACAAGCTCAAGACGACCGAGAAGGCGTCGGGCACCGGCCGCTACCTCTGGGACGACGAGGCGGGCCCCCTGGGCTATCCCGCCTACGCCACAAAGAACCTCCCGAGCAACCTCGTCCACGGGTCCGGGACGGGCCTCTCCCCCATCGTCTTCGGCAACTTCCAGGATCTCGCCATCGGAATGTGGGGGCCCGTCGACATCCTCGTCGACCCCTACCGGTTCACGACCGCCGGCTACGTCCGCATCCGGGCGCTGCAGGACATGGACGTCAACCTGCGGCACCTGACCAGCTTCGTCGTCGTCCCCGACATGGTCACCACCTGAGGAGGCGCGCGATGGAGACAGCCAAGGTGCGGATCCTCCGCGGCATGCTCATCGACTCCCGGGTCTACTCCCCGGGTGACGTGGTGGAGGTCGAGACCGGTGAACGGCTCGAGGCGATGTTCGAATCGGAGTCGGCGGTGTACGCCGACCCGGGGAGAAGGACTCCCACCCCCGACGAGATCCGGGACCGTCGCGTCAAGAACCCCCTCGCCAGGACGGGAGGCTGATCATGCCCAAGGTGATCCTCAAGAACCCCGATGGGCTGGTCGTCGAGAACCGGCTCGCCAAGCCCGGCCAGGTCGTCGAGCTCGATCACGCCACGGCGCTCGAGTTCGTCCGCAAGGGCGCGGCCATCATGTACGTCCGGATCCGGACGGCCAAAGGGCTGATGATCGACTCGACGTGGCACCCCCTCGCCGCGGTCGTCGAGGTTGAGCCGGGCACCGCGGACCGGCTCATCAACGGCAAGTTCGCCACCCTGATGCCGCTGCGTCGTTGCAACGGCGGGGCCCCGATCGAGTTCGAAAACTCCGGCATGGTCGCCGAGGCGATCGCGGCCGGGACGGTCGAGTGGGCCGACACCCCAACTGCGAGGAAGCCCCGATGAAACGGGTCCGGTTCCTGAGCCAATCGACCATCAAAGGCCGGACGTACCGGGAAGGCGAGACGGCCGACTTCGCCGACCACATGGCGGACCTCATGCGCCGGGCGGGCGCGGTGGAGATCCCCGCCGAGATGCCAATCGGGGCCGACTCGAAAGCCCCCGCTCGGGACGGCCGGGGGTTCGGCAACGCCAGACGGTTCGGGGTTCTCCCCGACTAACACGAAACACCGGGGAGGGGGCGTTACGAACCTCCCCGGCTACCCGGCGGCGTCCAAAGGCGGGCGGGCGCCGTCGGGTCTTTCCAGGCCCGCCGAGACTGAGGAGTGAGCATGCTGACACGCGAACAGATCATTGCGTCTGCGAAAGACCTCCCCCGCGAGGAGGTGGCCATCCCCGAGTTGGGAGGGTCGGTGTACGTCAGGGCCATGACGGGGACCGAGCGGGACGCCTTCGAGTCGCGATTCTCAAAGGACTCGACGACGAACATCCGGGCCCGGCTCGCGGTCGCGACGGTCTGCGACGAGGCCGGAAAGACCCTCTTCACCGAGGGGGACATCGAGGCGTTGGGGAACGTGTCCGCCGCCTTGCTCGATCGCATCTTCACGGTGGCGATCCGGCTCTCCAAGGTCACCAAGGCTGATGTGGATCAACTCCGGGGAAACTCGAACGCCAGCCCCTCCGCTTCTTCACCTTCCGGCTCGCTCTGAATCTCGGGATGACCGTGCGGGAGTTGCTCTCCCGCATCGGGTCCGACGAGCTCTCGGAGTGGCTGGCGTTCGACGACCTCGAGCCGTTGCCCAATGGGTATCTCCAGACGGGCATCCTGGCATCCACGATTGCCAATGTCATGGGGAGCGGCAAGAAGAAGTTCGCCCCGATCGACTTCATGCCCGGGCGGCGGACGGCGACTCCCAGGCAAAGCGACCCCGAGAAGGGCATCGCCGTCATGCGAGGGCTGATGGCCAGGCAAAACGTGAAGGGAAGGGTGTAGCATGAGCGTCGTCGGCAACCTGTCCATCGGCATGAGCGTCGACCTCGGCGACTTCCTCAAGGGGATGAAGAAGGCGAGCGACCAGCTCGACTCCTTCGTCGCCGGGATGATCGGCGGCCTTTCCGCGTTGGGGGCCTCGTCGGTTCTAGCCGGCGGGTTCACGACCGCCGCTGACGCCATAAGCACGGTCGTCATGAGTGGTGCCGAGCTCAACGCCGTGCTCTCCAAGTCTCGCGTGATCTTCGGGGACGCGTCCTCGTTCATCATCGATGAAGCCCACAAGATGGGCGACCAGTTCGGCATCGTCGAGAGCGACTTCATCAACGCGGCGGCATCCTTCGGCGCCGTGTTCGCTGGGATGGGTAAGACCCAGGAGGAGTCGGCCAAGCTCGGCGTCGACCTGGCCAAGCTCGGGATGGACATGAAGTCCCTCGAAGGGGCGAACACCACGGCCGAGGAGTCATTCCAGGCACTGAGCTCGGCCCTCCGCGGGGAGTTCGACCCGATCGAGAAGTTCCGCGTCTTCCTCTCCGCCGACAAGATTGCGGCCGAGGCCCTGGCATCGGGTCTGGCCAAGAGCAAAAACGAGATCAGCGACCTGGCCAAGAAGACCGCCACCCTCAACCTGATCTATCGCCAGACGACCGCCGCCCAGGGGGACATGGCCCGGACGGGGCACGAGGCGGACAACTCACTCGCGGCCATCGAAGGCCGGATCACCAACTTCCGCCAGTCCCTCGGCTTGGCCTTCAAGCCCGTTACGGAAGCCATCCTGAGTCTGTCCAACACCGCGCTCAAGCAACTCGGGGAGGCGATCAACCGCAACCAGGAGGCGATCAAGGCGTGGGCGGCCGAGGCGGCTTCCAGTAGCGGCTCCGTCTTCCAGGGCTTCAAGCTGATGGGGACCGGGATCGGGTTCGTGCTCGATCAGATGCAACTCCTCGACGTCGCGTGGAAAGCCGTGAAGGCCACCGCGATCTCGGCGGTCAAGGAGATGCTCGGGGGCATCAACGACTTCTTCCAGATGATCGAACGTGGGGCCGCCGCCCTCACGGGGAACAAGGCGTTCATCGGCAACGCGGTCAGCAAGGAGGATCTCGACCGGGTCAAGAAGCTCTCGGCCGCCGCCGACGAGGCGAAGATGGAGTTCGCCAAGGCCTGGGCCGCCGCGAAGCCCTCGGCCGACGTGGCGACGTTCTTCACCAAGGTCGAGTCATCGGTCAAGGCGATGTCGACATCCCTCACCTCTGCCGGCACGGCGGTCAAGAACGTAGCCAAGGAGTTGCCCCCCTTCTCCCAGAAGATCGCCGACCTCGTCGGCAACCTCGATCTCCAGATCCAGGGGTTCGGGAAGTCGTCGGAGGAGCTCGAGATCTACAAGCTGAAGCTGGCCGGCGCGAGCGAGGAGGAGCTGAAAGCAGCCGAGTCCAAGGCGGCCTTCCTCAAGGGCCTCAAGACCGCCGAGGCCACATACGAGGAGACCCGGACCCCCCTCGAGAAGTTCCAATCGAAGCTGGCCGAGCTGACCCAGTCCTACAACCAGGGGGCGATGTCGGAGGAGGTGTTCAACCGTGGGGTGAAGAAGGCCAAGGAGGATCTCAACGGGGCATCCGGCAGCCCCTTCCAGCCATACGGCGGCGCCATGGACTTCGACTCGAAGGAGGCCCGGTCGTCGGTCCTGGCGCTTCGAGGGGTTGAGGGGTCGGTCAGCGATCCCGCCAAGGACGCGGCAAAGATCGCCGAGAAGCAACTCGAGGAGCAGAAGAACTTCAACAAGAACCTCGCTGACCTTGCGTCCAAGCTCGGCAAGCGCGCCAACTCCGACGAGATCTTCATCCAGTGACCGGCACCGACCGGGGAAAGGAGGCCGTGAAGTTCACCGAGCGAGAAGGCGGTAAAGGAAAATGACCACGAGCAAGGGGAGCGTGATGCCGACCCCCCACACGATCGGCTGGGCCCATTCCGGGAGACGTTGATAGCTCTCGAGGGCGAGGCGAGGAGACGACGCGACCATCCGGGTAATCGCCAGATACACGTGGGTGAAGGCGTCGGCGCCTTTGGCAACGAATTGAGATTGCTCCCCATCCCAAGTGTCGTCGTCCAGGAACTCGGGTTGGCCGCTAACCGACGAGGAGGGAAACGGGGCTCGAAACTGGGGAGGGGCGGAACGCTTCGAAACCGAGCAACCGCAAGACTGGCAGGTCCAAGTCCCAAACTCCTGAATGAACCAGATCACGAACCAAAGAGGAAGAAAACAGCATCCCGTTATGAAAGTCAGTATGCACCCCCAATGGGCCTGGAAATATGGGCGCTGAAACAGCCGGTACTGATTGCAGTCCACGCACCAACGCTGTGATTGCTGCATCGCTCGATCCATTACGGAACGACGAACGCCACCGCGCAGGCCGTAACACTCCGCGCGATCGCGTCGTCTCGGGGCCTCGCCCCGTGGTCGGGTTGGCGTGGTTACGGACACGCATGTCGCGAAGGTAACGTGTCTTGATAGGCAGAGCAACGCGAGGGCGAGGAGGCCCGGGACAATGGAGTCCTCAGAACAATTCCGACAAGCCCTCGACGCGATCGTCGCGGCTCCGCTGGCGTGGTCCTCATCAGAGGACCTGGCCGCGCTCGGCATCGCCCCCGGGACGCTCCAGGCCCTCGAGGATGAGGGATGGATCGAACGATGGGAGTTCCCCGGGGGCGAGTCGGTATGGACCCTCACGCCGATCGGGGCGGCCATGCACGAGCCGGCTCCCGTCCAGCTCGTCGAGGATGCGACCGGCAACACGCTCCGCTGGGGATGGCCATCGGCCCAGGCCACCTACTTCCGCGTCCCCCGCGAGAGTAAGGGCCACGGGACGCGGATCAAGTTCCCCGAGCTCCTCGTCGACCCGGCGCCGCCACCTGACTCCTACCTCGACGACGAGACTGGCCGTCCCCTCGCGCTTGCCGACGGTCAACCGCTCGTCCTGTTCGGGAGGACGGTCGTCCGTGACAAGCGGCTCAAGGGGAAGGCCAAGGGTAAGGCCGGCCTGACACCGGAGCAGCTCCGAGCTCGACGCAACGAGGACTGGCGGGTTGACCACGAGGTGGGAAGGATCGACCCCGAGACGGGGAGGTTCGTGACTCGCACCATCGCCATGATCGCCGTGTTGGAGGGCATCCCCGAGCGGACCGTCAGGCACGGGATCAACCAGGCGAGGAAGAAGCTCAACGCGGTCCGGGAAGCCGTTGGTGCCTGCTGAGGCCAGCAGGCCGCAGCGGCAGTTCAGAGGTTGGACGGGGTTCGCTCGTGTCCAACCTCACAAAGCGGCTTGTCAGTCGTTGGCGGCCTCGGCTAAGTCGCGGGCTTGCAGTAGCGCGCCAATCAACTCTTCGAAACTGAGGCCGCCAACGACAACGTCCTTCGTGGACTTTGTCTTGTCATTGAACAGCTCTTCCAAGCAATAGCTAATGGTTTGGATGGGAGGATCCCCAGGCCGATTCCCCTCAAGCGTCTCGCGATCAAAGTCTTTCATCTCGCATCTCCCTCAAAGGACAGCAAACAGCCTTCGGACAACAGAGGAACAGCAAGCGCCGATCAGATCTCGGCAGAGAGCCTCGTGACCCCAGGGGGGGGAGGTATTTTGCTAGAGCCTTGAGGTTGTCCAACGGCCGCGGCATTTGCGCATTTTTAGACGATATTTTTGGGGGGTATTTCGATCTGAGGTGGGGTCACTTCTCTGGCTTCAGAAGAATTGTTAAAAATGTTCCTGGGTCAATCATAAAACCTTTACCCCTCCTACCAGCGACGAGCGATTTCCTCGCCCCGACCCTAATCACCGGTCCGTACTGAAGCTTTCTGGGAGGAATCAAATCGCGCGTCTTGAGCAATCCCTCGACTGTTTTCGGTGGACCTGAATCGTAAAGAACAAAGTCTCCGAAGGCCCTATAAATCCAGTTCCAATGCTCGTCAAAGAAGAGGGTGTCATGGCCAACAGAAACACCCGGCACTAAGAGACCATCGACTTTCACCAGGCACAGGTTGTCCTCGATGACTACAGAAGAGCCATTTTCAAAGCACCAATCTTTGATCTGAAGATTGCGAATCATGATGTGATCCGCATATTCATTTTCTTCGGCTATGCTGTTTGCAAATCGGCTCGCGAGGAGATCTTTTTCGGTCAACCCCTCCCCGAAGATCTTGGCGACCCAAGTTCGGAAATTCTTGTTCATTGCTAGGGTCGTAGGGTCATTCTTGCCTTCTGAATCCTGAAACTCCCAGGGGTTGTTTGCCGCGAACGCAATAGCTCTAATTGCTTGCTCTTTGCCAATTTTCATCATATGCACAAAATCTAGTATCGCCCTGTCTGATTCCGAAAGAATCTCTCCGATCGTAGGGCGAGTTGGAACCTGAAATGGTGGAAATGTTTCGGTGTCATCAACAAGCCAATCGACGGTTACACCAAGCACCTGGGCAATCCGAAAGGCTTGACGCGCCGAAGGTTCACCCTGGTCAGACTTCCATTTGCTGATCCTACCCTTTGGCAACTTGGCTAGAGACTCCACCTCCGCCTGGTCCAAGCCCAGCCATTCCGCCTGTGACAGGATTTTGTCGATGATTGCGCTCATGCCACTAGCGTGCCTCATGGAATCGGTTTTAGGAAGGGATTCTAATCCCGATCGTGGAATATTTACCGATTCGCCAAAAAAATCTTTGACAGATTACCGATTCGGCAATAACATTCACCGCATCGGACAAAAAGCGTGGAAGGAGGATTTTGAGCCGATGAACATCGCTTCCTGCATAACGATCAGCGAGGCGTGCAAGAGTCTCGAGACGTATGACGCCTTGCTCAGAAGCTTGGCGGCAACCCACGGGGTTCAAATCGTCCGAAGAGGCCGCTTTAGCTTCATCGACGTCGATGACGTGGAAGTTCTTCGCCCCCACGTCCGCGCCTGGAAGGATCGCGATCGTCCTTCGAGACGTCTGGCGCAGGCGTAACGAACCCCTCAAGCTCGAGAATGATGACGCACCTCATTCGTGCGGCCGTTCTTCGTCCGCGCATGCAAAGGGGCCGAGGGTCTTACCACCCCCGGCCCCGAGTAGGTTCCCCGCATCTGGAGAAGCCATGCCCCAGTCTACCGCAATCCGCCTGCTCCAGCCACGGGAGCGGCCGCCCCGCCCCAAGGTGCCTTCACGCGGCTCGCGTGCGCTCTCGGCCGAGGAGTTGGCCCTCCTCGACGAGCTCAACGCGGCGAACCCGGCCGGGGCCGTCGAGGCCAGCCCTTCCGAGTGGCCGGCCGACGTCGACAACCACCACTGGCATCCGTTCGGAAAACCGTTGGCCTGACAACGCCGTCGGGGCGGTACCGATGGCACTCGGTACCGCCCCGCGACTCTTCCCCGTTCCATCCCTGCAAGGATCCTCACCAGTGAAGCATAACAACCAGAACAGGATGGTCAAGTTCCTCCCCGTGACAGCCTCGCTTGGGGGTGACGGTGCCTCCCTCGAGCTGCCCAACTCCTGGCGTGACCTCTTCAGAGAGTGGACGACCGTCCTTCGCACCCCGGACCAGCGGTACGTCGTGGTCACCATCATGGTTGCCCATCGCGGGGTCTGGCGAAAGCGCAGGCAGTCCGTCATCAAGCGCCTCAAGCTGGTCCACGAAACCGAAGTCGGGCCGGTCGTCGTCGTGTTCTCCATCCGCTTCACCGGGCCGTCCGACCCACAGTGGGCCGACGTCGTGGCCGCCGACATGGGGAGGCGAAGCCGATGAGCATGGCCATCGTGCGCGGCAAGCGCCGCCCTCGGCTCCGGGTAGTCCCGGCTCACTCCCTTTCAACAAGGCCACGGCGTCTCGCGGGGTTCAAGTTCACCTCGTTTGCCATCCGCGCCATCCTCGAGCACTGGAGCGATGCCGAGTGGTCGCTCTTGCACGAGGCCGAGAAGCCGGAGGGTGCCTATCACATCCCCGGGTGTGGGTGGGTCACGTTGGAAGCGTCATTGCAACGCGACTGGCCCGAGTATGACGACGCCATGGCCTCTAATCCGGGGGGCTCGTGATGGCTCGGAATCCTCCCGATCCAATCCCCGGCGACGGCTCCGGGCTCGTCTTGCAGCGCATCGCGAGCGAGCTCACGGGCCTCTCCCCCTACCGCCTCGGCGTGCTCATGCACGCCAGGCGGGTCCGTCGTGCCAAGGTCGGGTTCCGATTTTTGGTTGACCTAAACGATGCGTTGGCCGAGAGCCGGCGCCCTCGCTTCGAACGGAGGGTCCACGATTGAGAAGCGGCAACGGCGGCACGGCGACAACCCCCGGGATCCTCGAGGCCGCCGGCGCCCTCCTCGAACAGGGATTCCGGCCGGTCATCCTCTACCCGCCCGGGATCGCCCGGGGGGACAAGACGACCGGCGGCAAGGAACCGTTCGGGAAGGGATGGGGCGTCAAGCCGCTCTCCCTCGACGTCCTCGCGGCGGATGTCCGGCACTTCGAGTCGAAGGGGTTCACTCCCGGGGTCGGGCTCTGCCTTGGACCAGGGAGGGCATCGGGGGGCGGCTGGCTTGCCGACGTCGAGGGGGACGGTCCCCAGGCCGAGGCAAGTCGGTCGTCACTGTTCGGGGGCGAGTTGGTCATCACTCGGGGCTGGGGGAGCGTGCGCGGGGAGCATCGTCTCCTACGGTGCGACCCGGACCGGATGACGGCCATCGTCGCACGGCTCGCGCGATTCCAGGTCAAGGGAGAGAATCAGCCTGGGGTGTTCCATCTCCCCGACCTCCCGGACCTCGAACTACGCTTCGGCGGCCTCAAGCCGGACGGGAGCGTCAAGCAACTCCAAAGCGCGTGCCCGCCCACTCCTGGCACCGACGGCATGCCCCGTGAGTGGAACGACGTCGAGGACGTGGCCGACGCCCCCGAGTCGTTTTACGCGGCCCTGGAGGCGCTGGCCGCTCCCGTCGAGGAGCCAAAGCCTCGAGCCGGCCGAGCTCGCCGCAACGGGTCCGTCTTCGAGGCAACGAGCTGGGATCCCGAGCGCCGGGCGATTGCCTACCTCGACAAGTGCGACCCGGCGATCTCCGGGAGCAAGGGACACAACCAGGCGTTCAAGGCGGCCTGCAAGGTAGGGCCCGGGTTCGACCTCCCCTTCGAGGTCGCGCTCAGGATCCTCCGCGAGCACTACAGCCCCCGATGCCAACCCCCGTGGTCCGAGGCGGAGCTCGTCCACAAGGTGGAGGACGCGTACGCCACCGAGCCCAATCGGGGATGGCTCCTCAACGCCGACCGGTACGGCAAGGGCCGAGGTTCGAACGGCCGGGGTGGCTCCGCGTCTCCGCCTGCTGGCGAAGGCGGGGCCGAGGAATCCCCCCGTGCCGAGATCGAGATCACAACGGACCGCCACGAGGTCACACGATTAACCGTCGAGTCGCTGGCCCGTGATCCCGACCTCTACAGCCGGCATGAGGCGCTGGTGACCGTCGTGCTCGAGGATTCCGCCACCATCCGGTTGACGAGCTCGACGACCCTCGCGAACGTCGCCGGGACGCCGAAGCTGATCATCCTCTCGGAGTCCAACGTCGGCTGCGCCCTCACCAAGAACGCGACGTTCTACCAATGGCGATCCCCGAAGAAGGGCGAGGAGGTCGCGGTCGACGTCCATCCCCCCGACTGGCTGATTCGGGCCGTCGCCTCGCGTCGGCACTGGCCGGGGGTCCGGCAGCTCCTGATGATCGCCCGGTGTCCCTACCTCCGCCCCGATGGGTCGATCGTCGAGACGCCCGGTTACGACCACGCGGCCGGTGTCCTGTACCATCCGTCGGGCCCGTTCCCGCCCGTCCCCAAGAAGCCGACGCAGGCCGACGCCGCTGCGGCCTGGGGACGGATCCGGGACCCGATCCGTCAGTTCCCGTTCGGCTCGGACAACGACCGGGTCACCTGGCTCGCGGGTCTCCTCTCGGCTATCGCAAGGCCATCGATCTCGGGGCCCGTGCCGGGGATCGCCGTCATTGGGAACAAGGCCGGCACCGGGAAGGGTCTCCTCATCGACCTCGTCGGGATCCTCGCGCAAGGCCGCCCGGTGGCCGTCTCGAGTTACCCCGTCGAGTCCGAGGAGGCGAAGAAGCTCGTCCTCGCGATCGCCCTGGCCGGCAAGCCGATCATCCACTTCGACAACCTCGAGGAGGGAAGCCATTACGGCAACGTCGGGCTCGACAGCGCCCTCACGAGTGGGACCGCCGAGGGGCGAGTCCTCGGCTCGACGAAGCTCGCAGGAGAGACGCCGCTCCGAGTCGTGTGGTTCCTCTCGGGGAACAACATCACCCCTGCGAAGGACGCCTATCGACGATGGTTGCCATGCAACCTCGTGACCGACCTCGAGACGCCCGAGGAGCGTCGGGACATCGAGGTCCGCGACCTCCGCTCCCACGTCCTCGAGAGACGCGGCGAGTTGGTCCGTGACGCCCTGACGATCCTCCGGGCGCATGCCCTTGCGGGACGTCCGGGAGGAGCATGGCCCCCCCTCGGATCGTTCGAGGCTTGGGACTCGATCATCCGGGGTGCGGTGTGGTTCGCGACGGGGCTGGACTGCTGTGAGACCCGGCGACAGGCGGCCGAGGAGTCACCCGCCCGGCAAGCCCAGGTCGCGCTCCTCGAGGGCTGGCGAGAGCTCCCGGATGGCAGCGATGGCGGGAAGGGGATTACCGCGAGCGATGCTGTCGTGCTCGTCGGCGAGCACCCGAAGCAATACCCCACCCTCCACAACGCCCTGGCACACTACGGGCGAGACAACAAGCTCGCGAATGCCCGACAGGTGGGAAACCGGATCCGGGGGATGAAGGGGAACGTCCTCGCCGGCATGAAGTTCGTCGATGCCGGAATCGACCATCGAGCGGTCAAGTGGAAGGTCGTGCAGCCCGGTTCGCAGTCTTCGGAGACCCAAGATCAAGGGGAGACTGAGGAGACTAGGGAGTCTGTTACCAACCCTCATGCGGAAGAAAAACACTCTGATAACTATGTGAAAGAGTGTGGCGAGGCGCATAAACGCTATGGGGATGGGCTGGCAACGGACTCCCCAGATGCTCAGACTCCCTCGCCCGATTCCGACGAGGAGGTGACTTGGACCTCATGAGCCTCCTCGATTCCGCCCATGACGCTGGACTGGCCGTCCGGGTGGAAGGCTCCCGCGTCGTCGTCCGCGGACCGAGGAGCGCCGAGGGATTGGCCCGAAAGGTCCTGTCTCGCAAGGCGGAGATTCTGGCTTGGTGGAACGACCTCCCTCCACCATCGCCAACGCCTTGGCGAGCGACCATCGCCGAATGGCCCATTCCGCTCCGGGAGCGCTGGGGCCGCCGCGCCAACCAACTCGAGGACGAAGGCCACGACTGGCGAGAGGCCGAGCGCCTGGCTTTCGAGGAGATCGCTTCCACCCCAACCGTCCCCGGAGAGACCACATGACCGAACAGACAGTCTTTTGCGACAGATGTAAATGCGTCGTGGCCGAGGAGCGATCGTTGCTGACTCCCCAAACGGGGATCGTCCGCACGAGGTATCGCGCCGTCGACCTCTGCCAAGCATGCGGCCTTGAGTTCCTCAACTGGCTTGACTCGGGCCAGCTTGACGACCTGCCCGCCGACCTCAACCCGCCGCTCGACTGGCCGCCGACCGCTGGCCGTTCGGCAACCGCCGAGGACTTCGGCCAACCCCTCACGCTCGAAAGGACCTCCCCCCGATGACGACGAAGGCGAAGGCAGCTCCCGCCAAGACCACCTTCGAGACGATGCTCGGCATCGACGACCTGGCGTCGATCCTGAAGGTCTCGCGCCGCGCCATCGAGCGGCTGCGGTCCGCCGGCAAGATCCCCAAGCCGGACATCACCCTCGGCCGGATGCCGCGGTGGAAGCCCGAGACGATCGCGACGTGGATCGACACCGCCAAGGAGGTCTGACCCGATGGCGTCCCTCAGGAAGCGCGGCAAGGTCTGGTACTTCCGGTTCATCGACGCCGAGGGGGTCAAGGTCGAACGCAAGGGGGCCTCGGACAAGCGCGTCACCGAGGAGCTTGCCCGCGCGGCCGAGACCGAGGCGGCGCGGGCCCGCGCCGGGGTCGTCGACCCGTTCGCCGCGCACCGACGCCGGCCGCTCCGGGAGCACGCCACCGACTACGTCAAGTTCCTCCGCTCGAAGGGGGGGACCGACAAGCACGCCGACCTGACCGAGCAACGCCTGTTCGCCGTCCTCGACGGCTGCGGGTTCAAGGCCCTGGGGGACCTCGACGCCGACAAGGTCTCCGGGTGGCTGTCCTCGAAGCGGGCCGAGACGAACGACCCGGCGACCGGCGCGACCGTCCTCGGCCTCTCGATCGCGACGAGCAACCACTACCTGCAGACCGTCCGGGGGTTCGCCCGATGGCTCGTCGAGCGCGAGCGATCACCCAAGAACCCAATGGCGAAGCTCAAGCCTCTGAACGACCAGACCGACCGCCGACACGACCGGGCAGCCCTCGACAACGGCGAGTTCGCTGCGCTCCTCACGGCCACCCAGGTTGCCCCTCCCTTCCGGGGCCTGACCGGACAGGACCGGGGCGTCCTCTACTGCGTGGCGTCCAACACCGGCCTCCGCGCCTCCGAGCTCGCCAGCGTCTCCCCGGCCTCCTTCGACCTCGACGCCACAACCCCGACCGTCAAGGTCCGGGCCGCCTACACCAAGAACGGCGACGAGGCCGAGATCCCCCTCCGTCGCGAGCTCGTGACCATCCTCCGCGGCTACCTCGAAGGCAAGCCCCGGACTCAACCCGTCTGGCCAGGGACCTGGGTCGAACGCGCCGCCCGGATGCTCCGGAAAGACCTCGAGCGAGCCTCGCTCCCCTACCGCGACGAGGAGGGGCGGTACTACGACTTCCACTCCCTCCGCCATCGGTTCGGGACCGAGATGGCGCTCGCCAACGTCCCGCCCAAGGTGGCGCAGACCTTGATGCGGCACTCGACCATCACCCTGACGATGGACCGGTACGGACACGCCAGCCTCGGGGATGCCGCCGGGGCCGTCGAGAAGCTACCCCCGATCGGCCCCGAAGCCCAACCCATAAGCAAAGGCTTTGCCCACCATTTGCCCACCACGCTGGACGGATCGTGTCGGAACGTGGCGGATCACGTTACGACGGGTGACGACCCGTCGTTTGCTGTCGTCGATCGTAAGTCGTTGGGGAGTTCGGACTTTGACGGGGTGGGGCGGGGACTGTCGGATGCTGTCGTGAGTAGCGGCGGAGGGACTCGAACCCCCGACACGCGGATTATGATTCCGCTGCTCTAACCAACTGAGCTACGCCGCCGCGAGGAAGAGGGATATTAGCAAACCGTGGAAACGACTTCAAGGGCTCCTCGGCGAAGAGAAATCGCGAGAATCGCGAGGTCGGTTTCGAGGCCACTTGATCGAGAAGGTCGGTGTGATTCAGTTGGCGGGCGTCGAGTTCGAAACAGATAGGGGCGACGGGCCCGAATCTGTGAGGGAATCGGACTTTCCTCGAGGTCTGGCATCGAGTCTACTGGACGCTTGGGAACAGCGCCGATTCGGATGTCGCCGTTCGCCGGGTGGCGGATGGCGCTTTGTCAGATGCTCCGGGACCCTCGCGAAATGCCCCCTCAATATATCTTCACGATCGAGAATTTGGCGAAGGCGTACGGGAAGAAGGACGTCCTCAAGAACATCTGGCTCTCGTTCTACCCGGGGGCGAAAATCGGCGTGCTCGGCGGGAACGGTTCGGGCAAAAGTACGCTGCTCAGGATCATGGCCGGGGTCGATAAGGATTTCCTCGGGACCGCTCGCCCGGCCTCCGGGGTCTCGATCGGGTATGTCCCGCAGGAGCCGACCCTCGATCCGTCCGTCGACGTCAGGGGCAACGTCGAGCAGGCGGTCGAGAAGACGCGTGCACTCCTGAATCGGTTCGACGAGATCAACGCGAAACTCGGCGAGCCGATCGACGCCGACGAGATGGATAAGCTGCTGGAAGAGCAGGGGAAGGTCCAGGACGCCATCGAGGCCTCGGAAGGGTGGGACCTCGACCGTCGGATCGAGATCGCGATGGACGCGATGCGGCTCCCGCCCGGCGACGCGAATGTCGCGACGTTGTCGGGGGGCGAGCGGAGGCGGGTGGCGCTTTGCAAGATCCTGCTCCAACGCCCGGACATCCTCCTCCTCGACGAGCCGACCAACCACCTCGACGCCGAGAGCGTCGCCTGGCTCGAACGCCACCTCCACGAGTATCCCGGGACCGTCGTCGCGGTCACGCACGACCGGTACTTCCTCGACAACGTCGCGGGCTGGATCCTCGAGCTCGACCGGGGGCAGGGCATCCCCTGGGAAGGGAATTACTCGTCCTGGCTCGAACAGAAGCAGGAACGGCTCGCCCGCGAGGAGAAGCAGGAGAGTAACCGGCGGAAGACGCTCGCCAGGGAACTCGAGTGGGTCCGGATGGCCCCGAGGGCTCGCGTCGCCAAGAACCGGGCGAGGCTTCAGCGATACGAGCAACTCGCCAGCCAGGATGTCGAGAAACGCGACGAAGCGATCGTGCTCCAGATCCCGGCCGGCCCACACCTCGGCGACCTCGTCGTCCAGTCGGAACAGGTCAAGAAGGCTTATGGAGATAACCTGCTCTTCGAGGACATGACCTTCCGACTCCCCCCGGGAGGGATCATCGGCGTCATCGGACCGAACGGTGCGGGAAAGACGACGCTGTTCCGGATGATCGTCGGGCAGGAGACGCCCGATGGCGGAACTCTGAGGGTTGGCGACACGGTCGTGACGTCCTACGTCGACCAGAATCGCGACTCGCTCAGCGCCGAAAACACGATCTTCCAGGAGATCAGCGGCGGGCTCGATAACGTGGTCCTCGGGAAGAGGAAAGTGCCGTCCCGAGCCTATGTCGCCCAGTTCAATTTCAAGGGGCCCGACCAGGAGAAGAAGGTCGCGCAGCTTTCGGGCGGAGAGCGGAACCGGGTCCACCTCGCCAAGCTGCTCAAGAGCGGCGGTAACGTCCTACTCCTCGACGAGCCGACGAACGACCTCGACATCGACATGCTCCGCGCCCTCGAGGAAGCACTCCTCGACTTTGGCGGGTGCGCCGTGGTCATCAGCCACGATCGTTGGTTCCTCGACCGGATCGCGACCCACATCCTTGCGTTCGAGGGGGACAGCAAGGTCGTCTGGTGCGAGGGGAATTATCAAACCTACGAGGCCCAACGTCGCGAGCGGCTCGGGATGGATGCGGACCAGCCGCATCGCATCCGGTACAAGTCGTTGACTCGTTAACGAGTTGTGTTCCGTCCGCGGTCGGTACCATCTCATGCGTACGTGATGAGGAGGAGGGACGTTGGGGGACGTCAAAGTCGGCGACCGTCCCGAGCTGGGGGTACGGTCGGAAGGGGGCGTGATCACCGTGACGCTCGACCGCCCCGAGAGGCGCAACGCCCTCTCGCGGGCGTTGGTCGCCCAACTCGAAGACGTCATTCGAGCGATCGGGGAAGACGTCGAGGCCAGGGTGGTCGTCCTCGAGGCCCGGGGGAAGGTCTTCTGCTCGGGGCACGATCTCGGCGAGATGCTCGGCAGGAGCGAGGACGAGTACCGCGAGCTGTTCGCGGCGTGCTCCCGGATGATGCTCGGGCTGCGGCGATTGCCCCAGCCGGTCATCGCTCGCGTCCAAGGGGTGGCGACCGCGGCCGGCTGCCAGCTCGTGGCGGCCTGCGACCTGGCCGTGGCCTCGACCGAGGCCAGCTTCGCGACGCCCGGGGTCAAGATCGGGCTCTTCTGCACCACGCCGATGGTCCCCCTCGTCCGGGCCGTCCCCGACAAGGCCGCCATGGAGATGCTCCTGACGGGAGCGCCAATCTCGGCCGAGCGTGCTCGGGAGATCGGGCTGGCGAATCGGGTCGTGCCCCCCGGATCGCTCGACTCCGCGGTGGGAGAGCTCGTCGAGGCCATCAAAGCCGTGAGCCCGGAGGCGATCCGTCTTGGCAAGCGGGCGTTCTACGAATTGCGGGACTTGGACGAGCCAACGGCGTACGACCGGGCCGTGGACGTGATGACCGATAACATTCTACGGGGCGACGCTCGCGAGGGGATCGCCGCCTTCCTTGAGAAGCGCCGGCCCGAGTGGAACGGAAACGGGCGGGTTCACGGATGACGGAATCTCGACTTCTTGCCCAAACCTCCTGACTTCTTACGGACTTACGGTGTCGATTCACAATCCGTGAAGATTCGCCGGTGACTGGTTTGGCTTTTTGGGGGTTCCGGATAACATTCAGTCCTGGTCTGTAAGGATGACTCGAACCTCGACGCTTCGGCAAGGAGTTGACCGCTGATGGCGGACATCGTGTTCATCAACCCCCGGTTCGAGGTTTCGTACTGGGGTATGGAGCATGCGCTCCCGTTCATGGGAAAGCGGGCCAACCTGCCGGTCGCCTGCTTGCCGCTCCTCGCGGCGCTCACGCCCGGTGAGCACACCGTCACCTTGATGGATGAGAACGTCGAGGCGATCAACTACGAACGTCTCCAGAAGGCTGACATCGTCGGCCTGACGGGGATGAGCGTCCAACGGTTCCGGATGAAGGAGATCCTGACCGAGCTGAAGCGCCGGGGGATCTTCACCGTCGTGGGCGGTCCCTGGGTGACGGTCTCGGAAGAATACTTCGGCGACCTGGCCGACGTCATCTTCATCGGCGAGGCCGAGCAGACGTGGCCCCAGTTCCTCGAGGAATGGAAGCAGGGGCTGCACCAGGTCCGGTATGAGCAGATCGAAAAGTCGGACATGTCGAAGGTGCCCACGCCTCGATTCGACCTGCTCAAGATGCGGCATTACGCCTTCGGCAGCCTCCAGTTCTCGCGCGGGTGCCCGTTCCAGTGCGAGTTCTGCGACATCATCGTCACCTTCGGTCGCAAGCCCAGGATCAAGACCAGCGCCCAGGTCATCACCGAGATCGATGCGTTGCGCGCCCAGGGGATGCGCATCGTCTTCATCGTGGATGACAACCTGATTGGCAACAAGAAAGCCATCAAGGAAGTCTTACGCGACGTCAAGGCCTGGCAGGAAAAGAACGGATATCCCCTCTCGTTCTTCACCGAGGCCTCGATCGACCTCGCCGACGACCCCGAGCTGATGGAGCTGATGGTCGAGGCCAACATCCTGGCCGTCTTCATCGGGATCGAAAGCCCGAAGGAAGAGTCGCTCCGCGAGACGAAGAAGTTCCAGAACGTCCGCGCGGGGGGGACCCTCCTCGAGAAGGTCCATCGGATCCAGAAGGCCGGGATGGAGATCTGGTGCGGCATGATCATGGGGTTCGACAGCGACGACTCCACGATCTTCGAAGCCCAGCGCCAGTTCATCCAGGAGTCTCGGATCGCGCTGACGATGATGGGGATGCTCCACGCGATCCCGAAGACCCCGCTCCACGACCGCCTCTGCGCCGAAGGTCGGCTGGACCCATCGGACGAGCCCGAGTTCGGGACGAACATCATCCCGCTCCAGATCGGCCGCGAGGAGCTCCGCGACGGCTACCTCAAGGTTCTCGTCGACCTCTACGAGCCCGACGCGTTCTTCGAACGGACCGAAGCGTTCTACATCAAGGAGGGGATCGAGATCGGGAAGGCGCGTAGCCTGTATTGGAAGAAGCATCCCTTGCAGCGTCTCAAGCTCGAGTCGCTCTGGTTCGTCCAGTCGATCGCGCTCTTCGTCCGCTTGATGCAGGGGGTCCCCGAGGACTATCTCCGCAAGGAGTATCGCAAGCGGCTCTGGCGGTTCCTGAAGGCCCGCCGTAATCCGGGGGACGTGCTCTTCTACATCATCAAGATGGCGATGCACTACCACGCCCACACGATGGCCAAGTCGATGTCCTCGGGCGGGGCGAGGATCGTCAACTCGTTCTGACATGGTCGACACATCAACAACACGACTGGTGGCTCGGCTACTCTCGATCCAGGTCGGCGTCCCAACCGACCGTGGTGTTGAGGGGGCCGCCGACCCGATGGACCGGCCCTGGACGAGCGGGTTCTTCAAGGAGCCCGTCGATGGGCCGGTCCGACTCGGCACCCTCAATTTCGAGGGTGATGGCCAGGCCGACCTCGTGAATCACGGCGGCCCCGACCGCCCCGTCCTCGCCTACTCGGCCGACCATTACCCAGGCTGGCGCGAAGAACTCGGCCGGCCCGACCTGCCGTTCGGGGCGTTCGGCGAAAATCTCACGATCCACGGCCTCGACGAAGATCGGGTCTGCATCGGCGACAGCTTCGCCGTCGGCCCGGTCGTCCGCCTCCAGGTCTCGCAGCCGAGGCAGCCCTGCTGGAAGCTCGCGAGGCGTTGGCGGATCAAAGACCTCCCCGCGAGGGTCGCGAACACGAGCCGGAGCGGCTGGTATCTCCGCGTCCTCGAAGAAGGGACGCTCGTCGCCGGGCTCGAAGTCGCGTTGATCGAACGCCCTTATCCCGACTGGACGATCCGGCGAGCGTCGGCGGCCATGAGGCACTGGCGGGATCGTCGCGAAGAGGTCCTCGAGCTTGCCTCGCTACCGCTCCTCTCGGCCTCCTGGCGCAGTGACCTCTCCTCGTTGTCCTGGTGAAAGCCGAGGTTTGTTGCAGCCGATCGACCTTCCGCGTTTTGGAGCGTCTCGCCACTTCGGTGTTCGGGCGACTCTCGAGCGCGCTCTATTCATCCCGACCGACGTGCCTACAATGGGGAGGATTTTGGAACCCTATCCCCGTGGGCTTGAACGATCGTGATGCCAATCATCGAGGCGGAGGGCTTGACCAAGACCTACCGGGTCTTCCAAAAGAAGGACGGGGTCCTGGGTGCCCTTCGTGGCCTCTATCATCGGGAATACAAAGACGTTAAAGCCGTCGACGGCGTCAGCTTCACGATCGAGCCGGGGGAAATGGTCGCATTCCTCGGTCCGAACGGAGCGGGCAAGACCACGACGCTGAAGATGCTCTCGGGTCTGATCTATCCGACTGACGGCCGCGCGAACGTGCTCGGATATACTCCCTGGCAGCGGCTCGACGCCTTCCGTCGCCAGTTCGCGCTGGTGATGGGCCAGAAGAACCAACTCTGGTGGGACCTTCCCGCCGCAGATAGCTTCCAGCTCCACCGCGAGATCTACTCCCTCCCGGCGTCGGATTTCGACCGGACCCTGAAAGAGTTGACGGAGCTCCTCGGGGTCGAAAAGCTGACTCGCCAGGCGGTCCGAGAACTCTCGCTCGGCGAGCGGATGAAGATGGAGTTGATCGCCGCGCTCCTGCACCAGCCGCAACTCCTCCTTCTCGATGAGCCGACGATCGGGCTCGATGTCGTGGCCCAGGTCGCCATCCAGAAGTGCCTTCGTGATTATCACGCAAAACGAGGGGTGACGATGCTCCTCACGAGCCACTACATGAGGGACGTCGAGGCCCTCTGCTCGCGAGTGCTCGTCATCACCCACGGCACCCTCGTCTTCGACGGCCCCTTGTCGAAGATCTCGGAACGGTTCGGCCAGTCCAAGCTGGTTCGGCTCGAGTTCGGCGAGGGGGGCGTGCCCGAGGATATCGAGCGGTATGGCGAAGTGACGCGCCGCGATGGGGCGTCCGCCGACCTGAAGGTCGACCGCTCTCGGGTTGCCGAGGTGCTGGGATCGATCCTCGACCGCCACGCGGTCCTCGACGTGAGCGTGCAGGATCCGCCGCT
The DNA here is from genome assembly GCF_054877945.1 of Singulisphaera rosea. Lineage (NCBI taxonomy): Bacteria > Pseudomonadati > Planctomycetota > Planctomycetia > Isosphaerales > Isosphaeraceae > Singulisphaera > Singulisphaera rosea. Next base: position 378,894 of record NZ_JBTYIP020000005.1, on the reverse strand, counting down.
CGAACAGGTCATCGCCCGCGTCTTCGAGGAGGGCCGCAAGAGCCATGACGCCGCCTGATACGCTCGCGACGACCCTGGCCCCGACCTCCGAATTCTTCTCGCCGTCGCCGACCCACTCGCCGCCTTCGGGGGGATTTGTGCCGACGATGCGGAAGTACTTCAAGATCTTCCGCGCGTCGCTCGTCGAGCGGATGGCGTATCGGAGCGACTTCCTCCTCGGGACCGTGCTTCGTTTCTTGCCGATGATCACGACCATCCTGCTCTGGAAGGCCATCTACGAAGGATCCGGCAAGCCGACGCAGGCCGGGTTCACCTATCGAGAGATGATCGCCTACCTGCTCCTGACGAACATCAGCCGGATGTTCTCGAGCATGCCGGGACTCGCCGGGGGGATCGCCAAGGATATTCGCGAGGGGACCCTGAAACGCTACCTGATCCAACCCCTCGACATGATCGGCTACCTCCTCTCCTATCGGGCGGCGCACAAGGCGGCGTACATCGTGACGTCGTTCCTGCCTTATGCGTTGCTCTTCTTCCTCTGCCGCGACTACTTCGACGGCTTCCCCGACGCCCTGACGATGGTGGCCTACGTGGTCTCGCTGATCCTGGGTTTCCTCGTCGGGTTCTTCTTCGAGGCGAGCGTCGGGATGGTCGGCTTCTGGTTCCTGGAAGTGACGTCGCTCCTTTATATTGTCATGACCTTGAATTTCTTCATCTCCGGTCACATGCTCCCGCTCGACCTCCTCCCCCAGCCCTGGGCGGGCCTGTTGAAGGCCCTGCCGTTCCAGTACATGGCCTACTTCCCGGCCGTGGTGTTCCTGGGAAAGGTCAAGGGGATGGCGCTCGTGGGTTACCTCCTCGCCGAGCTCGCGTGGACGGTCGCGTTCATGCTGCTGGCGAGGGGCCTGTACCGGTTCGGGCTGCGGCGCTATAGCGCCTATGGAGGCTGACCGCGTTGCTCCTCGCCATCGGAAAGTATTCGCGCCTGCTCGGGAACCTCGCCAAGTACACGATGAGTCGTGAGATGGCGTTCCGAGGCAACTTCCTCGTCAAGGTCTCCGTCGAGGTCCTCTGGCTGGGGATCCTCCTCGCCTTCTACGCGACCGTCTTCGCCAGGACCAATTCGATCGCCGGTTGGTCGGAGGCGGACTACCTCTTCTTCGTCGGGTGCTTCTTCGCCCTCAACGGGGTGATCGAGACGTTCTTCCTCGAGAATTGCAACGAGTTCGCCGAGCTCGTCCGCACCGGCGACCTCGACTTCCTGCTGCTCCGCCCCGTGGACGAACAGTTCTTGATCACGTGTCGGAAGATCGACTGGGGGACGGGGCCGAACGTCGTGATGGGCCTGGGGGTGATGCTGTTCTCGCTGCATAAGATGGACTGGCAGTTCGACCCGATCCGGACCCTCGTCTTCGTGGTGACGTTCGCCTGCGGCGTGGTGATCGCTTACAGCTTCATGCTCCTGCTGACCTCGCTCTCGGTCTGGATGGTCCGGAATCAGAGCCTCATGGAGATGTGGTGGCTGTTCTCCAGCCTGGCACGCTACCCCAAGGAGATCTTCCGGAACACGTGGGCCGAGCCGATCGGCTCGTTTTTCACGTATATCCTGCCGATCCTCCTCGTCGTCAACGTGCCCGCCAACGCGATGGTCCGAGTCCTCGATCCCGCGATGGTCGGGTTCACTCTGGTCTCGACCGCGTTGGTCTTCTGGCTGAGCCGCCGATTCTTCCAGCGCGCCCTTCGGTCGTATCGAAGCGCCAGCAGTTGAGATCGACGGAATCGACAAAGCCCCTCTAAACTTGGAGGGCTCGAGTTCGTGACGGTTTGTCCTATCGTCGCTCCGGGGCTACGATATCGGGACGCTCACCGATTCGAGTGTGATTCTCCGACGTTCGCGACGATCAGAAAGAGATTGATGATACCCGGTCGAGACTCCTTAGAAGCGATCATCGAAGGGTGCGGCATCCACCTGACCTCGGAGCAGTATGACCGGCTCTGGGCCTATCATCGCTTGCTCCGGTCGGCCAACGCCGAGCTGAACCTGACGCGGATCCACAACTTCGAAAACATGGTGCTGAAGCACTATGTCGACAGCCTGCTCGTGCTGAAGTTCGCCGACCTCCCGTCTCCCCTGATCGACATGGGATCGGGGCCGGGATTGCCGGGGATCCCGCTCAAGATCGCCCGGCCCGACGTGGAGATGATCCTGGCGGAGCCGAGAGGGGCCCGCGCCGAGTTCCTCGAAGACGTCTGCAAGCGGCTGAAGCTCGACGGAGTCGAGGTCTATGCCGGGAAGATCGGTTCGAAGTTTCACAGGCCCGTCGCCGGGGTGATCACCCGGGCGGTCGCCTCGATCCCGGAGACGCTCGACCGCGTCGCGAACTGCCTGGGCCCCGGGGGGCGGATGTTGCTGATGAAGGGCCCGGAGTGCGATGACGAGATCGCCGAGGCCGGGCAGTCGCACGCGGGGGCCTTTCGGCTCGAGGCGAATCATGCTTACCAGATCCCGGGTACGCCGCACGACCGACGCCTCGTCATCTATGAGCGACTGGAAGGCCAGTCGCTCGGGGGCGAAATCCCAGCGAAGGCCCCCTTCGAGGGGCACATTCGCGAGGTCTCGAGCGAGTCGAATCCAACGTTCAAACTTTGTCGAGACCTGCTCGGAGGTCGGGGGATCCGCAAACACGGCCAGGCCCTCCTGTCCGGACCTCGGCCGATCGCCGAGGTGCTCGAGCGTTTCCCCGAGCAGGCCGAAGGGTGGGTCACGGTCGAGACTGGGCCGCCTCCGCCCTCGGATCGTCTGACGTGGATTCGGATAACCGACCCCCTGTTCCAGGTCCTCGATACGGCCGGGACGCATTCGCCCCTCCTGCTCGTGCGGGTCCCACCGATGCCCGAGTGGGACGACTCGAGCCCTTGGCCCGAGGGCTGTACGCTCTTCGTCCCGTTCCAGGATCCCGAGAACGTCGGCGCGGTGCTCCGCTCGGCCGCGGCCTTCGGCGTCGCTCGAGTCGTCTTGCTTCGCGAGTCCGCCCACCCGTTCCATCCCAAGAGCGCCCGGGCGGCCGGCCCGGCCCTATTCCAGGTCCCGCTGCTGCACGGGCCTTCGATCCAGGACCTGGCGACCCGCGAGGTCCCGCTGATCGCCCTCGCCATGGATGGTCCCGAACTCGGCGAGATCCCCTTCCCCGAGCGATTCGGCCTCGTGCCGGGGGTCGAGGGGCCTGGTCTCCCTCCTCGATTCCGCGAAGGCGAGCGGCGGCGGATCGATATCGCCCCGGGCGTCGAGTCGCTCAACGCCGCGACGGCGTCCGCGATCGCGCTCTACTCCTGGCGTCAACGTATCGGCGGATTTCGATCCGTATCGGGCTGAGACTACTGCCCGATCCTTGGGCACGAGTGCCGAGAGCCCGACCGTCGACGCACGCTCAATCTCCCCCCACTCACCCATTTTCCGGCCAAATCACGCCGAAAAGGCCCGTCCGAAAACCTCGGCATGAAATGTGACAAACACTCGCCGGGCTCGCTCATTGTCTAACAAGGAGCGAGCACCGGCGGGCCGGGCGGTTAGGGAGAGCTACCGTTCCGGCCCGTTCTTTCCTCGATTCGGGCCGGGATCAATATTCCACATATAAGCTAAATTTGTGGCCGATCTGCCGTATCGTGGGTTGTACGAGCCTTCCTCGAGTCCGTATCCCTTCTCGGAATCTCGGCTCGTTCGAGACATCCCTCGCGAGGCTCCACCATCTCCTGCCGTTGGGCCAAATACGCCGGCCCTCTCGAATAAGTCGGTCCTTCGGTCGTCAATGCTTACGAGCCTCGCGGACGAGGTGCCCGAGCTCGGGCAGGATGATCTTCGTCATCGCGAGTTGGACGGCGGCCCGAGAGCCGGGCATCACGAGGATGACCGAGGGTCCGATCAGGCCGCCGATCGCCCGGCTCAGGAGGCAGGCGGGGCCGATCTCGGCATAGCTCAGCATGCGAAAAAGTTCGCCATAACCGGGCAGGGGCTTGGTCAATAAGGCGGAGACGGTCTCGTAGGTCTGGTCGCGGGGACTGATCCCCGTCCCGCCGGTGACGAGGATCGCGTCGATGTCTTTTCTTCGAGCGAACCCAACCAAAAGTGGTCGCATCCTCTCGGGTTCGTCGGGCACGATCTCACGGTCGAGGACGCGATGGCCTGCGCTTTCCGCCAACTCGACGATCAGTGCGCCCGAGGTATCCGTCTCTCGAGTCCTCGTGTCCGAGACGGTCAACACGGCGAGATTCAACGATTTCGGTGCGGCGGCGTGGTGTTCGGCGACGGCCTGGCTCATTCGGTTTCTCCATTTTACGCAGACCAAGCAAAAGGCCTTTTTAACCAAATACGTGCCGATGCCGGCTTGCGATTGTCGGGCTCCCCTCACCCCTCGTAAAATAGGGGTCGGCCTGGATCTGCGGTAGAGTTCCCTCCGCAACACGCGGGATGGAGGTCGGAACGCATGGCCGAAATGAGCCTTCCTGGAAACCTGCGGGTCGCGGCCCTTTCGATCGTCTTGATCCCGACCGTTTTCCTGGTCGAAGAATGTCAGGCGGATCGGATCTCGTTGCGAGGCGGGGGGCAGATCCGGGGCAAAGTCATCCCGGACACCGCCCACCCCGGTCGAGTGATCGTCCTGACCGAGACCGGAAAAACACCGCTGAATCTCCAGAAGCCGCAAATCCTCGAGGTCGTGAGCGAGCCGAGCGCCCTGGACGAGTACGTCGTCAAGAGGGCAAAGGTCCAGCCGACGGCCCAGGCACAGTACGACCTTGGCCGCTGGTGCAAGGAGCACAAGCTGGCGGACCTGGCGACGGTCCATTATGAGTTGGCGGTGGCCCAGGACAAGGAGTTTGGCCCGGCCCACAAGGAGCTCGGGCACGTGCTCTTCGGCGACCGTTGGCTCAACGCCGACGAAGTTCGCGAGGCCCAGGGCCTGGTGAAATACAAGGGCAAGTGGATCACGAAGGAAGAGAAGGAGCATCGCGAGGCCCTGGTGGCCGAGTCCGCGGTCCAGACGTCGTGGGTCCGGAGGATCCGAATCCTCCGCCAGGCGATCGCCTCGGGGGCGAGCGACCGCGGCCGTGAGGCCGAGCAGCAGTTGATGGAGATCCGCGACCCGGTCGCGGTCAAGCCACTGATCCGGGTCCTCGGCGAGGACGAGGCCGAGTTCCGGATGCTCCTCGACCACGTGTTAGGCGTGATCCCGGGGCCGGAAGCGGCGGCAGGGTTGGTGAATCGGATCCTGGCCGAGCCCGACTCGGAGGTGAGGCATACGACCCTCACGGAGCTGGAGCGACGCCAGGAGGCGAACGTGGTCCCGGGATTGGTCCGCGCGTTGCAGTCCACAAGCCCTGAGATTATCAACCGAGCCGCATGGGCCCTCTCGAACCTCGGCGCGGTCTCCGCGGCCCCGAAGCTGATTCCGGCTCTATTAACCACCCGATATGAAGTGGTTTTGGTCCCCAGCTCGAGTGGGCCGGGCAACGGTCTCGGGTCGCTCGACCCAAGTCAGCGGAGCGGGGTGCCGATCTACACCAATGGAAGCTCTCTCGGTCTCCTGACCGGGCCCGTGGTCGGACCCGGCGTGGTGGCTTACGGCGCGACACAGGTCCCCTGGGTGAATTCCGGGTTCTCGTTGTCGGCAGGAGGGGCAAGCCCCTCCAGTCCCCGAGGGCCTGAGGCGAAGGTCGCGACGTACACGTTCCGGAACGTCGAGGTGCTCTCTGCACTGGTGAGACTCACCGGGCAGGACTTCGGCTACGACATCGCGACCTGGAAGCGTTGGGCCGCCACATCGTTCCACCCCGACCGTACCCCTGTCCGCAAAGTCCCTCAACCATAACGGGACCGCGGCCGGCCGCCCGACCTTGAATCAATGCGCCGGGCGACCGTTTGGACGGATTCTCCTGGTGACGACATGAACGCGAATTTGCCCCGGGTCGTGATCATCGGCGGTGGGTTCGGCGGCCTCAACGCGGCACTCGAGCTGAGGCATGCCCCCGTCCGCCTGATTGTGATCGACCGACAAAATCATCACTTGTTCCAACCCTTGCTCTACCAGGTGGCCACGGCGGGCCTCAGCCCAAGCGACATTGCGTCGCCGATCCGCCGCGTCCTCCGCGGGCAGAAGAACGCCGAGGTCCTGCTCGCCGAAGCGTCGTCCATTGACGTCGAGTCGAAGACCGTCAACCTCGACGACCGTTCGATCGCTTACGACTACCTCATCATCGCCACCGGCGCGACGCATTCCTATTTCGGGCGAGACGAGTGGGCTCCTTTCGCGCCAGGGCTCAAGTCCATCACCGACGCCCTCGAGATCCGTCGCCGAATCCTCTACGCCTTCGAGGCCGCCGAACGCGAGACCGACCCGACCCAGCGACACGACTGGTTGACCTTCGTGATCGTAGGCGGCGGTCCGACGGGGGTCGAACTGGCGGGGGCATTGACCGAGATCGCCCGGCACGCCCTGGCCCGGGACTTCCGGCACATCGACCCGACCCAGGCGAAGGTGATCCTCCTCGAAGGGTCATCCCGGGTGCTGCCCACCTACGTCGAATCGCTCTCGGAGAAGGCGAAACATCAGCTCGAGAGGCTCGGTGTCGACGTTCGGACCGACCAGATGGTCACCGGGATCGACGCCGAAGGGGTCACGATCGGCGACCATCGGATCGAGGCACGTACGGTCCTGTGGGCGGCCGGGGTCGCGGCCTCGCCGTTGGCGAAAACGCTCGGGGCTCCCCTCGACCGCGCCGGGAGGGTGAAGGTCGAGCCAGACCTCAGGATCCCCGGTCGGGACGACGTCTACGTGGTCGGAGACCTTGCGAGCCTGGAGCAAGACGGGAATCCGGTCCCGGGAGTCGCCCCGGCCGCGATGCAGGAGGCGAAACATGCCGCCCGCAACGTCCTGCGGTCGCTCCGAGGCCTTCCCACCCTCCCATTCCGCTACAACGACAAGGGGTCCCTGGCGACGATCGGACGAGCGGCCGCCGTGGCCGACCTGGGTCGCATCAAACTCTCGGGTCTGATTGCCTGGCTCGCCTGGCTCTGCATCCACATCTTCTTCCTGATCGGCTTCCGGAATCGATTCGTCGTCCTCTTCGAATGGACCTGGTCTTACATGACGTACGAGCGAGGGGCACGCCTCATCACCGGAAACCCCACCCACGAACTGGGCGACGGGGCGGAGCGGCTTGCCTCGGCGTCTCACGGCGATGGAGCCTCCTCGTGACCGACGTGGCCACGGTAGAACGATACCGGATGATCCGCGAGGTCCGGCAGCGACTCGAATCGCTTGGTCGGGCGGGGGTCGATCGTGTGCCCGCGCCGGACCTCCGATCGATCGCGATCCCCGCGGCCCCTTCGCCTCGGACCATCACGCCCAGGCCCGAACTCCCACGACCGGCCCCGGCGACGGAACCCGTTCGACCGCCTTCGCCTCCGCCCACGCCTGCTGAGCCTCCTCGGAGGCCGACCGGGCCCTCGACGCCGCTCGTGCCATCGGCCCCGATCGTGATGCCCACCGCATCGCTCTTCGGAGAGACCGAGATTGCCGGGCCGGTCATCGTTCCCGAGGAGCGCGCCAACCAACTCGCGACACTGGCCGCTGAAGTGGCCGTGTGCGAGCGTTGCCCTCACCTCGCCTCGACCCGGACCAAAACCGTCTTCGGCTCGGGTTCACCCACAGCCCGATTGATGTTCATCGGTGAGGCCCCCGGCGCAAACGAAGACCGGACCGGGCAGCCGTTCGTGGGCAAGGCCGGGATGCTGCTCACCGACATGATCACCAAGGGGATGGGCCTCGACCGGGCCGACGTCTACATCGCCAACATCCTCAAGTCGCGGCCCCCCGGAAATCGCGACCCGGAGCCCGGCGAGATCGCCCATTGCCTCCCCTACCTCGAACGACAGATCGCGATCGTCCGCCCCGAGTTCCTCTGCCTCCTCGGGCGGATCGCGTCGCAGACCCTGCTCGACACCGTCCTGCCGATGTCGCGACTCCGGGGCAAGTGGCATCGCTACCGGGGGATCCTCACCCTGGTGACCTACCACCCGTCCTATCTGCTCCGCAACCCCGCGGCCAAGAAGGACGCCTGGGAAGATCTGCAGATCCTGATGAAACAGATGGGATTAACGCCGCCGAATCGCAAGAAGAGTTGAGAACTCTGCAGCGACAAACTCGGTCGCGGTCCCCGGGAAGGCCCAGTGCGAAAGGCCGCCGACCTCAATCGAGGCCGACGGCCCTTTTCCTCAGGCCAGCCGCTTCGTTCAGAAGATTCCTCTCAGATCTTCCACAACGTCGTTCTTCCTGGGGACCATGTCGAAGCGGTCGTCGGGGACGTTGTTGAGTTCGATGGTCTTGACTCGGATCACCTCGGTCACGACCGGCTTCCCCTGCCAGGCGAGGGGGGCATCCTCGGCGAACCGATCCTGTCGCACCGTCATGGGGAGCCAGAGGCCGGGATCGACCTCGCGAAGCTCCGAATTCTCCCAACGCATGGAGACCCGCCCGTCCTTCGACAACTCACGCTTTCGCATGACGAAGCCATGGTCGCGGTCGATCCAGATCCGATCGGCCATGTCTCCGGTCAGCAAGGTGGGGCTCAGGAGTGAGTTGAGGCTGCCCTTCAAGACCACGCATGTCGAGCCGTCGAAAGCCTCGGTCTTCTCGATCGCGTAGGTGTGTCCCGCAAACCAATCGGCGAGGCGGCACATCGTCATCGTCCACTCCGTGGAGTGACCCTTGGACGTCGTGTCGGCGGGTTGGAGGCCGACCCCGCAGAGATAGGTCGACCGACCGAACCAGTGCATTGGCTTCGACAGCAACGGCCAGACCTGGACCTCGTTCGACCTCGCGTCACGCGGCCGTCGCATCCAGAGCGTTCGCCCGTTGTATCCCCGGGTGACGTCACGCTCCATCGGATCGAGTAGTCCGGGATCCTTCTTCTTTTGCCTGGGCACGCCCGTCGCCTCCAGGGCCTTCATCGTGGCGATGGCCTGATCGTATTCTTTCTTGATCTGCTTTTGCTGTGATTGAATGAACTCGGGAGCCTTCGGGTCGACCGGTTGCGGCGGGACGAGCCCATATTCGTCGGTCGCGCTCAAGTATTCCACGCGGGCCGGCTGGAGTTGATGGGTGAATCGCATCTCTCCCTTGAAGGCGACGGTCCATTCGTCGTTCGCGAGATACATCTGATTCCGGTACTCGACGAGCTTGAGGAGCTCGGCCGGCTTCAGGTTGCTCGTGGTCTCGAGCGTGTACGACACCTCGAGGCTCGAGATCCGTTTGGCCTGGCGGGCAACCTGCTCCTTGAGTTCGCGGACTTCGGGCGAATCCCCGGCCGAGGCGCTCGCCCAGGCCACGGCGCTCGCCACGAGGGCCAGGGAGGTCAAGGCGAGCCGTCTCCGTCGCGGTCGGATCCTATGGATCATCGTTCGACTCCTTCTTTGGGATGAGAGATTGGGCCTGGGACGGACTTCCGAGGTTGTGCTTGGGAATAGAGCGATCGGCCGAGATCGGGGTCGTTGACTTCGAGGAGGACGTCGCGGGGCATGGCGAAGTCGAACAGGTCCCCCGCGATGGCGTCGGGCTTGGGATAGTCGAGCACGGTCTCAAAGGCCGTGCCGTCGGTCCCTTGCGAGACCTGTTTTAAAGGGAGGAGCGAGCCGGGGTCGAACCAGACCGAGGAGGTTTGGGTCACCCCTCCGCCTGCCCAACGGAGTTGGACCCTGCGTACCTCGCGCCCGTCGAGCGAGTCGGAGTCGATGTCGATCTCGGCGCGATGTGCCCGGGCCCACGCTTCGAAGTCATCGCGGTCCAACACCAATCCCTGGTGGCTCGGGTCGTGTCGCGCCGAGTCGAGGGCGGTCGACCACGCGGCGACCACGCGACTGCGTACGTCCCAACGGAACTCCCAACGGGCGTTTTTGACGACGACGGCGACGAGCTCGTCACCGTGACGAGTCTCCTGACGGAAGCCTCCGTGCCGAACAACCCAGGATTCCTCGGTCCGGGTGCCCCCCGAGGCCTGGATCCGGACCACCTGATGCAGCGCGGGGACCGCGACCCAGGCGGCTTTCACCCCGTGTAGCAACTCGGCGGCGTCGGCCTTCCTGGGCCACATCAGATAGCCGCCAACCATGACAAACACGATGGCTGCGGCCGCCCAGAAGGCCACGAGCGGACGACGGAAGGAGCTTCCAGATCGCCTGACGATCGGCTCGGGAACGGTCGCCAGGCAGGAAGCGAGGAGGCCGACCGGTAGGGGAATTTCGAGGGTCGTCCGCAACGCGGCGTCGAGCCCGGTCGGGGGTGAATCCCTCGGTTCAAGATTCATGGAATCTGACATGACCATCCTCCTGGGTTCGAGCCCGATCCGGATCCCACGCGGCGAGCGCGTGGTGCAAGCGACGCCGGGCCGCGAAGTAGCGCCAGCGCACCAGTCCGGCTTCGACGCCCTGGATGTCGCCGATCTGCTCGTAACTGAACTCGCTCCAGAATCGGAGCGTGAAGACTTCCCGAAGGTCGGGGGGGAGCGCGGCAACCGCGCGTCGGGCGGCCTCATCGAATTCGCGATCCTCGGCTCGTTCTTCCGGCGAACGACCGTCGGCGCGGACTTGATCCAACGCCTCGGACGAATGAGCCTTGCGGTCGCGGAGCCACTTGCGCCAGAGATTACGCCCGATCGCATACAGCCAGGTCGTCTCGGAGACGTGGGGCTTCCGCTGCCCCGCCGACGTCCAGAATGCGGCGAATGTGGCCTGGGTCAGGTCGGCGGACACCTCGGGCGAGGCCGTGACCCGGAAAAACCAGCGGTAGAGCCCTCCATAGGACGCGACGACGAAGGCCTCCTGAGAAGCCCTCGCGTCCACCCCGCCTCCAACCGAGGTTGCCGAATCGTCCACGAGGCATTTCTCCAGAGATCTCGAACCCGGAGTAGTTGTACCGCGACCCCTCGAGTTGTGAGCGAGACGAGAAAAAAATCGGACGACACGTCCCCATCCCCTCTTCTTCGCCCGAACTCAGACCGCCGGGTTCGAAATGCGAAACGCCCGGCAAGTGGGGATGAGCTTCGTTGACGAAGCCATCACACCGCCGGGCGCTCTTCAGAACGGAAGGGGCGTGTCAGATCCTCGGGAACGCCCCACGTTTCGAGGGATGGCGAGCGGCCCGCATCTTCTTCTTGTGCTCTTCCATCTTCCGTGTCAACTCCTCGGGAGGCTTGGGGGCCTCGGTAGGGACTTGCGATGGCATCCCTTCTTTCATCCCGCCACAGCCCACGAACGAGGCACAGACCAAGATGAGGCCGAGTCTCACGGAACGCGTCTTCATAATAGGATCCCCAGGCCTTGAGGGCCGACTCGTCGGCCGAACGTGCGTTCGTGATCTCCCACGAAGGCAGGAACCGGCGCGTCGGCCGCTTCCCATATCATTTCAATAGGCGTCCGAGCTGACGACTTCGCCGAGATTCCGTGTGCCGAGGGCCCACCACGTTTGGTAGCCGATCGTGTCCTTGACGAACTTGACCGAGCCGTCGCACATGCCGATGTTGACGCCGCCGGCGTGATTGCTCGTGGGCGGGGCCGCGCCGCCCGGGCCGACGATGAAGTAGGACTCATCGGCGGGGTCGATGCACGGCACCGAGTTGGGCGGGGTCACGTGGTTGAAGCTGGTGAACGCGAGGTGAAGCGGGTACGCGACGAAGGCATACTGACCCGGGCCGCTCACGAGCGTCGAGTTCTGGTTGGTGTTCTTGCAGGCCTGCGCGAAGGCCAGGGCCGATGCGGGCCCAGTGTTGGCATTGGCAGAAACGGAGCTGACGTAGAGGGCCCGCTTCGAGTTGGATGAGCCGGCGGGGATCGTCGGGAAGTTCGGCAGGGCGAGGAGTCGCTCGCTGAAGAGCGACGTGTTGGACGTCCCGTCGGTGATCGACGCCATCGTCACCGGCCCGACCGGCGAAAGGTACGTGGAGTACGCCAGGTCCGCAGTCGGGAGGATCGTCCCCGAATAGATGCTGAGCGCGAACGGGCCACCGTAGTTGCCCACGTAGTTGGCCATGAAATAACCGCCCGAGAGGCGTTGAGTCTGACTCTCGGAAGGGCAGAGCCATGCCGAGATCTGCGTGTAGGCCGCGGTCGTCTGGGCCACGGCCCAGGTGCTCTGCGAGAAGTTCACCGCGTTGAAAAGCGGCTGCTGTTCCAACTGCGGGAGCACGGAGACGTACCAGCCGATGCTCCACTGGTCGGCGTTCGTGGAGCCAGGCTGGAAGGTGGGCATGCACTGATACGGCATCGTATTGTAGACCGAGATGTAGTTGTGCGCAGCCAGGCCCAACTGCTTCAGGTTGTTGACACATTGGGCGCGTCGGGCGGCCTCGCGCGCCGATTGCACGGCGGGCAGGAGGAGGGCGATCAGGACAGCAATGATCGCGATGACGACGAGCAACTCGATGAGCGTGAAACCTCGTTGGCGACTCACTCGGGATTCTCCTCAATTTCGGCGCACGGCATCTCGGAAGCCGCCGGGACATCCCGGCCGCTTCGACATCCACTGATGGCCAGGGCTCGATTCGCGAGACCGTAAACCAGCCGAGGTACAACCTGGGGAGTTTTCAGCCGCGGCCCAGAGCTCTCAGTAAGCTCTCGAAGTCTCGCGAGCTCGACCTTCGCCCGTGCCGCCCGCGATCCGGCGGGGCGTTGCTCGTCGATGCCAAGGATTGGGAGAGGTTGGCATGTCCATTGGTTCGAATCGAGGCCCCGACGCAAGATCTAATGCGCCGGGCGTGACAGCACATCCCGAGTAAGCCCGGCGCTCTCGTCGAGAGGCACTCGATCGTCGCTGGCCACGACGCGGCATTGCCGGTGCCTCCCGGTTGCCTTCGACGTGGCGATAGGGTTTCTTCGACGTTTGATTCGACGAGACTATGTTCGTTTGAGAAACAACTTCTGGGGCGAAAGGAGGCAATCTGGATCAACAGGTGAAATTCAAGGTTCTGCGAAGTTTAGAGGGATTCCGCAATTTCCCTGGCCGCCGGACGCGGGTCCCGTGCTCGGCCCGTCTGAATTCTCGGGAACTGGCATCAAATCGGGAGGGCCTCCGCCACCGGCGCGGATTCGCGCAGGGGCACCCCCATCGAAATAAGCAGCAGGATTAGTCCCAAAGCGGAAGTAACCATACCGTTTCGGAGGCTGGCCGGATGGAAGTCGAACGTGACGAGGTGGCGTCCCGGACCGACCAAGGCGCCGAGGAAGTCGCCATAAACACGGATGACCGGCGCCTCGCGGCCGTCGACGGTGAGTCGCCAGCCGTCGTGGAATGATTCGGAGACGACGAGGAGTTGGCGAGAGCCGGACTGTGTCGAGACATGGATCTGTCCGGGACGGTCCGTGGTTAAAGCTGCCTCGCCGGGCTCGCTTCCGCCAAGGTCCAAGGGTTCGGGAACGACCGCGACCTGGGCTGGATCGATCCGATCCAGTTCGACGTCGGCGTCGCTGCCGACGACGGCTCGAGTGACGAGCCGCGCCCGAGGAAGTGGTCCCGAGACCGAAGTCCAACGCCCGTCCTTGCCCTGGACCCACGACGCGCCGGCGACGCGAAGCGCGAGGGGCCAGTCGTAGTTGAGCGACCGTCGAGGCGTCAACGCCACGTAGCCACCCACCAGTTTTTGCCCGGTCAGCATCCCGAGGTTGGGTCGGCGGTCGGTCGCGATTCGTCCGGAGGTCGGGCCGGGGAGACGGGGTGTCATCGTCGCGACGACCTCGTCGACGCGCTTCGTTTCATTCAACCCGAGGTAGTCGCGGGCGAACGTGACCTGATCGACCGCGGCGAAGAGAACGAGCGCCGGTAAGGCGAACTTGAAACCTCGAGCGGCCGCGGCCACCCCAAGGGTCGCGACCCCCATGAGGAGAGGTCCCAGGACGATGCCCTTGGCCGAGGAGACCCAGAGCGACGCTTCGGGCGCCCTCCGGGCTTCGGACCAGAGCCAAAGCGTAACCAGGACGGAAACCGACAGTGGTAACAGCAATGGCCAGAGCCTCGCCCAACGCATAGGCTCGCGGTCCTCGGCCAGATCCGAGGCGCCCACGGCCGCCACGATTGCGAGGGCAAGGTGGACGATCCCCACGAATCGGCTCGGGCCCCGGAATAGATTGCTCAGGGGGACGACCTTCAAGTAGAGACTATAAAGTGGTGTATATCTGCCGAGCGCCAGCAGCATCGCCACGGAGCCGACGACCAGGGACCAGGCCACCAGCCCTCTCCCGACCGTGCTGTCACGCCTTCGGACGAACAGCCAGGCCAGCAAGACCCAAGGAAGTGCCCCGTTATAGAGGCCGTATTCCTGCCGGAGGCTATCGTCGTTGCCGTACCAGTTCCGGCCCGTCCCGTCTCGGTCGCCGAGAGAGCGAGACTTGTAGAAATAAGGGGCCATGAACTGGACCGAGTTCGCAGGGTTGATCGAGAAGGTCATGGAGAAGGCTGCCGAACCCACGTCCCGCACCGAGTAGGATTTGGCGTCGAGCGTCGGCAGCAACTGTACTCCGGCGATCAGGACGCCCAGGCCCTTGGCCAGGACCCACCAGGGGACCCTTCGCCAGGTCGCACGCGGGTCCACGCCGAACCGCCATGACAAGTATGCCAGCTCGACCAGTCCGACGAAGTAGACGATTTGGGGTTGGCCCAGGAGGAAGGCCGAGGCCGTCAGCAATGCAAGCCCGCCGAAGGCCCGTCGCGCCCGCCTCGGTGGACCGGTCAGGAGTAGATCGGACGTCGCCAGAAGCCAGGGAGCGTGGACAAACGGCTCAAGGTAGTTTAAATGAAGATATCTGAGAATATTGAATCCACAGAACGCGAAAAGGAGCCCGCCAAACCCCGCAGCACCCGCCCCAAGCCCTCGACGATGGAGAAACCATGCCATCCCGGCGAACGCGAACGGATAACTCACCAGCCACTCGGCGTTCAAGGCCAGATCGAGGGGAAGCAGTGCATAGAGCAACACGTGGAGCGGATGGGCCATCCCCACCTGGCCTTCACCATGGATATAGAAGCCGCAGAGGAGGTTGGGGCACCAGGCCGGGCTCTCCCATGCCGCCAGGCACTTCGCGTAGAAATCGCGGAGCGGGAGATGGAAATCCACAAGATCGGCGGTCGTGTAGACTTGCCGGTCAAGCATGGGTCCTGCCAGGTAAGCCAGCACGCCAGCGGCAGCCAAGAGACAAGGCCAGAGTCGGAGCGATGAGCCTCGCCGAGAGTCGAACCACATGACGCTTCGGGCCAACCTCGTGAGAAAAGGAGCGGATCGACGCGCGAACCGGACCGTCGAAAAGGGGGAAGCCTGGTCGCCGAAAACGCGACGGAACACGAGTCCCGGGACGACGATCGGGGTCCGCAGGACGGGCTTTTGCGGACCCGATCCAACCCTGGGTCGATCGTCGGAGACGTCGGATTTCGATTCTCGCCAGTCTCCGGCACCGTCCGATCATCAGCAAGAGGAGACACACTCGAAATGTTCGAGAATCTCTTCGCAACGCGGCGAGGTTCACAGCCTCTCATCGCGAATCCGAACGGGCGAGTTCGTGCGAACAGGCCGGAAGCAAGTATCGTTGATCGTAATTAAGAACGCAGTGTGGGCCGTCTCCGAAAATTCATAAGCCCACGATTGACGAAGATTCGATTCGTCTGATGAGGGGGTCCCAATTAAACAAACGCGGCCTGCCGAGATTTGTCGGGACCACCGACGCACGTTCGACGCTTTGGAAAGAACCGGGGTGCGCGATCGATGAGTGCGCGACTGGTTCGAGGTTCACCGGCCTTGACAACGTCCTAAGAATGTGGAAGTAAGTAAGAGCCAATCGTTAGGTCTACGATAAGGATCGACTTCGACTCATGAAGCTCATCCCGATCTTGATCTTCTGGTCTCTGCCCTGGCTCTCGCCCGGAGGCGTCTCGGGATCGCTCCCCCTCCGGTCGGACGCGGCATCCACGGTGCTTGCGCAAGACTTCGTGCTGCACCAGCCTCTAGACTTGCCGACACCTGACGATCGTCGACTTGTTGGCGTAAACGCCTCCCTGGAGGATGAGGAGGAGTCCGCCGAGGACGACTTGCTCCAGGCTGCGTACACGCTGCCGTCGCCTCTGGACGACGTCCAGATCGAGACGATGGTCAGGATCGTTGAGATAGGGTGCCATCCTTTCCGAAACCCTTCACGCACACTTCCCCTCCTCTGCTGAGCCCCCCCGACGTTTATCAACGTTCGCCGCGTGTCGTGAGCCTCTTGGCCCTGGATTCGAAGGGGCCACGTGAGGCCAAGACTCGCGAACTCGGGCCGGCGTCGCTCCTCGGTCCCGAAACGTGTTCGAGCTTTCGCCCGTGTGGCCACGATGGCACCGGCGAGCGAGGACGTTCGGGCGGCGAGTGTCGCCTCCGCCCCGACACGACCGGGCCTCTCGACCGGCCCTGCGAACTCGTATCTCGCTTCGGCGAGTTGATCCCCCGTCGGACTCCTTTCCCTCTCAGAACGAGGTGAAGTCGCATGTATTTCATTCACCATTTCGCCCATCTCAAGTCGCTGGCCCGTGCCCAGGAATGGATGTCGTATCTCGGTTTCGGGCCCCACGAGTTTCAGGCCCACCCGTCGACGACCCCCTGGATGACGGTCTCGATCGACGCGGCGCAGCGGGCTGAGGTCCAACTCCTGTTCAATGCCCTGGAGCGGTCCGAGCCCAATAGTTTCCCAGGTTTCTGGGACCTCGGCCGACGTCCGGCCCTGGCGACGAGTCCCTTGCTTCCGGACGAGACGTCGACGAACGAACGCCCCAAAGTCTCGTCGATCGGTTGGCACCCTCCCGACGTCGAGTCGGGATATGACCCGGATCTCCAGCGGATTCGCGACGCCATGTCACATTCCCGCATGCCCTGAAATTGGCCGCTTCGACAACGGTAGGTCCGCCCCTCTCGACTCCTGACGTCGGGAGGGGCGAGGTATATATGAGGCGTCATGACCGCCCGCAAACCTCAACACACGGTTTCGTGGGCCGGTTAAATTGGGTGGTGACGTCCTTGCGAACTTTCGCCTCGGTTCCTGTGTCCAGGGGCACGAGGGTCCGGCATCCACGGCCTTCGACGCATCATTTATGCGGATCGACGAGTCCAGGGATCTGAACAATGAGCCTGCGGGGAGACGATGATTGAAACGACGAGTCCTCAACTGCTCGTGGAGACCGTTCAAGGGGTCATGATCGCGAGCTTTACGAATACGCAATTGGTCTCCGAGGAGGTCCTCTTCGAGGTCGAGTCGGAACTGATCGGCCTGGTCGACGGCTCTCGGCCTTCGAGCGTGCTGCTCAACTTCCGAGAAGTGCGCAGCATGTCCAGCACGATGCTCGCGGTCTTGCTGAAGGTCTCTCGACGAGTCTCCGGCATCGGCGGTCGGCTGAAGATTTGCGGGCTCAGTCCGGACCTCGAGCCCATCTTCCGCATCACGAGGTTCGACCGACTCTTCGAAGTCTATCCCGAGGAGTACCTCGCGCTCGACGCATTCTGAACCCGAGGTCGCCGACCCCGTTCCCGTTGGGAACGGCCGGCCACCTCGTTTTTGACGCCGGCTTCATCGATTGCCCATCTCATTTCGCAATCATTCACACCCTTCCAGCATCCTCAAATTCAAAGGCCGACCGACCCATCCGCTGCCGACCCTCATCAGGAAATCGTGCGAACCGGCCATGGCATGAATAGCGGATCGGTCGTGCTCGACGCCCGTGAGACTTGACTTCCCACATATCATGCCGAATCCCGTTCTCTCCCCAACGAGCCGTCCCGGACGATCCTGACGGATTTGAGAGTGGGGTTGAACGGGAAGGCAACTTATCATAAAATCCCGACCGAAGCCGTCGTCCTCGGCACTTTGTTTGCTCAAATCTCGCGTGCCCGAGTCGGCCCGTCAGTCGTCTGTCGCATCGTACTCGACGGCCCAATGCAGCCTCGACTCACATCACGGATTCCAGGCGTCCCGGTTCGTCGTCGGACGGTCGCTTCGTAACCTGGCTCGTCGAGAAACCATCCCGTCGATTCTCGGCTTTCTCGACGTTTTCAGGGGTTTGCCACCCGGATTCAGGCTGATTTGCAGGGTCACCTCGTCATCTTACTTTGACGACAGGGCCCATATGCAAGCAACGCATGTTCGTCATCCGAAGCGCTGCGCCCTGCGAGGCGCAATCGTGGCGATCGATGTGGGGGTCGAACGGGAAGGTCATATTTTCATTGGCTCGGGAGAACATACAAAGTCTCGAAAAAAGTACAACCGCTCCTGGGCGGCACACGTCAACGCATGAAGAAAGAAGTCTCATTGAGACCGACGGGATGAGGGCGGGGAGATGCTCTCGCAGACGAAACCGAGCCCGCGGGGCACTGGTGGGGTGCCGATCTCGCGGGCGCCGTCCCAAGATTTACGGAAGGGTTTGTGAAGATGTCATTGCAACTCCCCGCAATCGCGTCGTGCCCTCGGTGCGGGACGATCGTCCTGAGGATGTCCGAGTCGCTCGTCCACCCGACCTCGGGGGAGCGTGAGACGATCCAGAATGCGCTCGGGTCGTATTGGTTCCACCACGCGCGGACGAGGTTTGACGGCCGTTTCCATCGCTGTCCCGAGTACGAGCGGCTTGACCTCGAGTCGGCCAGGCGGATCCACATGCATTCGGTTTTGAGGCGTTCGGCCCCTTTGAAACAATCGTCGCGGACCTGGATCGTGGCCTCACTCCTGGCGATCGCATTCTGCGGTCCACCGGGCGCGGCGAGTGCGGGCGGAGCATCGGCTCCCGACTCGGGCCGAAAGGCCTCGTCGAGGACGCCCAGGGTTCAGCCCTCATTCGACGGATCGACCTCGGAGGCCGCCTGGTTGGGTCTCGAGCTCTCCGATGGCCGTTATCAAATCATCGAGGCGCTGGGAGAAGGCGCCTCGGGCTCGACCTACCGGGCCCGCGACCGGGAGGTTCAGGCCGACGTCGACATCGAAGTCCCCCACCGCCCAGCGGTGGGGGAGGCGGCCTTCTCGGATCGGTTCGTCCGAGAGGTCCAGGAGCTTTCGAGCTTGACCCATCCACATCTCGTGAAAGTGACGGAGGTCGGTCGTCGCCGAGACTCGCCGTTCGCGGTCGCGGCGCACCTCTCGGGCGGAAGCTTGAGGTTCCGGAGACCGACGGAAAGGGAT
This sequence comes from Singulisphaera rosea, assembly GCF_054877945.1. Lineage (NCBI taxonomy): Bacteria > Pseudomonadati > Planctomycetota > Planctomycetia > Isosphaerales > Isosphaeraceae > Singulisphaera > Singulisphaera rosea. Next base: position 359,672 of record NZ_JBTYIP020000005.1, on the reverse strand, counting down.
GGCCGACCGGCCGCCTCGACACTCGAGTCGCTCCTCGCGTGGCTCCCCGATGTTGCGGAGGCGCTCGACTTCCTCCACACGCGAGGCCGACTCCATCGAGACGTCCGGCCCGACAACATCCTGTTCGACGATCGGGGAGAGGCTTACCTCGGCCGGCTGGCGCTGGCCGAGGGGATCGCGTCCGCGACCGCCGTCGAGCCGATCCAAGGTCCGACCCTGGCCGGGATCACCATGGGGCCCCCGGGATACATGGCCCCCGAACAGGTCTCCGGGCAGCCGATCGACGGCAGGGCCGACCAGTACGCCCTCGCGGTCGTCGTCTACGAGTGGCTGAGCGGACGGCGCCCCTTCCAGGGGCATACCGCGATGTCGGTCCTCGTCCAGCAGCTCACTCGCGAGCCCCCCGCGCTGAGTCGACTCCGTCCGGGGGTCACCGAGTCCGTCTCCGTCGCGGTCGACAGGGCCCTCTCGAGGGATCCCCGGCAACGTTTCGTCGACTGCTCGACCTTCGCACGAGCGGTCCTCGCGTCGACCCCGGGCCGAGGCCCGAGCACGACGACAACCTCAACAGCCTCGAGCCTGCCAGCCCCTCGTCGACAGACCGAGGAGGCCGGAGTCGCCGGGGGCCCCCTCTCCAGCTCATTCCATGGGCGGATCCTTCAACCGATCCAGGGGAACCGGACGGTGCTGGCCGCGGCCGCCTTCGGGCTGATGGCCCTCATCATCCTCCGACGTCCCCGGGCCTCGAGAATCGTCGAGCAGAGCTCCCAGGAAGAACCGCAAGTCATCGTCGAGTCTCTTCATGTCTTTACAGCATCCGAAGTCGGCTACTGTCCCTCGGAATTTGGCCCCGACTCCACCATCCCTTCGTATCCTCTCGCGTATTCCATCAATCGAGTGCCTGACGAACTGGGCAACCCACTTCCAACGCAACCCCTGGCCCGTCTCCGGTCTCTGTCCGAACGGTTCCTGGCGCGGTTGGCTCGCCCTCGCAGCGTCCCTCGGCTGAAGATCCGGTCGTCGGGCGTGCTCGGTAAACCCGAGGAGGCGTCGAACGATGCCAATCCTGAGATCCTTGGTCTCGAGACTGTCGTGAGGCGTAGTCTACCCAAGCCGGGGCCGAGACAACTCGGCGTCGCCCGTCGCCAGGCAGGTTAAGATCGACGGCTCCCGACACGAATCGTCGCAGTCGAGGACGAGGTTTTTTGCCAGGGAGACGTCGAATCCGATGCCAACGCCGAGGTTCCGCTTTCCGCAAGGCTTCGTATGGGGAGCGGCGACCGCCGCGCTTCAGATCGAAGGGGGTCGTTGCGAAGGGGGACGGGGCGAATCGATCTGGGATCACTTCGCGGCCCGGCCCGGTAACGTGCGAGGGGGAGAGACACCGGACGTCGCCTGCGATCATTATCATCGCTACGAGGCCGACTTCGACCTCATGCAATACCTGGGGATCCGCCACTACCGCATGTCAGTCGCGTGGCCCCGGGTGATTCCCGACGGCACCGGGAAACCGAACTCCCCCGGTCTCGATTACTACGACCGCCTCATCGACGGATTGCTCGGCCGAGGAATCACCCCCTGGGTCACGCTGTTCCACTGGGATTTGCCGCAGATCCTCGAGGCTCGCGGAGGATGGCTCGTCCGGAACACGGCCGAGGCCTTTCGGCCCTATGCCGAGGCGGTCGTCACGCGGTTAGGCGACCGGGTTCGGCACTGGTTCAGCGTCAACGAAATGCCGTGTTTCATCGGCAATGGCTACGGCAACGGGACATTCGCCCCGGGCCGTCGTGAGTCGTCCCAACAGGTCAACCAGGGCTATCACCATGCCCTGCTGGCGCACGGGTTCGGAGTTGCCGCCGTCCGAGAATGGGGAGGGGCAGGGGCCCAAGTCGGCCTGGTCCACAACCATCTCCCGGCACCCCCGATCCCCGTCTCGGAGACCGAGCCCGACATCAGCGCGGCTCGACGCGAATACGAGCGCACCAACCGTCAGCTCATGGGCCCCGTCTTCCTCGGTCACTATCCCGACACCTTCCTCAAGGAAGCCGGCCCGGACGCCCCCCGCGTCGAGCCCGGCGACCTCGAAGTGATCTCACAACCGTCCGATTACCTCGGGCTTAACATCTACGCCGGCGATTTCGTCCGGGCGGGGGCGGACGGCCTCCCGGAGGTGCTCGAATTTCCCAGGCAGTATCCCAAAGGCGATCTGCCCTGGCTCAACGTCACGCCGCAATCGATGTACTGGGGGGTCCGCTTCGCCTCCGAAGTCTTCGGCGTCAAGACCTTTTATATGACCGAGAACGGCGCTGCGTTCGCGGACGTGGTGACTCCCGAGGGCGAGGTCCTCGACCTCGACCGCCGGGAGTACCTCAGGAACTACCTGATCGACGTCCACCGCACCGTCGAGGAAGGCTACGACGTCCGAGGCTACTTCGTTTGGTCACTCCTCGACAACTTCGAGTGGGCCGAGGGGTATTCCAAGCGATTCGGGATCGTCCACGTCGACTTCGCCACGCAAAAGCGGACGCCGAAGCTCTCCGCCCGTTGGTACTCCGACGTCCTTCGAGAAAACCGCGTGGTGTGACGTCCTGGAACGACGGCGGAACGTGGATCGATCGTCCCGTCAATTCAGGTGGCCCGCCTCGCCGGGGATGATCTCGAGCGGGACGACCTCGCCGTTACGCAAGACGAGCATCGGGGTCCGCTCGCCCACGCGTTCCTCGGTCAGCAATCGGTGCAGGTCGTCGATCCCTGAGATCGGACGATTGCCGAATTCGATGATGACATCGGAGTCGTCTAATCCCGCACGGTCGGCCGGGCCCCCGGCCTCGATCTCGATGAGCAGGACTCCGCCCGCCCCGTCGCTCCCCAAGCCCAAGCGTGCGGCGAGTCTCGCGGGGAGGGACACCGTCTGGACGGAAGCGCCGATGCGACTCCTCCTCACCCGGCCATCCTTGATGAGTCGGCCGGCGACGAATTTCGCCGTATTGATTGCGATTGCGAAGCAGAGCCCCTGAGCGGGGAGAATCACGGCGGTATTCACCCCGATCACCTCACCTCGCGACGTCACGAGAGGCCCCCCCGAGTTCCCAGGGTTCAGGGCCGCGTCGGTCTGGAGGACGTCGTCGATCAGCCTCCCGGACCGTGCCCGCAACGTCCTCCCGAGTGCGCTGACGACACCGGCGGTGACCGAGCACTGGAAACCCAAGGGGTGGCCGATGGCGACGGCCAACTGCCCAACTCGGACGGTCTGCGAATCACCCAGGGCCGCGGGGACGAGGCCGACTTCGTGGACCCGGATCACGGCGAGGTCGGTCTCGGGGTCATCCCCGATGAGGTCGGCGTCGCGTTGGCGACCGTCGGAGAGCAAGACTCCGATCCGGCTTGCTCCATGCACGACGTGACTGTTCGTCAGGATGTAGCCGTTGGACGTGAACAGGAAGCCCGAACCGCTCCCTCGCGACTCACGTCCCCGACGAGGATCCCCGGACCTTCCTCCGGGCACCGGCTGATACGCCGTGATATGGACCACGGATGGGCTGACGCGTTCGACGGCATGCGTGACCGCCCTCGAATAGGCATCCAGGATCTCGCTATCGTCTTGCAAGCCTGGACCCGGCGGCGGCGTGGCCTCGAACCTGGGAAGAGGCTGATCGACCGACCCGCCGTTCGCGATGATGACGGTGCTCATGGGCTCGCTTCGCCTCCAAAGGGACCCTATCTGGAGGAACTCTAGGCAGCGCCATTCCTCCGGGCAAGGAGCGCTCTCCTTCGACAACCCGCGGCTTGGTCGATTGCACAGGACCCAGGTGCCGAGCCAGGTCCGAGCCTGTTGTCAGCCTGCTGGACGGGGCCAACGGCTTACGGAGCCTTGACGAGTTGCGACAATTCGGTAGGGAGGGATCGGTTTGGTCCCGCTCGTCTCAAGGACCCTCGGTTGCCCGGTGAATCAATGCGGACGGCCTTGCCGTGGTGGGTCAATCATCGATACGATCGGCATGAGCTTTTCGCGAAGGACGGATGGAGGCGAATTGCGGCCGGCAAAGCCCATAAGCCCATTATCGTTTCCCTACCATGTCGACCCGTCTCCTCTCCAACGGTCGCCATTCGGGATCGCGTGAGCCGAGATCGCGGCCAGACTCTCCGCCCCCAATTCTTACGCGTTGCTGATGACAGGGAGACTGAAGGGCCGGGGCGTGTCGCCTCCCCGCTTCGGTACCCACGAGGGGTCTCGAGACTCTCCGGCAGGATCGAAGTTCGGATCGTCGGTACAGTGACTAACTCGTCCTCGAAAGCTCCCACCGCGCTGAGTGGATCGATGCGACATCGCATGACACGATTCATGAGTCGTTCCCATGACGCATGAAGACATTGCCAGCGACCCCTCGGCGGCCACGACCGGGGCAACACGAGTCCAGGGTCGGGGCTTCTTGGGCCCAAATCCGCGCCCCGTACTCAGTGACGGCGACGCGTCGACTTCGAATCTGTCGTTTCCAGGGTCGGAGTCCCTCGACCCCGCCCTTTTCGACATCGTCGAGGAATACACCAGGAGGCTGCTCTCGGGAGAGGATGTCGACCTGGACGCGCTCCTGGCCGAACATCCCGAGTGGGCAGAGACGCTCAAGGGTCTGCTCCCGACCATGCAAGGCCTGGCCGACTTCGGCCAGTTGGAGGCGGATCCCCTCCCGATTCCGAATCGTCGGGGCGAGAGTCTCGGCGAGTGGTACTTCGGAAACTTCCGTGTCATCCGCGAGGTCGGCCGAGGGGGGATGGGGATCGTCTACGAGGCCGAGCAGGTGGAGTTGAAGCGCCGGGTGGCGCTCAAGATCCTGCCCCTCGCCGCCGCCATGGACTCGAGGGCCTTGCAGCGGTTCCAGCTCGAGGCACAGGTGGCGGGGTGGTTGCAGCATCCTCGGATCGTGCCGGTCCACGCGGTGGGCGTCGTCGACGAACTGCCGTTCTACGCGATGCAACTCGTCGAGGGAGGAAGCCTCGCGTCCATGATCGGCGAGCTCCGAGGGTTGGTAGGGCTCGCCGAGGACTCGTCACCGCGGTCGGAAGGGGAGAGTCTCGCGGTCGGCCTGCTCTCGGGACGGTTCGCCCCACCCCAGCGAGAGTCCGACAGCGCCCACCATCTCTCGGGGCCCGCCCCGGCCGCGAGCCGACCGAGCCCGCCCACCTCGCTGTCGATCCGGAGTCGATCCTACCTGCGCACGATCGCCCGACTGGGCATCCAGGCGGCCGAGGCGCTCGGGTATGCACATGACCAGGGGGTCATCCACCGCGACATCAAGCCGGCCAACCTCCTGATCGATCGCCAAGGGGACTTGTGGGTTGCGGATTTCGGCATGGCCGACGTCCAGGGAAGCGCGGAGTTGACGAGGACGGGCGACCTGCCGGGGACGCTCCGCTACATGAGCCCGGAGCAGGCCCTCGGTCGTCGGGCCCTCGTCGACCGACGCACCGACCTCTACTCCCTCGGGGCCACGCTCCACGAGCTCCTGACCCTCCAGCCGGCCGTTTCCGGGGTCGATCACCAGGAAGTCCTCCGGAGGATCGCCGAGGAGGAGCCGACGCCGGTCCGCCGCCTGAACCCGGCGGTCCCCGTCGACCTCGCCACGATCGTGGCGAAGCTCATGGCCAAGGATCCCTCGAATCGTTACGAGACGGCGTGGCTCCTGGCCGAAGACCTCGGCCGTTTCCTGGACGGTGTGCCGATCCTCGCACGACCCGTCGGCCCGATCTCTCGGGCCTGGCGATGGTGTCGGAGGAAACCGATCCAGGCGGGACTCGCCTCGGCATTGTTCCTCGCGCTCGTGATCGGACTCGGCGGGATCACGTGGAACTGGCGCGAGGCGGTGCGTTCCCGGCGAGAGGCCGAACGGCAAAAGGGCTTGCTGGTCGTCGCCGAGAAGGAGGCTCGATCGCAGGCCGCCCGAGCGGACGCGATCAATCGATTCCTCATCGACCGTCTCCTCGCGCAGGCGGAACCGGAGAACAACCCGGCCGCGAACCGGGTGACCTTGCTCGAAGTCCTCGACCGCGCCGCGGACGGCGTGGGGACTTCGTTCGCGGACCAGCCCGAGATCGAGGCGACGCTCCGGCTGGCGATCGGGAGGATCTACCACGGCCTCGGCGAGTACGCCAAGAGCGAGGCCCACGAGCGTCTCGCCCTCGAACGATTCGGGCCGACGGCCAAGGGGCAAGCCCAGGGGGCCGGTCGACTCGAGGCCAAGTCCGAGCTTGGCCACATGCTCTCGCATCTCGGCCGCTGGGATGAAGCCGAACCCCCTTTGCTCGAGGCCGTCGAGGACGCTCGCCGAGAGCTCGGCGCGTCGCATACGACGACCTTGAGGGCCGCCGAATACCTCGCCGACGTCTATCGGATGAAGGGACGGAACGCCGACGCCGAGTCACTCTATCGGCGCTACCTGGCCGATGCCCGAGCCGCCTCAAAGCCCGATCAGGACATCATCTTCTCCGCCCTATTCAATCTGGGAGACGTCCTCCTCCGGGAGCAACGTCCCGTCGAGGGTGAAACGCTCTATCGCGAGCTCCTCTCCGAACAGCGGCGTTTCAAGGGTCCTCGGCATCCGAACACCCTCTCGACGATGAACAACCTCGGCGCCGTCCTCCAGAAGCAGGGGAAATACGGCGAGGCCGAGCAACTCTTTCGCGAGTGCCTCGCCGCCGATCGTGACGTCTTCGGCTCGAAACATCCCCAGACGGCCACCGTGCTCTACAACCTCGGGCACGTCCTCAACAAACAGGGACGATTCCCGGAGGCGGAGGCCCTGATGCGGGAGAGCGTCGAGGCGAGGAGAGCCGGCAGCGGCCCCGAACATCCCGCCACCTTGTACGCCATCAGCGGACTCGCCTCGGTCTTAAACTCCCAGGGGAAACTAGACGAGGCGGAAGCGTTGCTCCGCCTTTGCCTCGAGGCCCAGAGCCGAATCCTCGGCGTCAAGCATCCCGAAACGGTTCGCTCGCAGGGATTCCTCGACAAACTCGTCGACGACCGGTCTCGGCGAGGTCCCGCGATCACCCCGGACGTCGCCAAGCACTGAGCATGCGTCCGTCGAGGGGCCTCACCATCCCGATCCGAGGCGACGTTCGATCGCGTCAAACGCTTCAAACATCGAAGCATGCATCGTCGTGCCTCATCCGAGGGGCGCTCGCGCGACCTCAAAAAAATCGGGGTCGCCTCGGATTATTTCCGTATCGATCTCGCCCGACTTGCGGGGAGAGGATTAGGGAGGAGAGACTCGCCCATGACCGAGAAGACGAGAGATCTTCCAGATCTGATCGACGACGCGGCACGAGGCGATATCGAGGCCCGACAGGCACTCCTCGAGCGCTATCGAGACAACCTCCGGCGGATGGTCGCCGCGCGGCTTGACCGGCGATTGGCCTCGCGCATCGATCCTTCGGACGTGGTGCAGGAGACCCTGGTCGACGCGGCCCGGCGGATGGACGACTACCTCCGGGACCGCGCGATCCCGTTCTTCGGCTGGCTCAGGCAACTCGCGGGCGAACGCGTGATCGACACGCATCGCCGCCATATCTTCTCGCAGCGACGGAGCATCACCCGGGAGAATCGGCCGCCGGAGCTCGTCGACGACTCCTCCGGGGCGTTGGTCAGGCACATCATGGCGAGCGACACCAGCCCGAGCAATCGGCTCTCGCGCCAGGAACGCCGGGATCAGATCCGCAAGGCCCTCGATGCCCTCTCCCAGCGGGATCGCGAGGTCCTGGTGATGCGCTACCTCGAGCAGATCAGCACGGCCGAGATGGCCGAGGCGCTCGGGGTCACCGAGGGGGCGGTCAAGGCGAGGCTGCTCCGAGCCTTGATCCACATGAAAAGCCATTTGGAGATCGATCCATGAACGACGGTGGCGAGCCGATCCCGCCGGGTTCCGAGTCGGACCCCGCGCTGGCCGAGCTGGCCGAGGAGATCACTCGCCGGCTCCAATCCGGGGAGTCCGTCGAGGCCGACGCCTTCGCCACGCTCGACCCCGAGCTGGCGGACCCGATCCGGGAGCTGCTCCCGACCCTCCACGACCTGATCGAGCTGGGACGCTTGGAAATCCCCGCCCCTTCGGAGTGCACTCGACCGACGCTTCCTTACTCGTCTGCAAGAAAGAACTCATCCTCATGAGCCTGATCGTGAAGCCCGCCTGGCGTCCACGAATGGTGCTCCTCGGCTCGCTCGTCCTGGCGTGCGGTTGCGGGGAGGATTCGGGACGTGTTGCAGGATCGATCGACATCCCCAAAGCCTCGCTGAAGTCCTTCGACGCCAGCAAGAAGGCCCCGAATCGAGTCAAGCGAGTCCGACTCTCGAACCCTCCCGCTCGCTGAGACGCGCAACGCCGCCCGAGGCCCGCGTCCCCACCCGAGTTTGCCGTCACGTCTCGAGTTGAATCATCGTCTTCATCCCAACGAACTGAGGAGCAGGAAATGGTCCTTGTCGAAACCCGTCCCCGACCGTCGCGAGGATTTACGCTGATCGAGCTCTTGGTGGTGATCGCAATCATCGCCGTCCTCATCGCCCTGCTGCTGCCCGCCGTGCAGTCGGCCCGCGAAGCCGCCCGACGCGCCCAGTGCACGAACAACCTCAAGCAGATCGCCCTCGCGACGGCGAACTACGAGTCGGCCAACGGGACCTTCCCGCCCTCCATGCTCTTCAACGGGGGCAATATCGGATTCTCCTCGCTCGTGCGGATTTGCCCATACATTGAGCAGGCGGCGATCTTCAACACGGTCAACTTCTCGCTCGCCTACTTCTACCCGGCGAACTGGACGGTCCCCGGGACGAGCTTCAGCACGATGTTCTGCCCGAGCGACCCCTCCGCCTTCCAGTCGAACAACCTCCAATTCGGGCCGCCGACATTCCGCGAATTCCACAACCATTACACCGGGTGCGTCGGACCTTGGTCCGCCTTCTCGACGGTCTACGGTCCGGGTGGTGGGAATATCGACTCGCAACTGCCCAACTACGCCAAGGGTGTAATGATCCCCGGCGGTAACGTCTCGATCGCCTCCGTCACCGACGGGATGAGCAACACGATCATGTACTCCGAGAACGGGCACGGGTTGTTCAGCTCGACGACCCAGAACTTCATCCACGAGTGGAGCGTCGGCCAGCCGAGCGACTCGGGGCTCGAGACCCGGTTCCCGCCAAACTGGGGCCGACACTACTCCGACCCCGCGAACGACCCGGGGAACAATGCCCTGACCCAGTGGGCCGTTTACGACGCGATGAGCTTCCACCCGGGGGGCGTCAACGCGGCCTTCTGCGACGGGTCGGTCCACTTCCTCAAGGATACGATCGACTCCTGGACGATCACCCCGCCCCAGATCGGCGGGATGCCGGCCGGTGCCAGCGCCGCCCCTTCGCCCCAGCCGCCGGCGTCGGGCGATTATGGACTGCTCCTCTCCCCAGGAGCCAAGATGGGGGTCTACCAGAAGCTCTCCACCCGCAACGGCGGCGAGATCACGAGCGCCGATCAGTATTGAGCGAACCCCAAAACGAGCCATGCGGGACGAATCACCTTCGTCCCGCGTGGCCGATCCGTCACCCCCCCATTCGCACCCGCTTCGCACGACACGCCCTTGCCCGCAACCAGACACCACTTCCCATCTCTCGTGTCTTCAATTCGACGAACTTATCCACTCTTCCCGACTTCCCACAACACGTCTCCTATAGCCCTTTGGGCCTGCCTCCGAAACAAAGTCGGGTTGATCATTCTTCGGATCTAGGTTATTAGCCCATGCATCGTGCAAGGGGCCAGACTTCTGTCGGTGGATTCGAGGCCCGGCACGCAAGGCTCCCCGTGTCGGAGGGTCCTTGATACCTGTCTCGGATCGGATCATCGACGTCGGGTTGGTCGCGCTTCGTTATCACATCCTGGGCAGTCCACACCGCGATTGAAGACGAGCCGATATCCCGAATTCGGACATATCTGCGAGTTCTGAGGTTACGCCACGACCACCTCGTATCGAGGTCGGCGCGTGCGCGGAGGCCCAGGAGTTTGAGCCCTCGGGAGGGATTCATGCGTGTCGACCCATCGGCCATGGGCGCATCCAAGCGTCGTCCTCCGGTCTCGCCGAGTCGTCAGGAGTTTTCGAGCCAGACGACCTCGTCGATCCGGGTCGGCACCGGTATTCCTGCGAAACCGCAGGATCCCCCGGTGTCGGAGACTCCCGACGCCGACGCGTTGAACACGATCGGGGCCACTCTCGCCCAGCAAGGCGACCACGTTCAGGCCATCACCTTCTACTTCCGGGCGATCCACGCGCGACCCAACTTCCGCGAAGCCTTGAACAACCTGGGGATTGCGCTCGGCGTCCTCGGCCAGCTCGAAGAATCGATCGATGCGTTCCAACGGGCCCTCCGGATCGATCCCAATTCGCACGAGGTCCACAACAACCTCGGCGTCCCGCTGGTGAAGGTCAAGCGGCTCGACGAGGCCGTCACTCACTTCGAAGCCGCGCTGAAGCTCCAGCCCGGCTTTGCCGAGGCCCACCACAATCTCGGGATCGCGTATCGGAACCTGGACAGGCTCGAAGAGGCCGTCGAGTGTTATCGCAAGGCGATCACGCTCAAGCCGGATTACGCTGAAGCGTACGTCAACCTCGGGAACGTCCTATCGCAGAACGAGCAGCATGAAGACGCCGCCTTATGCTATCGCTCGGCGACCCGAATCAAGCCCGACTATGCCGACGCCCACAACTACCTCGGGCTCTCGCTCGCGAAGATCGACCGAGACGTCGAGGCTGAGGCCTGCTACCGACGCTCCCTCGAGATCAAGCCGGATAATCACGAGGCGCTCAACAATTACGGACTTCTCCTCGCCTCCTGGGGCCGTTACGAGGAGGCGTTGGGCTACTATGACGAGGCGATTCGAGTTCTCCCCGGTTACGCCGATTCTCGCTTGAACCGCGGCTTGACCCTACTCGCCTTCGGGAGATTCGAGGAAGGGTGGCCAGAGTACGAGTGGCGTTGGCATTGCAACAAGTCGAAGCCCCCCGAATACGACGCCCCCCGGTGGGACGGCGGCCCGATCGCTGGCCAGACGATCCTGCTCCACGCCGAGCAAGGCCTCGGAGATACGCTCCAGTTCATCCGATTCGCCGAGTTGGTGAAGAACCGAGGCGCGACCGTCGTCTTCGAGTGCCAGCCCGCGCTGATCCCCTTGATCTCGCGATGCCGGGGGATCGACACGCTCGTCGCCAAAGGGGATCCGCTCCCCGAGTACCACACCCAGTGTGCCCTCCTGAGCCTTCCCAATGCCCTCGGGATTTCACTGCAAGGGCTCCCCGCACGGATTCCTTACCTGCACACCGACCCCGAGCTCATCGAACCCTGGAGGCGAGAGCTCGAGTCGGTCGATGGGTTTCGGATCGGCATCCTCTGGCAGGGGAGCCCGCACTATAAACGGGATCGACGTCGCTCCTATCCGCTTCGGCACTTCTCGCACCTCTCGAGGATCGAGGGCGTCCAACTGTTCAGTCTCCAGAAGAACCTGGGGATTGAGCAGATCGCCGACTTCGAGCGGAGTCACCGATTGATCGACCTCGGACCGAGGATCGACAACGAACACGGCGCCTTCATGGACACGGCGGCGATCCTCCAGAGCCTCGACCTGGTCATCTCCCCCGACACCGCGCTGGCCCACCTCGCGGGAGCGCTCGGCGTCCCCGTCTGGATTCCGACCTCGACTCATTCCGACTGGCGATGGATGTTCGAGCGCGAAGACTCCCCCTGGTATCCGAGCGTCCGGCTCTTTCGCCAGGAAACGCTCGACGACTGGGATCCGGTCTTCCGGCGCATGGCCCGAGAGGTCGAGGCCCAACTCGGCAAGCCCGAGAGCACCGCGCCTGTCTCGATCCCGATGTCGCCTGGCGAGCTCGCCGACAAGATCACAATACTCGGCCTCAAGTTCGCGAAGTTCGACGATCCCGCCAAGTTGCGGAATGTCCGCGCCGAACTCGACGCTCTCAGACTCGCGTACACCCGGGCGATCCCCGAGGAGGCCGAGGACATCGGCGAGATCCGGCAGGAGCTCGCGGAGGTCAACGCCCAGCTCTGGGACGTCGAAGAGAACATCCGCGCTTGCGACCGCGCGGGAGACTTCGGCCCCCGGTTCGTGGAGTTGGCCCGCTCGGTCTATCGGCAGAATGACCGCCGGGCCGAGCTCAAACGACTCATCAACCAACGCCTCGGATCGCGTTGGCTTGAGGAGAAGTCCTACGGGACTTGAGGCCTGTTCAACGCGCCGGCGTACGTCAGGCGAACGCGTTAACGACCCTCGGGATTCCCCCTCCGGCGCTCCGCCGACGAACCCGAACAACGCATCGATCAAGGCGATTGGATTGTACACTTCGATCGCGTTCAGCAAGGACTCTCTCAAGGCGTCGGATCGCCGGGGTCATGGGACGACAATTACCTCGATCCCTAGCACGGGTCTTGTTCCGCAAGGAGGCGGATCTCGATGAGCCCTTCCACCAAGGGGATGATGGAACGTCGCAGAGCTGTGTCGACCTATGAGCGGACCGCAAGTCTCCGCGACCTCGCCGACAACGCCTCGAGCGTGCCGATCATGGTGGCCTCGAAAAACCTCGAGGGGGGCGAAGCCGAAGCCCTGAACGATCGAGGTATCGCCCTCGCGCAAGGGAATCAGCTCAGCGAAGCCATTCAGTGTTTTCAGAAGGCCATCTCCATCAATTCGCGTTTCGCATCGGCCCATCACAATCTCGGGCTGGCCTACGGCAAGTCACGCCGACTCGCGGACGCGATTGCCTGTTTCGAGGAGACGTTGAGGCTCCAGCCCAACTTCCCCGAAGCCCACAACCACCTCGGGATTGCCTTGGGGGTGATGGGTCGCCCGAAGGACGCGATGGCCGCGTTCGAGCAGGCACTCTGGTATCGTCCGGATTTCGCGGAAGCGAGGAGTAACCTCGCGAACGCCCTCCTCACCCAGAACCTCCTCGACCAGGCGATTGATCAATTTTTAATCCTGCTCAAATACTGGCCAAATCACTCCTTGTCGCACAACAACCTCGGCAATGCCTGGGTCCGGAAGGGACGGACCGACAACGCGGCCTCGTGCTTCCGACGTGCGGTGGAGCTGGATTCGAAGTTTTACGAAGCCCATTACAACCTGGGCTATACCCTCGACAAGATGGGCCTGAATCCGGAGGCGGAGAAGTACTATCGCCTCGCGATCGCGATCAAACCCGATTACGCCGAGGCTTACTATAACCTCGGGAATACGATCTCGCGGATGGGACGGCAAGACGACGCCATCGAGTGTTACCGCGAAGCGACGCGCTTCAAGCCGAACTACGCCGACGCCTACAACAACATCGGCCACCTGCTCGCCGAGACCGATCGCCACGACCAAGCCCTTCCCTATTTCCTGAAGGCGATCGAGCTCGAACCAAAGCTGGTCACCGCCCACAACAACGCGGGGCTGATGCTCGCGAGGAGCGATCGTCGGGTTGAGGCCGACAAGTATTATCTCGAGGCGGTCCGCCTCGACCCCGAGTACGCGGATGCCCATCTGAACGGCGCGCTGAACCAACTCACCATCGGCGACTTCGAGAGGGGCTGGTCCGGCTACGAGTGGCGTTGGCGAGTGGATGACCTCTCGGCACCCGTCTTCAAGCAACCGGCCTGGGAAGGGGAGCCCCTCGAAGGAAAGACCATCCTCCTCTACTCGGAACAGGGCCTCGGCGACACCCTCCAATTCATCCGATACGCGGAGCTCATCAAGGCGCGTGGAGGCCGGGTCGTCGTCGAGTGCCAGCCCTCCCTGATCAAACTCCTTTCGCGCTGTCGAGGGATCGACATGCTCGTCCCGAAAGGGTTGCCGCTGCCGCCGTTCCAACTGCAGTGCGGCCTGGCCAGCCTGCCCAGGGTGTTCCAGACTCGCGTCGACAATGTCCCCGCCAGGATCCCGTATCTCTTCCCCGACGCCGCGCTCGTGGCCAAATGGAAAGAGGAACTGGACCTTGTGGACGCCGTCCGCGTCGGGATCCACTGGCAAGGGAGCCCCCACTTCAAGCAGGATCGCTATCGTTCGTTCCCCCTCCACCATTTCTCGATCCTAGCCGAGGTCGACGGGGTCCAGCTCTTCAGCCTCCAGAAGAATCAAGGCGCGGAACAGGTCGAAGAGTTTGCCGCCAGTTATCCGCTGATCGATCTCGGCCCGAGGCTCGACATCGAGAACGGTGGATTTATGGATACGGCCGCGGTTTTGATGAACCTGGACGTCTTGATTACGTGCGATACCGCGTTGGGTCACCTGGCCGGAGGGCTCGGAGTTCCCGTCTGGATCCCGACTTCGAAGCTTCCCGACTGGCGCTGGATGGAAGGTCGGGACGACTCCCCCTGGTATCCGAACGTCCGACTCTTCCGACAAGAAACCCTCGACGACTGGGAGCCCGTGTTCCGCCGCATGGCTCAAGAGCTCGACGCCCTTTTTGAGCCACCGGCGACCGCCGAGCCGATCACGGTCCCCGTCTCACCGGGCGAGCTCGCCGACAAGATTACGATCCTAGAGCTCAAGGCCGCTCGATTCGAGGACCCCGAAAAACTCCGCAACGTCCGCATCGAACTCGACGCTCTCAAGCTTGCCTACGAACGCGCCATCCCCAACCACGAGATCGTCGGCGATGTCTTCTTGGAGATCGCGCAAGTCAACGCACGCCTCTGGGACGTCGAAGAGAGCCTCCGCGCCTGCGAGCGTGCTGGTGAGTTTGGCCCCAGGTTCGTCGAGCTCGCCCGATCCGTCTATCAACTCAACGATCGTCGGGCGGAACTGAAGCGACACATCAACCAGAGGCTCGGCTCGCGTTGGTTTGAGGAGAAGTGCTACACGCCGTAGGCTTCAGGAAGCTCGGCCCGAATCGGGTAATCTCAATAGGAGCCCGTCGTCCCGCGGACGACGGGCTCCAATCGATTTCGGGGTCCAAGCGAATCATGGTCATCATGGAGTCGAGAGAATCGCTGGACGCTCGACGGTCGGCACGACCCCTTGAGCTGAAATCGGGATGGTGGGAAATGGAGGGCCAAGTCGGGGCGCAGCGATGTCCCTGGAGCGAGGGGCGTCGCTGCGCCCCGACCCAGCCACCCGCATGTCATGATTCTCGCGCCCCGATCATGCAAGAACTCGGGGACTTCCGGGCGATTCACTCATCGAGTTGAGGAGCCAACTCGGTGGGTGGCATTTCGGTACGGAAAGGTCTGCCAGAGGGCAGACTGGCTATGGGTCGAATTGTTCAGTGAAGTGCAAGGCCTGCGTCAATCCGAGGTAGGCCCGGTCCAGTCCGAGAACTGAATTCAGCAAGTCGACCTGGCGAGAGAATCCTTCACCGAACGGAGACGGTTTCTCCCGTCATTCGACCGGTGGGCTTCGGCCCTGAAGCTTCGCGGGGAGCGACCGTGATCAGGTGGATCCCGCCCGAACGATTCGCCACGGCGAGCAGGCTTCGCTCGGGCGAGAAGGTCAGGGCGATTGGCCTGGGGTAGCTCAGGTTCAGGGAACCACTTCGTAAAACCATCTGTCCCCATGAACGATACGTGACCGGGTCATACAGGGCCAAAGCCGACTCGCGGGGTAGAGTGGCGGCGAGCAGGCCCCTTGAAGACTCAGGAGTCGAAGGGCAGGGGATCGCAACCGCATCGCGCTCCGGCTCGACCGCCATGAGGATCGAGTCGGCACCCTGGAACGAAAGGCGAGGGACTGCACCCTCCGAGATCGCGGCACGACCGATCAATCTCGGGCGTGTTGGGTCGCCAAGGTCCACCGAGGCCACTTCATTCGTGCCGAACAAGGAGACGACCGCGTATCGGCCCGTCGCGGAGAGTCGGAGGCGGAACGGGTCGTCCCCCTTTCGGGCGAAAGCCAGATGGCCCACGACGTGAGGGGGCTCCTGCGTCAAATCGACGATGTCCAGGGCCGGAGCAGGACGGTTCGAGTCACCTTCACCTCGGCCTGACGTGAGGAGCAAGGCGTGTCGACCGTCGGGCGTCACCACGAAATCGTCGGGGTACATGCCGGCGCGTTGACGTGAGCCGTTGGGCTTCCCGTCGAAGTCGAAGGTCTCCCACCACCCTGGTTCGACGTGGCGGTCGTCACCCGCCGGTCGTTGGAGGACGTAGAACCTCTCATTCGCGGCCCAGATCGCCACCGGCTTGCCCGCGAGCTCGATGTCGCGGAGCTCTTCCAGCCTGGTTTGGTCGTCCACGCGGTAGAGCATGACGCGATTGTAGCGAGGGCAGGTGACGGCCAGGCGTTTCCCATGGTCGGCGAAGGTCACGCGCTCGGCCCGCTGATGGCCCGTCCCGACGCGCTCAACCTCGGTCAGTTCGACCGGGCCGACGGATAGCTGTGAACGTCGAGACGCCTGGACCTTGAGGCCGTAGAGACCCGCGAGGGACACGACCACGAGGATCACGATCAAGGGCCAGGCAACGCAGCCGCTCGGCGATTTCTTGCGCCCAAAGTTGACGCGAGGTTCGGTCCCCTCGTGGATCCGGAGGATGTTCTTCCGGTGCCGAACGATGAGGAGGCACGTCAGCCCGATGGTGAGAGCACTCATGGCGCGGTGGTCCCGATTCCAGGGGTCGTCGACGTGGAGGAAATAGACGCCGAGGAAGACAAGTCCCCCCAGCATCGACGAGAGGGAGACGAATCGCGTCACGGCCAGGAAGACCGCGAACCCCAACGCCGCAGCCAGGCTCGCCCCGGAGTCGAGAGCGAGCAGGGCCCCGAGACTGGTCGCGACTCCCTTGCCCCCCTTGAGCTTTAAGTAGATGGGGAAGTTGTGCCCCAGGATCGTGGCGAGCGCGACCAATACCCCGAGCTCAGGGATCGGCGTGAAGCCGGCCGATGCCAAGCCCCTCGGGAACCCGAGCGTGGGGAGGAATCCCTTGAGCAAGTCGAGCGTGAAGACGAGGACGAAATAGCGAAACCCGAGGACCCGGCCGACGTTCGTCGCACCGATGTTCCCCGATCCGACCGTTCGGATATCGACGCCTCGAACCGCAAGCGCCGTCAGGTACCCGAACGGGATCGAACCGATCGAGTAGCCGACGACGACCGCCAGGATGCAGAGAATGACGGAGATCACTGATCGCGTCCCATCTTCAGCTTCGAGGTCGAGGTCTCGCCGAGGAAGGCCGTCCGGCGGGACTCGAAGATTTCGTTGGCGGTGGCGTAGTCGTCATGCCGGCCGATGTCGAGCCAGTAGCAACTCTGGCGGAAGCAATTCACGGGATGGCCGGCCTTCCGCATGGTCTCCAGAAGGTCGGGCATCAGCAAGGGCTGGCCCGGGAAGAGGAAGTCCCAGGCGACCGGGTCGAGGATGTAGACGCCCATGCTTACCTGGAAAGAGAATTCGGGCTTCTCCCGATACCCGGCGAGGATGTGCGGGTCGTTGGCGAACTCGAGGACGCCGAAGTCGATCCGAACTTCGCGAGGGTAGGAGGCGATGGTCGCAGCGGCCCCTCGCTGACGGTGGAAGTCGTACATCGCGCCGTAGTCGAGCGTCGTCAGGATATCGCCGTTGATGACGAGCACTGGCTCGGTCGGGCGATCGACCAGGGTGAGGCCCCCCGCGGTCCCCAACGGGGTGACCTCGCGACGATAGGAGAGCCGAGTCCCGAACTTCTTGCCGGTGCCGCAGAAGGCCTCGATGAGTTCGGTCAGGTAACCCGTGATCACCGTGACGTCGCGAAATCCGAACCGGGCGAGCTGCCGGAGCACGACCTCGATGATCGGCATCGGGTCGGCATCGCCGAGGGGCATCAACGGCTTGGGAAAAACGTGAGTGAAGGGCCTCAGCCGGGTCCCCTTGCCACCCGCCAGAATTACGGCCTGCATGGCGTATGACTCCGATATCGAGGGCGATTGGGCCCTTGGTTCCGAAACACGATTGAGCCGAGGATCAAGCCGGTGACGTCTTGTGCGACGGCCGGAACAGGTGCGGTCGCGACCTGGATCCGGCGACTTCCTCGAATACTTTGACCAGTCGGGCGACGTGGTTGTCGAAGGACTGCTCGAGGCCAAGTCGCCTTGCGTTCTCGGACATTGCTCGACGTGCCTCGTCGTCCGAGAGCCGATCGAAGGCCCGCATCATTTCGTCGACCGCCTCCGGGGAGCTGAGGACGAAGCCCTCTTTCCCTTCGGTCATGACCTCGCCCGCACCGTTGCACGCGGTCGTGATCACGGGAAGCCCGCACGCAAGCGCCTCGAAGACGACGAGGGAGCAGGGGTCGTAGTAGCTCGGCAAGACGAAGACGTCGCTCGACCAGAAGCAGGCCCGAATATCGGGCGCGAAGCCGATCCAGTGGATCGTTTCCCCGAGTCCAAGGCTCTCGGCGTAGCGTCGGAACGGCCGGATTCGACCTCCTCCGCAGACCAGAAGGTGAATGGGCCTGGCCCCAGGACTGGTCTTCGACCGCTCGGCCAGGGCTCGCAGCAGGGGCTTCAACCCCTTGAGTGCGAAGTTGTGGCCGACGAAGAGTGCGGTGACGTCCGACGGCTTGAGGCCGATCGACTCGCGGTAGGTCCGTCGCACCTCGTCAGGGTTTTCGACCTCGAGTCGGCCCGCGTCGATCGCGTTGGGGATGACGTGGATCCGTGTCCTCGGGACGTGGTGGTACTGCTGGAGGTGCCCCTTGACCATGTGGCTGACCGCCACGACACGCGTGGGCCGATCGGGGTCGTACTGCTTCTTCTCGATCGCCCGATAGGCCCAGAACTTCGGGTTTGCGGCCTTCCCGAGTTTGTAGAGCTGCCGTCTCCACCCGGCCGGGAACCGCTTCGAGTTCGCCTCCAGGCTCGCCCGGTGGACTCCCCCCTGGGGAATGATCACGTCGTGATACCAGGTGTTGATCAGGCCGATCGTGCAGTCGTACGAGACGCGTTTGAGGGCCTCTTCCGACTTAATTGCGAAGCTTCGGATTCGCGCGGTCTTGGTGCGGCCGGACACGGCGACCGGGATGCAATGGACGCCGTCGGGCAAGGCGCCTTCACGCCAGGACTCCGCGTAGAGGTCGACGCGATGTCCCGCCTGGACCAGGCGCTGGCAGAGGTCGACGACGTAGGTCTCGGCCCCTCCTCGAGTCGGGTCGACCCGCTGGAAATTCACGGCCAAACGCATCACGTCGACCCTCCGAAGCCAGGACCCTCGGGCGGAACGGTCCGAACCGAGGGTCGGGGTCCGTTGCGGGATGGACACGATCCCCGACCTTCACGGACGCGAGGAGAACACGCGACGGGCTCGGGGAGGAATAGCTCGCCAGGGGTTTTCATGTGTTGTGCTTGAGATACCGATCCGCCTTGAGCCGGATCATCTGCAACTGCCAACGAGGGCGCCTCAATCCAACTCGTCGACGGTAGCCGGCCCAGAATCGCAGCCGGTCGCGGTCGTCGATGCCCGGAACGCCGTAAGTCGAGAACAAAAGCTGACCCACATCCTTCCAAAGCCAGCGGTCGGGCCAGCGACGGTGCTCGCCGAGTCGATGGAGGTCGATCAGCGCGAGTCGAGTCTCGCCATCGACCGGGCGGTTCATGTCGAGGTAGAAGTGGCAGAGGTAGAGATCCTTGTGAAACACTCTCGCGCGGTGGAGCGTCGATGCGATCTCGACCATCCGAGCGATCAGGATTCGCTTCGCCGCGGCGAACGACTCGGGGTCGAGTGACTCGAGCAAGACCGGCATCGCCTCGTTGAGCGCGAAGCATCCCGAGAGCTCGGCGACCATCAGGAAGCTCGTGAGCTCGCCCCAGGGGCCGATGCTCTCGCCGGCCGCGACGACCTCAGGGACGTCGATCCCGAGCCCTCGAACGCGCTCGAGGTGGGCCCACTCGGCGGATGCGGGCGTATGCCGACCTCCCGGGTGGACCAGGGCTCCGAGCCTCGCCTTCCAGGGGAGGCGATAGTGTCGCTTCAGATAGACCGACAGGGGGCCGCTCGGTGAGTGGAAGATGACTCGGGCCGTCGACCGTCCTTGCTTCGCGTGGAGCCGGTCTCGACTCTCGAGGGACATGACCGTCTCGGCGATGTCGGCCGGCAGCGCGTCGCGGTGGCGATCCGAGAGCCAGGTCCACCGCGCCCCTCGCCGTAGCCGTTGCCAGAACGATCCGTGGTTCATCGGACGAGTCCCTCCCACGACTCGGGGCGTCGATATCGGTAGATCCGGACGCCCGCCTCATGTCCGCCGAGGCGCCAGGGGAACTCGACGACCGGGGTCGCTGCATACGCCAGGACCGCCTTGAGCGTCTCCGCCCTTCGGCTCTTCGCCTCGAGCTCGTCCGTGCCGACCACGACGTACGCGAGGTGCGAGTCGGTGAACGCCTGCCGGACGTGCCAGTAGTCGTAACTCGACCGCCTCGACACGAACGAGGCCCATCCCCTCGTGTCGAGGACCGCGTCCGAAGGGTTCGTATGCGTCGCCAGCCACTCTCCCGCGGCCCGATGCCCCCAACGACTCGGGTGAGAAGTCTTCGTCTGGAGCACGACCCCGGCCACGATCAACGCCGATACCATCGACACCCCGGCCAGCCGTCGAGCGCGAGGCTCGAGTCGCAGCTTGATCGCAAGTCCTCGGGCGCAGACGAACGTACCGGCCGCGGCCCAGGGGATCGTTGCCAGGACCAGCATCAAGGTATGCCGGTCGGAAAGGTATCCCAGCCTGAGCGTATGACGGATCAAGACGAGGCTGAACATGGCCAGATAGACCGCCAAGAGGCGCCGACCGTAGGCGGGGCCGCTCGCGTTGGAAGGATTCTCGCCACCACAAAGGCCTCGGATGAACCGGTCGCGGGCCATACCCCAGATCGCGAAAAAGGCGAAAACCCCGCAAAGGCCCTCGGCCCATTGGTCGAAAAGCCGTAGCGAGGTCGTCCCTAACGTCGAAACCCCCGAGACCTCCGACTCCTCCTTGGGCGAGAAATCCCAGCGCGAATCGTTCAAGCCGGGGGGTAGCCACTGAGCGGCCCGGCGGACCACGGGAGCATGCCCCCCGATCAAGGTCCCCTGGCGTAAGGCCAGCTTCTCCGAAACCTGTCCCTTCACCGTCGCATAGGCACCCACGAGAGTGAGGAACGCGATGGCAAGCCCAGCGAACCTGGGAAGGGCGGCCGGGGCGACGAACGACCATCGGCGACGAGTCGCCGAGGTCAACAGGACGGCGACCGGGACCACGAGGACCTCCGGACGTGCGAGGAATCCGAGGCCTGAGACGATCCCGCAGCCGATCGGCGCGATCCAGCCGTGCGAGCGCAGGGCTTTCTCCCCAAACGCCAGTGCCGAGAGCGCCGCGAGGAGAGCAAGGCTATCGCTGAGCGTATCGTGTCCGATCGCCGCGGGGAGCGGGAGGACGACGTAGACAAGCGCAGCAACCAGACCAATCCGCCCGTCGAAGAGGGCACGGGTCAGGAGGAAGAGTGGAATGAGAAGTCCGACCGAGGCGATCGCGGCGACCGTCTGCGCGGCGATCCGCCAGGTGTCGGGTCCATGCCCGAGAATGGTGGCGATCACCGGCTCGGCCAGGGCCACGAGAGCCGGGTAGAGGGGGTGCTGATCAGTCCCCCGGATGACGTCGACCCAGGGGCTGGCCTGGAACTGGCGAGCGGTCCGGAGAAACTTGAGACCGTCCTGGGCGGGGAGGAAGGTTCTCGCGATCGCGAAGACGTGCAGGGCGGCCGCCAACAGGGCAAGGGCGAACAGACAGCGTCGGCCCGACATCGTAGCGAGTTCCTCCTTGAACCCGCGCACGACGGAGTCCTTCCGTCGGTCGCGGCCGAATCTTACGAACGTCGCTTCACCCGGTCAATGCCAACCGCCTTCGTGCGTCCTTCCACAAATCAGCCAGGCTCTGCTCCCATGCGATCGCGGGTTGCCAACCCGTATGCTCGACGATCCGGGTGATGTCCGCCCGCGAGTCATCCGGCCCGGCCCGTCCGGCGGCCTTGGGGTCGACGATGACTTCGACGGACCGCCCCCCGAGGGCGATCAAACGGTCGAGGCCTTCCCCAACCGCGTGAGAATGCCCCGTCCCGACATGATAGACGAGGCCGGGCCGCCCATTCATTGCCAAGGCGACCAGGGCTCGAGCGACGTCGCGGACATCGACGAAGTCCCGCCGGGCGTCCAGTCGTCCGACCTCCATACGCAGAAGAGTCGCCCCCAAGAGTTGGGCCGCGAACCGGCCTAAGGCCTGGCTCGTGGGAATCCCCGGCCCGATCGGGTTGAAGACCCGTCCGATCATGACCTCCAGGGGAGGTCGTGCCGCCAAGCCCGCGACGGTCGCCAGGTATTTGCTGAGAGCATATTCGCCGACCGGCCGACATGGGTAACCCTCGGCGACCGGAAGGTCCTCAGTTGCTACGGGGCCGAGCTCCGCCGCCGAACCCGCCAGGACGACGCGAACCGGACGTCCAAGGTTATGGAGCGCATCCAGTAAATGGACGGTCGAGAGCGTGTTTGCTCGGTACATCTCGCCCAGGGCTGCCGGGGGTGTCATCCCCGCGAGGTGAAATACGACGTCCGGGGGCTTCGTGCGGAGGACCTCGTTGATCCGAATCGGATCCATGAGGTCGGCTTCGAAGAAGGAGCGCGTCGACAAATCGGGCCGAGGTCGCCTGCCCAGGACGACGAGTTCGACGTCCGGCCCACCTGAGGCACCGAACGCGTCGGTCAGATGCCGGCCCACAAACCCCGAGGCCCCCGTGACAAGCCAAACGGGCATGGACATCTCCCTCGCTCCGCGACGCCCTCGGCAGCGTGCCCGATTCGGCCTCGCCCTTCTTACGTGCTCGATAAACGTGTCGACCGATCTCAGAGGATCCGACGAACGGCCGCGTAGACGGTCTCGGGGGTCAGGTCCCGCATACAACGGTGATGGCCGGGGATGCAGGTCGGCTTCTGACAGGGGCCGCAGGGGACAGGGTGGAAGACGTGAACAGCCTGGGGATGGTAGGTGCGGGTCCACGCGATGTGGGTTGGACCGAATAGCGTCACGACCGGTACGTTGAAGGCAGCAGCGAAGTGACGAGGGCCCGAGTCGGTGGTCACCATCAGTGTCGAACGCTTCACGCACGCCTTGCTCAGACCGATGCTCAGCGGTTGGTCGGCAAGACTGGCAACTCGCGGGTGACTTGCATGAGCCACGATCGCCCGGGCGGCGTCGCGTTCGCTCGGGCCGCAGACGACCAGGACTGCCTTCCCGGTCTCTTCCGCGAGCCGGTGGGCCAACGCACCGAAGGATTCCACCGGCCAGCTCTTGGCCGGGCCGAACGCTCCGCCCGTGTTGAGAGTGATGATCGGTTCATCGGCCCGCAAACCAAGTCGCGCCAAGGCGGCATCGGCGGCAGCTTCATCGGCCGAGGTCGTGAAGAGCTCGGTCCGCAGCGAGTCGACCTTGCAACCCAGGGCCCGGACGATGTCGAGGTAGGATTCGACGATCGGCGCGGGGACTCGACGCCCCTTGGAATCCCGGTCCCACTCCAGTCGGTCGGTGAGGAGGAATCCCCGCCCTCCCTTCTCGAATCCGATCCGACGCCGGGCCCCCGAGATCCAGGCCATCCACGCCGAACGATGGGAATTGGGGAAGAGGACGGCCAGGTCGGGCCGCTCCGCCCTGAGCCTGCGGACCACGGGGAGGGTCCGATGGTTACGGTGACTGGCTTTGGGGTCAAACGGGATGATCTCGTCGAACCAAGGTGCCCCCTCGACCGTCGGGGCGACGTGGGGCTTGATGACACCGAGGATCGTCGCGTCGGCGAATCCGTGCCGCAAGGCACGGAATGCCGGCGTGGCCATAACGGTGTCGCCGATCAGATTGGGGCAGAAGACGACGATCTTCACGTCAATGTCGCCCGTTGGAGCCTCGGGCCGTCGGCATGGGGAGCCGAGCGGCGACGGAGGCGTGGAGCAGGGGAATCATCAGCTCATGATGACCCGTCAGGGCCACTCCCTCCGAGCCGGGGCGCTGGAGGACGTTCAAGAGGCCGCGATACTTCTGGTCGAAGTCGAGATTCGCCGTAGTCAACCCTTCGAGCGAACGGCCCAGGTTCCGGACGACCGAGACCGCCTTCAAGAAGACCTCGGGCATGACGACCGCACTTCCGAGGTTCAGCCAAACGCCCCCGGCCATCCTCGCGACGAGGTCGCAAAGGCTGCGGAAGTCGTCGAGCGTCGCCTTTCCCAGGGCGGCACCGTCGAGGAGCGGCGTCATGTGGACGATGTCCGTGCCCACCGCGACGTGGACGGACAGCGGGATCCCCTTACGCTTGGCGGCGACGAGCAGGCTCGAGTCGAGACCGGGGCCACCGACCTCTTCGATGACGTCGCCGAGCGCCCGGCCGAGCCCGCACGAGTGCTCGACGGCATATTCACAGGCCTTGGCGAACAGACCCGAGGTCTCCTGGGCGAATCCGAAAGTCCCGGCGATGAGCCGGTCTCCGACATCCTCGCTCGTCTTCCCCGCGATCGCCAACTCGAGGTCGTGGATCGCGGCCGAGCCATTCAGGGCGAGCCCGTGGAGGACGCCTCGATCAATCCAGTCGATCAGGTACGGGGCACAGCCCGTCTTGACCACGTGGCCTCCCAGCGCGGCGACGACCGGACGGCCGCCGTCGTGGGCTCGCACGATCGCGTCGCGGAGCCGCTTTAGGCCCTTCACCGCGAGTTGATTCGGGAGGCAGTCGATCCAGTCCTCGAGCGTGGTGTCCCCCTGGGACGCCTGCCCCAGATCGGTCAGCTGGACCTTGCTCGGGCGGCCCGCCAGGGGCTCGTATCGCAGTTCGTTGAGGTTGATCGAATCGGTGTGAGGTAGGCTCATGGGGGAATCCTTTCCCGAGTGACAGATCCGCCTCTTTGCGAGAGCCAGGTCTTTCGTAGGGTGGGCACGGCCCACCGGGATTGATGAGGCTTCCCCAAGATCTTTGGGAAAATCCGGCGGGCGATGCCCCCCTACTCGAATCGTGAACCTCGCCGTTTCTTCCGAACAGTCAATCGACGTTGACTCAACATCTTGCGGGACCGAGTCATCTCTCACGGTTCCGACGGCAGCCGCTTCGACAAGGCTTCGTCCAGGATCGAGGCCCCCGAGAGGACCTCTAAACCGATCCGGAGCGCACGGAGAGGGATCGCCCCAAGATTCGCGGTGCGGAGCTTCACCGAATCCTTCTGGGTGGTCAAGACCAGATCGGCGCCAAGGGACCGCGCCCAGGTCGTCAGGTCGTCGACGTCGGCAGACGTGTAGGGATGGTGGTCGGGGAAAGTCCGAAAGTCGAGGATCCGGCCGCAGAGCGGTTCGAGGGTCCGGCGGAAACCCTCGGGATTCCCGATTCCACAGAACGCCGCCACCGAACGCGTGGCCAGGCCCGCGATGGGCTCCGACTCGCCGTCCGGACCGACGAGGTCGCGAGGCGCGTGCCTTGCTTCCACCCAGCGGAGAGGGCCGGCCCGGCGTTCGGCCTCGGCCCGGATTCGACCTCGGTCGTCCTCGCCGACGAGATCCGCCCTCGAGAGCACGACGACGCCGGCCCGGCGCAGGGAGCGAACCGGCTCGCGGAGCAGGCCTCGAGGAAACAGCCGCCCCAGGCCGAACGGCTCGAGGGCATCAAGGAGCACGATATCAAGATCCCGAGCGAGCCGCCGATGCTGGAAGCCATCGTCGAGGACGATGAGCTGCGACTCCGACTCCTCGATCGCCAGCCGTGCGCCTCGGACGCGGTCGGCATCTTCATAGGGAGGGACGTCGGGCAGGTTTTCAGAGAGGACCTGGCCCTCGTCGTTCATCCCGCCTCGGCGGCCATAGCCCCGACTCAGGATCGCGACACGGACCCCTCGCTCGCGATACCAGCGTGCGACCCACTCGACCATCGGGGTCTTGCCGGTTCCCCCGAGTGTGAGGTTACCGACGGAGACGACCGGGACGTCGACATGCTGGACGGCCGGACCGCCTCGGTCGAACTTCGCGTTGCGGAACGCCACGCCCAGGGCGTAGCCCGCGGACGCGAGTGATAGCCCCGCGCGTGCAAGACTCGCCGCGGGGCCGGTGGTCCGGCCCCGGACGAGTCGAAGGAATGCCGCTTCGTCGAACATGGGACGAGGCGAGCTCACGCGCCCATCGCTCGGATGATGGCCTTGGCCATCTCGATCGTGCCGACGGCCGAGGGGTCGTCACGGTGGGGCTTCATGTCGTAGGTCACGTCCTTGCCTTCCTTGATCACCTTCGCGACGCCCGCCTCGAGCCGCTTGGCGGCCTCGGCCTCGCCGAGGTGCTCGAGCATCAGGGCGCCCGAGAGGATCAGGGCAGTCGGATTCATCTTCCACTGGCCTTTGTACTTCGGGGCCGACCCGTGGGTCGCCTCGAAGACCGCACCGGTCTCGCCGATGTTGGCGCCCGGAGCCACGCCCAGGCCGCCGACGAGGCCGGCGCCGAGGTCGGAGATGATGTCGCCGTAGAGATTCGGCAGGACGAGGACGTCGTAGAGCTCGGGCTTCTGCACGAGCTGCATGCACATATTATCGACGATCCGATCCTCGAACTCGATGTCGGGATAACCCTTGGCGACCTCGCGGCTGACTTCGAGGAAGAGGCCGTCGGAGTACTTGAGGATGTTGGCCTTGTGGACCGAGGTGACCTTCTTGCGGCCGTGCTTGCGGGCGTATTCGAAGGCGTACTTGACGATCCGCTCGGTCCCGGTGATCGAGATCGGCTTGATCGAGATGCCCGAGTCGGGGCGGATGGTCTTGCCGTTGAGCCGCTTGATGTCGGCGATCAGCTCGGCGGTCTCGGGCTTGCCCTGCTCGAATTCGCAGCCGAGGTAGAGATCCTCGGTGTTCTCGCGGACGATGACGATGTCGACCTTGGTATTGGAGAAGAAGGTCCGGACCCCTTCATACTGCTTGCAAGGGCGGACGCAGGCGTAGAGGTCGAGCGCCTGTCGCAGGTAGACGTTGACGCTGCGGAATCCGGTGCCCACGGGCGTGGTGATGGGGGCCTTGAGCGCAACCTTGGTGCGCCGGCAGGATTCGATCACGCTGTCGGGGACAGGCGTGCCGACCTTGGCCATGATGTCGACGCCGGCTTCCTGCACGTCCCAATCGATCGCGACCCCGGTGGCCTCAATGCACATCTTCGCCGCTTCAGCCAACTCGGGGCCGACGCCGTCGCCCGGAATCAGGGTCACTGGATAGGCCATCGCGAAGTCACTCTCCCGCCAAGCGGTTGCCGGACCGGTGTCGCAAATCCCATGTACAATTGATTTGCACGTTGCAGACACCGTTCCAGTTGGTTTAAGCTGGTAGTTGGGACGAAGAAGCCCAAGCTACACGCCACCTAGGGCCTCGTCAAGCAGCGAACGTCCCGCGTCGGCCGCCACCGAGATGCTGGAGCCCCTTGATGCTTTGTCCGCCGCAGCCACCAGCCAAACTGGTGGAGGGCTGGATGGCCCGCCACCGAGAACCCACCAGCTTCGTCCTGCACATGATCGGGATCCCTCCCACGGTGCTCGGCGTCCTCCTCATCCCCATCTACGTCTCCTTGGCGTCCATCCCCCTCTTCCTCTTCGCCCTGTCGCTGTTCGTCGGCGGCTATCTCATCCAGTTCCTCGGCCATGCCCTCGAGGGGACTGATCCCGGCGAAGTGATCCTCTTGAAGCGGAAACTGGGATGGCCCTACGTGGACATCGCCCCTCCTCGGAAGTCGCGACAGGGCGTCGCATGATCCTCTCTCTCCGAGTCGCTTCGCATTCCGGCCGGTTCTCGAGGGAAGCTCGCCAAGGGCCGCGTCCCTTTAGGTTCATGGGACGTCGTGGGCGCAAGCTCCGCCGCCCTGGTGGCAACGCGTGGTTTTGACCTAGGACGATTCGTCAAAATCCGTAGAATCTGCCTATCCGCTTCAAGACGCACTTCCGTTACATCCGATACGAGGGGACAGGTTGATCGGTCGGACTTCCTTGAGCGTGGCACGACGCCACGATCAGGGGGTTATCCGTGCTGGAAACGACTTGCTCCCCTACCGATGGCACTTCCCCCGATCTCGTGGGACGAGTCATCAGGCGTTGGAGTCAAGACGGCGAGCGGCCCGGACGTATGGACGCGACCGGCCGCCGACCGAGGTCAGACAGGACGACCGGCCGCCGGTGACGGCGCTGTCGGCGACCGATAGACCCGGGACCACTCGTCACATGGCGAACTTAGTCAAGGACGGCCTGGCCATGCGATTGACGCGTATCAAGAACCGGCTCGCTCAAGTAGCTGTGGTGGCGGCGGCCTGGACCGCCTCCTCCGGCTGCCAGCGGCTCCCCTACATCGACCAATCGAAGGCCGTCCCCCATGAGACGTCGGGGACGATTCCGGACGAGGACAAGGAGGTTACCCAGGCGCAGTTCCTCAGCAGTTCGCTGCCGATGCCGCTGCCCAAGGTGGCCAAACCTCGCACCACGAACGACCCCGAGGCCCAGGAAATCTGGTCCTTGAGCCTCCAGGACGCGATCAAGGTCGGCCTGGACAACTCGGAAGTCGTCCGCGTCATCTCGCTCGGTGCCCAGGGCATCCCGATCGGCGGCTTCGAGCCGACCCCCCTCAACATCGGGACCGGCGGTGGTATCGCCAGCTCGCTCGGCTCGAGCCCGCTGCAAACGGTCTACGACCCGGCGATCCAAGAAACGCAGATCGCCACGGCCCTGTCGGCCTTCGACACCAACTTCACGACGAGCATGCTCTGGGGCCACAACGTTCAGCCCCTGAATAACGGCATCTCGGCCGGTGTCGCCGGGCTCGGCAACAAGTATCCGGTCATCTTCGCGCAGGATACCGGGACGTTCCAGACCGGCCTGCAGAAGCGGACCGCGACCGGTGCGACGATCGGCGTGACGCACAACATCAACTATCTGTTCTCGAACAGTACCAACAACGTCACGCCGTCGGCATACACGACCAACACGCAGTTGACGATCACCCAGCCGTTGCTCGGCAACGCCCCCCTGGCGGGTGCCGTGGCCTCGAACACGGGTGCCGTCGGCCTCGAAGCGAACCGGGCCCCGATCGTGATCGCCCGGCTCAACGCCGACGCCGCCGTCTGGCGGTTCAAGGCCGAGATCATGGCCCACGTCCGCTCGATCGAACAACAGTACTGGAGCCTCGCACAGCAACACGTGCAGCTCTGGAGCAGCGAGAAAGCCGTCGAGCTGGCCGAGGAAATCAAGCGTCGCGAAGAGTCCGAGCTCGAGGTCGGCCGAGGAACCGTCGCCGACGTCGCCGAAGCCACACAGCGGCTCGAGCAGTTCCGACTCGACCTCGTGACCAAGACGTCGGACGTCATCACGACCGAACGTCAGCTCCGCAACATCCTCGGCCTCCCCCCGGCCGACAGCCGACGAATCATCCCCGTCACGGCCCCCGCCGAGTCTCGGCTCGCCCCCGACTGGGAAGCGAGCATGGCCCAGATGCTCACCTTCCAGCCCGACATCGTGACGCAGCAGTTGGTCGTCCGCGTCGCCGAGCTCCAGCTCCTCGTCGCCCGCAACCAGCTCCTGCCGGTCCTGAACCTGAACGCCCTCTACCAGTTGAACGGCCTCGGCCACGACCTCGACACCGCCGAAGCGGTCATGACGGGCAAGTCGATTACCGGCATCGACCCGATCCTCATCACCAAGCAGAGGAATGCGGGCCTGAACGGGTTCCCGGGCCAGTTCAGCAACTTCCAGACCTGGCAGTTCGGCCTGACCTTCCAGATGCCGCTCGGTATGCGAGAGCCGTTGGCCAACGCCCGGCAGTCGCAATACACCCTCCTGAAGCAGCGGGCCTACCTCCAGCAGGTCGTGCACCAGACGATGCACTCCCTCGCCCGCTTCTTCCTGGAGGTCGACGCGAACTACAAGCAGTTCAAGACGGCTTCTCGGCTCCGTGCCGCGGCCGCCCAGCGTCTCGACGCCCAGCGGGCGTTCTACGAGGAAGGCCGAATCACGATCGACCGCTACCTCGACGCGGTCAGCCAGTATGCGAGTGCCGTCGCGACCGAGGCCCAGTTCAAGACCACGTACAACATCTCGATCGTGGCCCTCGAGGAAGCGAAGGGGACGCTGCTCGCCTACGACAACATCGCGGTGGCGGAAGGGCCGCACCCGAAGAAGGCCTACATCCAGGCGAAGGACCAGGTGAACGGCCACCGGAGCCTGCCCTTGCCGCGTGACGGGGACCTCTATCGGAGGCCGGTCAACGGCCCCTCGAACCCCGATCCCGTGCCGCCGATGGAGCCGCTCGACTTCAAGCCGGACGGGAACCGTCCCCTGCTGCCTGCCCCGGTGGGCCCGCTCGGGCCGCCCCCGACCCCGGCTGCCCCGACCCTCCCGGCGGGCGAGCCCCCGATCCTGAGCCAGGCGGCACCGACCCAGACTGAGCCGGAGGTCCTGCCTGTGTCGACGAACTCGGCCCCTGGTTCCATGACCCCGGCCGTAGAGTCGACCGCACCGGTCCCCGAGGCCGCGGCGAGTGCTTCGGTCCCCGCGGCCGAGGGCTCCGGCGAACTGCCGCCGCTTCCCATCCCGATCGAGCTCCCGCCCTTGCCCCCTCAGTAAGTCGGGTGAGTGAAACCAAATGAGCAAGAGGGCCGGCCCTTCCCCACAGGAAGGGCCGGCCCTTGCTCGTTTGTCGCCTAGTTTCCTGAGAGTACGACGAGGATGTGCCCTCGAGATCGACCGAAATCGATGAGCGGTTCGGCCTCCGACGCCACAGCCCACCTGCCGATCGCCTCGGGCCATCTCCCGTCGCACGGGTTCGACCGATTGTCAAATTCTTGTTGACCCCACGACTCTGGCTCCATCAGAATGACGGCCGTACTCCTCGCCAATTCGGCGTAAGGAGTATCTCTCAAACGGTCCGGGCCCAATCCCACCCATTTCGATCTGGAAGGCGGAAACGATGGCAGACTCCCATCAGAGCACTTGCGGTGGCAGCAGGCGTCGTTTTCTCAAGACGGCGGCGGCCGTGGGCCCGGCCCTCGCCTCGGCCGAAGCGGTCCTCGGCGCCCCGGCGACCGGCTTGCCCGCGGTGACTCTGGGAAAGACCGGCCAGGATGTCTCCAGGCTTGGCATGGGGACGAGCTGGGATGTCGACCCCGCCTTCGTGCAAAAGATGCTCGCCGGCGGCGTCCGCTACATCGACACGGCCGAAGCCTATGAGAACGGCGAATCCGAGAAGACGATCGGCATGGTCCTCGAACGGACCAAGAAGCGAAAAGACGTCTACCTCGTCACGAAGAACTCGAGCTACCGCAGGGCGACCGGGGCCGAGGGGGCGAAGTCGATCCGGAAGCATCTCGGCGACAGCCTCGAACGTCTCCGGACCGACTATGTCGACAGCTACTACTTCCACGGGATCACCGGCGAACAAATCCCGTTGCTCTTCGACCCGGCGATGAAGGCCCTCTTCGAGAGCCTCAAGAAAGAGAACAAGATCCGGTTCTGCGGCCTGAGCTGCCACGACAAGCGGCTCGTCGAAGTGGTCGAGGCCGCGGCCAAATGCGGCTGGATCGACCAGATCATGATCCAGTACAACTTCCGCACCATGGATGCGGACGACCTTCGCCGGGCGGTGGACGCCGCCTCGAAGGCGAACCTCGGGCTCGTCGCGATGAAGTCCCAGGCCGGTGCCGGCGCGTTCAAGCTCCCCGGCAACAACGCCAAGTTCGACGACTACCTCGCCAAGGGATTCAAGAAGGAACAGGCCGCGATCAAGGCGGTCTTCGCCGACGAACGGTTCCACGTCGTCGTCAGCGAAATGACGAACATGGATCAGTTCCGCGAAAACTCCGAGGCGACCCGCAGCCCGCTAACGCCCAAGCAGGCGCAGCTGCTCGAGGAACATCGCCAGAAGACCGCGAACCTCTACTGCCACGGCTGCGGCCACCTCTGCGAAACCGCCGCGCGTGGCGTTCCCGTGGCGACTGTCCTCCGCTACCTGCGTTACTACTCGGTCTACGGCAAGCGCGAAGCGGCCCGGGCCCTCTATCAGGCCCTGCCACCCGAGGCTCGCGACCTTGCCAGTGCGGACTTGGCGGCCGCCGAGAAGGCGTGCCCCCACGGCCTCCCGGTGAGCCAGCTCATCCAGATCGCCGACCAACGCCTCGCCTGATCCGAGCCGGAAAGACATCGGCCGACGTCCAGACTTGCTGGGCGTCGGCCGAGTTTAATCTTCGTCGTCTTCCACTTCGCCCGAGGGTGCGGGGGTGTCGCCGGGGATCGCATTCGTCCCGTCGATCCACCGGCCGAGGTCGATGAGCCGGCAACGGTCGGAGCAAAAAGGGAAGCTGGGCAGGTCGTCGAGCGAGGCGACCGCGAACGCTTTCGAACAGGTCGGACAACGCCCGCGAATCATTTAGCTTGTTCCATTGCTCGAGGGCTTCGGCGATTCGGACTTGGCCGGCGTGCTCGAGGACGAAGAGTCGGACGAGGGGCTCGACGAGCCGCTCGACTTGTCGGCCGCCGCCCCCTTCTTGTACGACTCGCTCCGATAGTCGGTCTGGTAGAAGCCCGACCCCTTGAACAGGATCGCGGCCCCCGGGCCGATCTTGCGGCGGAGCTTGGCCTCGTGGCACTTCGGGCATTCGGTCTGCGGGTCGGCCTTGATCGACTCGAAGGCTTCGAATTCATGCCCGCAACTATCGCAGATATAATCGTAAGTTGGCATGGTCGTTGGCCTCTCCGTGGGGCTCGGTCTTACGCGGGCTTGGTCGAGACGGCGACCTTGGTTGGCCGGAGGACTCGGTCGCGGATCCGAAAGCCCTTGCTCAGCTCGGCCACGACGGTCCCTTCGGGGTGACCGGCGTCGGGTTGCTGCATCAGGGCCTCGTGTTCGTTGGGGTCGAACGGCTTGCCGAGTGCGACGATGGGCTCGACCCCGTGCTTGGCGAGTGTGGCCAGGAGTTGCTTCAGGACCATGTCGAGCCCTTCGCTGATCCCCGCCGCGGCCGAGCTACGGAGTGCTTCGGACGCACGCTCGAGGTTGTCGATCCCGTCGAGCAGGTCGCGGACCAGCGAGCCGACCGCATAGGTCCGGTCGGCGTCCGCCTGGGTCTTCGCACGCTTCTGATAGTTGAGGAACTCGGCGCGGGTCCGCTGGAGTTGCTCGAAGTACTCGTCTCGCTGGCGCTGGGCCTGGGTGAGTTCGTCTCCCGGCTCGTCGGAGGATGTGCCTCCCTCGAACCGGGGACCTCCCGCGCTGTCGTCGGTTGGTCGGGTTGCGTCGCTCATGGCTATAGGATCCTATTGCCGTCTCGGCCGAGAGGGGGAGTCGATCTCAAGACTCTCCCAAATCCGCGGCGTCGGCATCCTCGGTGAAATAGTCGCGAAGCTTTTCGAAGAAGCTCTTGCGCTTCGGGCTGACGTCCTCGTGCTCGATCTCGGCGAGTTCGCGGAGCAGCTCTTCCTGCCGGGCGCTGAGGCGTTTCGGCGTCTCGACGAGGACCTCGATGAGCTCGTCCCCCCGACTTCGGCCATTGATGTCGGGCATGCCCCGCCCTTTGAGTCGCAAGATATCGCCGCTTTGGGTCCCCCGAGGGACATGCAGGCGGTCCGGCCCATCGAGAGTCGGCACTTCGATCTCGGCGCCGAGGGCGGCCTGGGGGAAGCTGATCGGGACCTGGCAGACCAGGTCGTTGCGGTTCCGTTCGAAGAACGGATGCTTGCGCACCTGGATCTGGATTCGGAGATTGCCTCGCGGGGCCCCCGGATCGCCGGGCTCGCCTTGGCCTCGGAGCTGGAGCCACATGCCGCTCTCGACGCCGGCGGGGACGTCCACCTGCAGATGCGCCACCGACGGGACGCGACCGGCGCCTCGGCAGGAGGGGCAGGGGTCCGTCACTCGGACGCCTTCACCGCCGCAGGAGGGGCAGGTGGTCGCCACCTGGAAAAAGCCGCGAGACTGGACGACCTGGCCCTGTCCGCCGCAGTAGTTGCAGGTGGTGGCGACGGTCCCCTTGCGGGCCCCCGTGCCTTTGCACTCGCCGCACGGTTCCTGCCGGCTGACTTCGACCGTCTTGGTCGTGCCCCTGGCCGACTCGACAAGCTCGATTTCCAGCTTGAAGAGCAGGTCCTGGCCCGGCCGAGGCCCGCGTCGGCGTTGACCGAAGAGGTCGCCGAAGAGCCCGCCGCCGAAGATGTCGCCGAACGCCGACATGATGTCTTCGGCGTTACGGAAGTCGTGGACACCTGCCCCTTCCATGCCGGCGTGGCCGTAACGATCGTACCGTTGGCGCTTCGACTGATCCGAGAGGACCTCGTACGCCTCAGCCCCTTCCTTGAATCGCTTCTCGGCCTCTTGATCGCCGGGATTCTTGTCGGGGTGGAACTTCTTCGCAAGCTGCCGATAGGCGTTCTTGATCTCGTCGGGGGCCGCGTCGCGCTTGATTCCGAGTACTTCGTAATAGTCCCGTTTCGATGTTGCCATCGGCATGGCGTCTCGCGCAGGTCAAGGGAATTCATGCGGCATCCGGCAATCCCCAGGATATCACAGAACGCCGGGGCACGACACCGCAACCACCTCGACCCGCCCTCCTCATTTTCAAGGGATCACCGACTCCGGGACGACTCGGCCTGGTCCCCCGGTCGAGACCCGGCCGCCACGGGCGACCGGATCCGAAGTCTCTGGATGAACGAGGGTGGCGTGCCGCGCCCTCGCGAGGGTCGAACACGCCACCCCAAGGATCATCGACCAGACGAGACGCTTAGCGGACGGACCCTTCGGCCCGGACCGCGTCGTCTTTCTCGTCGTCCTTGATGTTCGTGATCATGGCTTCGGTCGTCAGCATGAGCGCGGCGATCGAGGCGGCGTTCTGCAAGGCGGAACGCGTGACCTTGGTCGGGTCGACGATGCCGGCCGAGAACAGGTCGACGTATTCGCCGGTGTTGGCGTTGAAGCCGACGGCACCTTCGCGCGACTTGACTTCCTCGGCGACCACGCCGCCGTCGTGTCCGGAGTTGGACGCGATGTGGCGGACGGGCTCCTCGACGGCCCGGAGGATGATCGCGGCGCCGAGCTTCTCGTCGCCCGACAGTTCCTCGAAGACCTTCTGGATCGCGGGGATGACCCGGATCAACGCCGTGCCGCCGCCGGGGACGATCCCCTCTTCGGCCGCGGCCCTGGTGGCGTGGAGCGCGTCCTCGACGCGGGCCTTGGTTTCCTTCATGGCCGCTTCGGTCGCGGCGCCCACGTTGATGAGGGCGACGCCGCCGGAGAGCTTCGCGAGCCGCTCCTGGAACTTCTCCTTGTCGTACTCGCTCTCGGTCTCCTCGATCTGGCGGCGGAGCTGGTCGATCCGCTTCTGGATGTCGGCCTTCTTGCCGGCACCCTGGATGAAGGTCGTGCTGTCCTTGTTGACCTTGACCTGCTTCGCGCTGCCGAGGTCCTTCAGCGTGAGGTTCTCGAGCTTCAGGCCGAGGTCCTCGCTGATGACCGTGCCGCCGGTCAGGATCGCCATGTCGCCGAGCATCGCCTTGCGGCGGTCGCCGAAGCCGGGGGCCTTGACGGCGGCGATGTTCAGGACGCCGCGGAGCTTGTTCACGACGAGGGTCGCGAGCGCTTCGCCGTCAACGTCCTCGGCGACGATCAAGAGCGGCTTGCCCGACTGTGCGACCTTCTCGAGGAGGGGGATCAACTCGCGGAGGCTGCTGATCTTCTTCTCATGGAGGAGGATCAGGGCGTCGTCGAAGACGACTTCCATCGAGGTCGGGCTGGTGACGAAGTAGGGGGAGAGGTACCCCTTGTCGAACTGCATGCCCTCGACGAACTCGAGCGTCGTGTCGGCGGACTTGCCTTCCTCGACGGTGATCACGCCGTCGCGGCCGACGCGCTCGACCGCGTCGGCGAGCATCGAGCCGATCGTCGGGTCGTTATTGGCCGAGATCGTGCCGACCTGGGCAATCTCTTCCTTCTTGGAGACGGGGCGCGAGACCTTGTCGCGGAGCTCGGCGACGGCGGCCTCGACGGCCTTCTCGATCCCTCGGCGGATCGCGGTCGGGTTCGCGCCCGAGGTGACGTTCCGCAAGCCTTCGCGGAAGATGGCGCGAGCCAGGATGGTGGCGGTCGTGGTGCCGTCACCGGCGACGTCGGACGTCTTGGACGCCACGACGTTCACGAGCTTCGCGCCCATGTTCTCGAACGGGTCGGGTAATTCGATTTCCTTCGAGACGGTCACGCCGTCCTTGGTGACGGTCGGGCCGCCGAAGGACTTGCTGAGGATCACGTTCCGGCCGGTCGGGCCGAGCGTGGTGCCCACCGCATGGGCGAGGATGTCGACGCCTTCCAGCATCTTGCGGCGGGCGGCGTCGGAGAAGAGCAGTTGCTTTGCCACGGCTCGAGTGTCCTTTGTTCTGTGGAAGGGAGCGGAGGCCCACCGTCGGCGATCAGCCGGGCGAGGCCCACCCCACGCGATCGGTCACGACGCGACGTGAGGCGAGCCCGGCCCATCCTCCGGAGTTACTTGACGATCTTCGCCAGGATGTCGGATTCGCGGAGGATCTTGATCTCCTCGCCGTCCACCTTGATCTCGGTGCCGGAGTACTTCCCGAAGAGGATCTCATCCCCCTCGACCACACCGATCGCGGCCCGCTCGCCCGAGTCGAGCAACTTGCCGGGGCCCACCGCCACCACGAGGCCCCGCTGCGGCTTCTCCTTGGCCGTGTCCGGCAGCACGATGCCGCCGGCCGTCTTCTCCTCCGCCTCGATCTGCCGGATCACGACGCGGTCTTCGAGCGGACGAATGTTGATCTTGGCCATGCTATCAGTCCTTATTCGTTCGGGACTGGCCCCGGGTCGTCGGGGCCGGTCGTCTGGTGAAGAAATCTCAGGAACCGGCCGGGTCGCTCAGGACCCCGCTCACATCATCCCCATGCCGCCCATGCCGCCCATGCCGCCCATGCCACCCATGCCGCCCATGCCACCGCCATGGTCATCATGATGACCGGCGGCTTCGGCCTTCTTCCTGGGCTCGACGATGATGGCCTCGGTCGTCAGCAAGAGGCCGGCGACGGACGCGGCGTTCTGCAGGGCCGAGCGGGTGACCTTGGTCGGGTCGACGATCCCGGCGGCGAACATGTCGCCGAAAGTATTGGCGTCGGCGTTGTAGCCGAAGTTGGCTTCCGAGGACTTCTGGATCTTGTTGACGACGACGGAGCCGTCGATCCCGGCGTTCTCGGCGATGGAGCGGGCGGGCTGCTCGATGGCCCGGCGGATGATGTTCACACCGAGGGCCTCGTCACCCTTGAGGGTCAAGCTGTCGAGCGCCTTGGCCGCGCGGATCAGGGCGGTGCCGCCGCCGGGGACGACGCCTTCTTCGATCGCGGCGCGGGTGGCGTGGAGGGCGTCCTCGACGAGGGCCTTCCGCTCCTTCATCTCGGTCTCGGTGGCGGCCCCGACGTTGATCTGGGCGACGCCGCCGGCGAGCTTCGCGAGCCGCTCCTGGAGCTTCTCGCGGTCATACTCGCTGTCGGTCTGGGTGATCTCGCGGCGGATCATCTCGGTCCGCCCCTTGATCTCGTCGGAGGTCCCGACCCCTTCGACGATCGTGGTGTTCTCGCTCGAGATCGTGATCTTGCGGGCGCGACCGAGGTCGGTGAGCTGGATGCTCTCGAGCTCGACGCCGAGGTCCTTGAAGATGGGCTTGCCGCCGGTCAGGACCGCGATGTCGCCGAGCATCGCCTTACGGCGATCACCGTAGCCGGGGGCCTTGACGGCCGCGACCTTGAGGATGCCGCGGAGCTTGTTCACGACGAGGGTCGCAAGGGCTTCACCCTCGACGTCCTCGGCGATGATCAACAGCGGCTTGTTCGCCCGGGCGATGAGCTCGAGGACGGGGATCAGCTTCTGAGGAGAGCCGATCTTCTCTTCGTAGATGAGGATATAGACGTCGTCGAGGACGACCTCCATCCGGTCCGGGTCGGTGACGAAGTGGGCCGAGAGGTAACCGCGGTCGAACTGCATGCCTTCGACCACGTCGACGCTCGTCTCGAAGCCCTTGCCTTCTTCGACGGTGATGACGCCGTCGGTGCCGACCTTCTCGAAGGCGTCGGCGAGTTTCTCACCGATGACCTTGTCGTTGTTCGAGGCGATGGCGGCGACCTCGGTGATCTCCTTCTTGCCGGAGACCTTCTTCGACTGTCCCTTGACGTGCTCGACGATGACCTCGACGGCCTTGTCGATCCCCCGCTTCAGGGCCATCGGGTCGGCGCCCGAAGCCAACGCGCGGAGCCCTTCCTTGAAGATGGCCTCGGCCAGGACGGTGGCGGTGGTGGTGCCGTCGCCCGCGGCGTCGGAGGTCTTGCTGGCCGCTTCCTTGACGAGCTGGGCCCCCATGTTCTCGTAGGGGTCGGTCAGCTCGATCTCCTCGGCCACGGTCACGCCGTCCTTGGTGACGGTCGGGCTGCCCCAACCTTTGTCAATGACGGCGTTGCGGCCGCGCGGACCCAAGGTACTCCGGACGGCCCGGGCCAGCTTGGACACGCCGCTCGCCAGCTTCTGGCGGGCCTCCTCATCGTAGGCCATCATCTTCGCCACGGTGAATTCTCCTTCGACACGGTCGAGAGTCGTCGCCCAATCGCACTCGGGCCGACGGCAACCCAGGGACCATCGGACCTTGGGCTGCCCTCGTCCGGGATTTTCGACACATCCCATTGCAAGTCGTATACCGGCCCATTTGCTTTGTCTTAACTCCTTTAGCAACAGAAAGATGCTGACTTTGCGGGCTCCTTCGGTTGTCGCTCTTGCTGCCGTTTTGGCAGCCCTGGCCAGGAATTGTCATCCCCCGCCGACGCGATCGAGAACGCGTGCGTAAGTGGCGCTAGCGGTTTGACGTGTCCCGCTCTCGACATCACACTGGCCCTCCTCTGCCGCACTTCCGGATTCGACCTGAACACTTGGCGCATCCGTGGAGGTGATTGGCAAATCCCCTCTCCGGATATCGCGAACGAGGAGAGCCTTCGATGGGACCTTCGACCTTCTCCACGAAGCAAGTCGCCTCGGTGACCATCTTCCTGACGGCCG
The DNA here is from genome assembly GCF_054877945.1 of Singulisphaera rosea. Taxonomy (NCBI): domain Bacteria; kingdom Pseudomonadati; phylum Planctomycetota; class Planctomycetia; order Isosphaerales; family Isosphaeraceae; genus Singulisphaera; species Singulisphaera rosea. The sequence goes on along the minus strand of NZ_JBTYIP020000005.1, from coordinate 320,609 downwards.
CGTTCCTAGCCGCCGCCGAGGATCCCTCCGCACCCCAAACCTACCCTCTATGGCCCCAAGGCGCGCCGGGTGCGAAGGGGACCGACTCGGATCAGGACGTCCCGACGTTGACCGTCTATCGGCCCGCCCCCGAGGAGGCCACGGGCGCCTCCGTCGTCGTCTGCCCGGGGGGCGGCTATTCGCACCTCGCGAGGGATCACGAGGGCAAGCAAGTCGCCCGCTGGCTAAACCGGCTGGGGCTGACAGGCATCGTCCTGAAGTACCGACTCGGCCCCCGATACCACCATCCCGCGATGCTCGACGACGCCGGTCGCGCCATCCGGACGGTCCGCGCACGGGCCAAGGAGTGGGGACTCGACCCGAACCGCGTGGCAATCCTCGGCTTCTCGGCGGGGGGACACCTGGCCTCGACGGCCGGAACGCACTTCGACGCCGGAAGGGCGGACGCCGAGGACCCCATCGATCGCGTCGGCTCTCGCCCCGACCGGATGATCCTCCTCTACCCGGTCGTCGCGCTCGCCACGCCCTACGCACACGGCGGATCCCGCACGTCGCTCCTGGGCGACGACCCGCCCGCCGCGCTCGTCGCCAGCCTCTCGAACGAGACACGGGTGACGCCCGAGACTCCGCCGACCTTCCTGGCTCATACCAATGAAGACACGGCCGTCCCCGCAGAGAACAGCATCCTCTTCGCCCTCGCCCTGCGGAAGGCGAAGGTCCCCGTGGAACTCCACCTCTTCGAAAAAGGAGGCCACGGCCTTGGGCTCGGCGCGAAGGAGCCCACGTTCGGGGTATGGCCCGAGCTCTGCGCCACCTGGCTCAAAACTCAGGGCTTTCTCACGAAGTCGACCCGCCCCGATTCTCGATGATCGCGTCTGTCTTGCCGTCGATCGTCGAAGCACGGAACGTCTCTCACCACGAGCTCGAGAAGTCAGCGTGCGGGGCCGCCTGGAAATCCGGCGCGTCCTGGCTCGATGACTTTTCGTGCTCTCGATCGCCCGAAAATCAGAAGGCCGACCCGCCGGTTTGCACGACCAAATCGCCCCCGTCAAACTCCGACCGGGGTTGAATCCGGCTTCGCCACTTCGGCCCCGGCTCCTCGCCAACGGGCCCACGCCACTCCGACGACCAAACCGAACAGGTCGGCCAGGAAGTCGAGGAGATCGGCATCTCTGGAAACGATCGGCAGCGCCTGACCGAGCTCGGTCACGGCGGCGAGCGCCAGACCTCCGACCAAGACCCCAGCGGTGAGCTTCGACGTCCGAGACGCGCGGATCCAGAGCAGGCCGAAGATGCCAAACAACGAAGCGTGGACGATCTTGTCGAAATGGCTAACCCTGTCGGGGAACTCTTCCGGGGGGAGGAAGCGGGCAGGAATTAGGCAGAGTGCCAGGATCACGCAAGTCCAAGCGACGGCTAAACGAACACGACGAGACATCGAGGGTCCCTCTTCGGCCCATGGGGCAGCTCCGTCAGCGGCGCCGAAGCCTTCCCGAGTATATCGAGCCGCCTGAGGTCCGACCAACCCGCACCACGTCCCGATCACTTCGAACAGTTTCATTTCTCCGCAGTCGCCGAGTCCAAGACTCGTCGGATCTCGACCGCGATCAAGGCACCAAGCATCGCATGGCCATATCCCGAAGGGTGAACGCCGTCATGGGCAAGGGACGTCGGACCTTGGCCGGCGCGAAACGCCGAGGCGAGTGGTGACGTGTCGATGACATGGACCCGCGAGTCGCCCGTCCGTCTACGGACGGCGGTGGCGGACTCGATCTCACCTTTGTGGACACCGAGTGGGGGAACCACGCAGAAGATCCAGGAATTCGGACAGGCTTGCCGGACGTCGACCAGCCACTTGGTGTAGTCGGTCGTGATGTCCTTGTCGAAGTCGTTGGTTCCCAGGGCGCACAAAATATAGTCGGGCTCGGGGAGCAGCCGCCCATTGCTCAAGCGCGACGTCGTCACGTCGAAGCGATCCCAGACCTGGGGCAAGGCAGGCAGATTCAAGGCCCTCGACATACCAAGTCCCCCGGAGCCGAGCTGACCATATTCGCAGTCGAGCGCAAGGGCGACGATCGGGAACCACGTGGCCCTCGCGTTGTTGACGCTGAGCGATTGCCACGACGTGAACAAGCCGTCGACCCCGACTCCCTCGGTAATCGAATCACCGAAGCCAATCGCCCTCCGAGGCCGGGATACCGAGGGCAGGAGCACGCCGGCTCGATCCATCGAGATCCCCGCGATCCGCAAATGCGCCCGAGGTGAGCCCCAACGATCCTGCAACAAGTCCGCCGCCCGAAAGATCACCGTCAAACGATGGGGTCGCGTGGGATCGAGGCCGCTGGCCACGTCGAGCGTGTAGACGCCCTCGGATTGAGTGAGCGGCACGACCCGATACGGGCCGTCGTCGACGGAGAACTCGACGACCGGCATCGAAGGGGCTGGACAGCCACGATTCGACGAGCCGTCGACGACGAGGCCGATCGCGGTGGTCCCTTGAAACGTCGCACGGAGGTACGCCCCGGGCATGGTCGAGTCGACGAGGGATTCGGCCCCCTTGCCGTTCGGCTTCCAAACATAGGGGGCCAGCACGAGGTCGGGATGGTCGCAACGAATCGTCAGTCGTCCGTCCCCTCGTGCCTCGGAAGGTCGCCCCAACAGGCTGATCGCCAGCACGAAGGCCACCAACGACCCCATACCTGACCATTCGACTCGAATCACGGATGAACCTTTCCTTGAAACGGACACGTCGACAAAACACTCGAAAATCGGGTCGTTCGATTCCAGAAGAATCGAGTTCCGCCCATCAAACCCCACCCACCCGTGGTAAAACAGCAGGCCCGAGGACGGCTTCAAGTATCTCAAACGCATAAGTTTAAGCCAAACGTTTTCGACCTCGCCACGATCGCCGAAAACATCCTCGAAAAAGAATGGCGAATCGCGCGAACTTCTCTCCGGGGCCCGGCGTCTCTAAGGGTGCAAGCGAGACGAGTGAACGCCAAAGACAAACAAACGAACGTATTCGAGACATCAATACGACTGAGGTTTTCATGTTAGCCGAGCACGCGGGTCGAGAATTTCGTGGCGAGCTGGCGAGTCGATCGTGGGATCGACTGGGAAGTTCGTCCACGTTCCGATCTTACCCCCAACGATTGTGACGCTCGGCGGCGACCTCACTCCTGATGGTTCCTCGAGGCCCGGTGTCACAAGTCATCGGGCCTCGTTGTTGATACGGGTCGGTAGCTGAGACGGCTTAGCGGCGGTCTGAAAAACCGCAGACGGGGATTCGAGCGCCCCCCGGCCCACTGTAGGGAATTGGCCTGTTCGTCTATCGGCAGGATACCGCACTTTCACTGCGGAGAGGAGGGTTCGATTCCCTCACGGGCTGCTCCGACGACCCGGGGCTCGAGTGGATTTGACCGGTACCAGGCGAGAAAGGAGAGCGTGATGACATTGCATTACCGCCAATGCCACATGGAGCAGCCCCTGGGCCGTGCCACCTATCATCACACCGCCTGGTTGCCCGAGAAATACGCTCAGTTGGGCGAGAACGTCAAGCTCCTCGAATCGAACGGGAGTTGGAGCGAAAACTGGAAGGTGACCTTCGTCAGCCGGACGAGGCTCTCGGAGGACGTCGTCAGGAAGGCCGAGCGGGCCCACCTGAAACAGCGTCAAGCCTCGGACATCTGAATCGGTTCAGGGCGTGGGAAAGCCTGGAAATCCGCGAGCTCGGGGAGCTCGAGAGCGCCGGTTCAAATCCGGCCGCCCTGACTGCCCAGGCGTCGTCGACGTTCGGGACGTGGGAAAGTCTGGCAATCCGCCTGCCTTGGGAGCAGGAGACCGCCGGTTCGAATCCGGCCGTCCCGACCTTTGTTCATGGAGAAACATTATGCACATAAAACGTTACATACCCTCGGAGTTGCCGATCCGGGGTCGTGGTGTAACGGCGGCACGCCGGCCTTTTAAGCCGGGAGGTGAGGGTTCGAATCCCTCCGACCCCAATGGCGTCTAGCTCAACGGTTAGAGTGCTCACCTTATAAGTGAGCGATGAGGGGTTCGACTCCCCCGGCGCCAAGCACACGCAAGACTCATGCACAAGTACGGCCTGTAGTTCAACGGGAGAACACGCGGCTGATAACCGCGAGACGGAGGTTCAACTCCTCCTGGGCCGATTCGGTCGTCTTGTCGTCGGGACCAAGGTGTTAGCGGCAGCACTCCTGGCTCTTAACCAGGCTGTGAGGGTTCGAGCCCCTCTGGTCCCATTCGAGCGTGTTCGACTCGGTATTGGTACAAGCGTGGCACCGGTCGTCCAGCGGCGAGGACTCCGCACCCGTAATGCGGCGACGTGGGTTCGAGTCCCACCCGGTGCTCTCGGTTCATTCTTTGACAATTCGGATGTCGGCAAGTGTGCCCATGATGTAGCGGTAGCCTACCGCCTTGCCATGGCGGAAGTGCGGGTTCGACTCCCGCTGGGCACTTGGGTTCGACGATTCAGGACCAGGGCGTGGGAAAGCCTGGGAATCCGCCTGCTTCGGGAGCAGGAAATCGCCGGTTCAAATCCGGCCGCCCTGATTCGCCCCTCTCCCTCTCGTGACCGGTGTGGCCGAACGGTAAGGCATCGCCCTGTTAAGGCGACGAATGGAGGTTCGACTCCTCCCGCCGGTGCTGCCGAGGTGTCCTCGAGTCCTCACGATCCTCGGAAGGGCAAGCCGATTGGCGACGGCATCCGACTTGAACTCGGACGAACGAACAGCCTTGAGGGTTCGACTCCCTCTCCTTCCGCCTCATCCGCCCGAACCTCGAGATTGCGGGGGCCACTCACTCACTCACTCATGGAAGGGCTAGCCGATTGGCGACGGCACCCGATTCGAACTCGGACGAGCGAAATGCCTTGAGGGTTCGACTCCCTCCCCTTCCGCTGACTCGCCGCGGGATTGGTCGATCGGCACGACTCCTGGCTTCCAACCAGGCAAGCGGGGTTCGACTCCCCGATCCCGCAGTCCATCACGATCTTCCAGACTCTGTTAATGTGAACGCGTCCTTGGCCGAGCGGTTTAGGCACGGGCTTCCCAAGCCCGATAGGCGGGTTCGACTCCCGCAGGACGCTCTCGGGAATCGGCTAACCGGTAGGCTCCCTGACTTTGAATCAGGCGGTGGAGGTTCGAATCCTCCTTCCCGAACTGTGAGACGTGACTCCGGGGTAGTGGCTGCTGGTAGCCACGCCACGCTCTGAACGTGGAGGCCGCTGGTTCGATTCCAGCCCCCGGAACTTCCCGACCAACCCTCGTTTAAAAGTCTGCCCAAGAGCGCCAACTGGCCGAGCGGCCCGGCTTAAAACCGAGTGGGTGGGGGTTCGAATCCCTCCTTGGGCACTCTCACCACTGACGGCCCGATAGGCAACTGGCAGACCACTCTCGCTTAGAACGAGAGATGCTGAGGGTTCGAATCCCTCTCGGGCCAATGTCGAGACTCGAGAAACTTCGCCTAGGTAAGGCGAGGCCTCGAAGGCCGACGAAACGGGGCCATGGTGTAACGGCAACACCGCGCATTGTCGATGCGCTGCTCGGGGTTCGACTCCCCGTGGTCCCGCTCTCAAATCCGGCGCGGTACGCCAATCGGCAGAGCGGCCAAGCTCAAATCTTGGTGTTTGTGGGTTCGAGTCCCTCCCGCGCCATGGTCGTCATACGACCGATCCCACAGCCCTCGGGTGGTGTTCCTCACGGCGGTCTGTAAAACCGCTGCCAATCAAGAATTGTGAGGCGGAAGGCGAAAGGTTCAACTCCTCCACCACCCATGCTTCTCGCGATCAGTTCGGCCTGTTCGTCTATCGGTTTAGGACACCTGGTTCTCAACCAGGAAAGGCGAGTTCGACTCTCGCACGGGTCATGATTTGGCGTTCCACAGACGATTCTCGCTTCGATCCTCTCCCAGGCTGGGCAGGTGCCCATCCGGCCCCCATAAGGCCGGCCCACTCGGCTCGATACCGAGGCCTGGGACTCGCGGGTGGGCCGGTGCTCGGCCGAGCCTCATAAGCTCGGAGAGATGTGGTTCGACTCCCATACCCGCAATCGCGACGGCACGGTACGCAAATCGGCAAAGCGGCCAGGTCGAGAGCCTGGTGACTGTGGGTTCGACTCCCACCCGTGCTACTCCTTGTATCACCCGATCGATCGACGTCCCGTGGTCCAACGGCACGATGCCCGGCTTACATCCGGGTGATGATGGTTCGACTCCATCCGGGACGACTGTATCGTTGCGGCTAAGGTTGTGTAACACCAACGTCCATGAACGCTAACCACACAAATTCTCACAAAATAATGGGCTGATAGTCCAATGGGACGACGCCTGGTTTGCACCCAGGAGATCGGGGTTCGACTCCCCGCCGGTCCACTCTTCTCAACCGATGTTTGGACGATCATGTGATGGGCCGATAGTCCAATGGGACGACGCCTGGTTTGCACCCAGGAGATCGGGGTTCGACTCCCCGCCGGTCCACTCTTCTCAACCGATGGAAGGCAGCCGGATACGGTTGGCCGGGCCGCTTTGCTAAAGCGGTTTCCCCTCGGGGAATGAGGGTTCGAATCCCTCGCCTTCCGCTCGCCCTGATGGTGAAACGGACGATCACACCTCGGTCCTAACGAGGAGTCCCGGGTTCGAGTCCTGGTCGGGGCATCGCTACGGTTGGAGAAATCTCCTCGGATCGCCGTCGAATACGGTCCCGTCGTCTAGCGGCGAAGACATCCCTATGACGTGGGGAAGAGCGAGGGTTCGAGTCCCTCCGGGACCACTGGCAGTCGAGAGTGAAGCCGGCCGTACGGGGCTGGTGTTACGGAAGGGCTACCCGACTTGGAGACGGGACCCGCTTGGAAAGCGGGCGAGCGATGAGCCTTGCGGGTTCGACTCCCGCCCCTTCCGCTGTGTCCGTGGTGTAATGGCAAGCACACCCGCTTGTGAGGCGGACAGTGCCGGTTCGATCCCGGTCGGGCACATCCTCATCGGAGAGGTCTATCGCCATGCGAAACGTGCTCGAACGACCGACGCTCGTCCTGAATCGACACTGGCAACCCGTGGGGGTCTCGACGGTTGCCCGGGCGCTCGTCCTCATCTGGAACGACGTGGCGCGCGTGGTCGACCCGGACGAGTACCGGCTCTTCTCCTGGGAGGACTGGGTCCAAGTCGAACCGGACGGCGACGAACCCTGCATTCGCGCCTCGAGGCTCCGACTCAGGATCCCCGAGGTCGTCTGCCTCTCGCGATACGACCGGTTGCCCGGCCAGGCCGTCACCTTCAGCCGCCGGAACGTCGCGAAGCGCGACCACCACACCTGCCAGTATTGCGGGACGCAACCCGGCTGGGAGCAGATCACCATCGACCACGTCGTCCCACGCGCCCAGGGGGGCGCCTCGAGCTGGACGAATTGTGTCGCAGCCTGCATGCGATGCAACACCCGGAAAGCCGATCGGACCCCCGAACAGGCTGGGATCCGGCTTCGCAAAACTCCGGTACGCCCCGACTGGAAACCGTTCTATGCAGCCCAAGGCGAGCGAGTGGCGAGCTGGGCCAAATTTCTTCATGAGGAGCCGGCACTGGCTCTGTCCTGACCGCAACCGCACCGCCCGCCATCTCACCTGTTGAGACGTTGGGCGTTCGAGGGGGATGTGCTCCTGGGAGAGCAGCGAGCTTCCAAACCTCGCGCACAGGGTTCGAATCCTTGCGTCCCTGCTGAGTGAATCGAGCGAACAAAACTCCCCTCACCACCGACCCGAAGCCCCAACTCGAGCATGGTCCATCGAGGTGCCCTTGCGGTTTTGCAACCGGCGTGGCATTTCTTTCGGTTCCATGAGCGACCGAGGGCCGGCGACCGAACCCTCGGTCGACGCGTCAGGCCACGGAGGCCGGCGTGGCCACGGCCTAAAGCCAGGGCAATTGGGAGGGTTGAGTGGAAACCGTTCAGAACCTGATCGCGGTGCTCGCCGGCTTTGTCGGGCTCCTCACCGCTGTCCTCACCCTCTACGGCAAATATCTCGACGTGAAGAAAGGGGCCGCCCGAGAGGCCGAGCCACCCCCGGCACAGGCTCCGGCAATGACCCCCATGGTGGAGCCGACTCGCCGAGAGCCATCGCCCGAAATCCCATCGATTCCCCGGCACGAACCAGGCCCTTCCTTCGAAGAGCTCTACGTCCGCCCGAGCGCAGCGACCCTCGCTCGATCACGAGACACCGTCAAAGCCCCCGCGACGACTTTGTTGGTCGCCGGCCTGCTCGGGATCTTCTTCAACCTGTTCCTTGCGGGATTCGGCTACGTCGACCGATTCGTCACCCCACTGACGACTGACTCGCAGAACCAACAAGCGATCGAACGGGCCGTGCCGCGGGAGGTTGGGATGCAGCTCGCTCCGGCAGGGCCAGGAGCTCGACCTGGAGCGTCGGAAGACGCCACCGTACTTCTCTCGGTCGGCACCCTGATTTGCCTTTCCGTCGCATCAGCCTCGGCGGCATGGGCCGGGTATAGCATGCTCCGCCTTCAAAACTACTGGCTCTCCGTCGCCGGTAGCTTCGCCATCATGGCGGGTGGTTGTGCCTGCTGCCTGGCGGGACTTCCGATTGGGTTCTGGTGTCTCTCGATTCTCTTCAAGCCCGAGGTTGCCGCGTCATTCCGTTGAAGCGTGAAGACGACAGGCGAATCGGCTTCAGATGCGCTCCGAGGATGACCACATCCTTTGGCCTTCAGCGAATCATTTCGAGATGGGGATGACAATCTCGTCCCCGATCATTTTCCCTTCCTCCACTCACACTCACTCCGTCCTCGACTTGATCTCACCCTGAGTTGAGAACCGAGAGACGCGCCCTGAAGCTCCTCGTCTCTTCGTGCACCGAAGCGAAGGCTTCCGGGCCTTTAGCAAGGGTTTGACGAAGCTCCGCATCCATTTGCCCTCGGGGTGTGCCGGAGTCGCACGCGACCCTCCGAAGGTCGAAGACCAGGTTCGATTCCTGGCGAGGGCATTCTCCGCGAGTGTGTCGGACGCACGGCGGTCTTCGAAGCCGCAAGACCGGGTTCGACTCCCGGGCGGAGGAACTTGCCGACAACAAATTGTCCTCGGGGTGTGCCGGATTCGCACGCGACCCTGCGAAGGTCGAAGACCAGGTTCAATTCCTGGCGAGGACATCTCATTGGCGATCGCCAATGACCGAAGTGGCTTTCACGTCGAAAGTCAGTCACGACAACTCGCCCATTTCCATCGGCGTCTCGGGTCGGATGGAAGGGCTTTGGGGCGGATGGGCGTTCCAGGGGACTTGGCGATTGAATCGTCGAATAGGGTAAAGCCGGTCTGGCAGCGATCCGATAACGTTATCTGGACATAGGACGCCACTTCGACCACCCCGCGACGACGGATTGTCGCACCCGGGTCGTCGCATCAAAACTCACATTCGGCCATCGCGGCCACTGGCAAGTTGCCCAACGACCCGAGGGATTTTCCCTCGGGTCGTTCGCGTTAATCAATATCGATGAGGAGGGATTACCAAGCCGTCCTAATCCCTGAAAAGAGACTTCAACCATCGACTAGATATTTCCGATTCGCTTTCAAACAAAAGTGATTCCCAATGCCGTAAGTCGCGGGCACCGGCGGAGGGGGGGGTAAGTCCGACCGGAGGTCGAACCCATTCCGCCGGTGCCCGAAACACGAGTTCGGTGATCCATCACCGCAGGTCGCCGAACGTCGTCCTCGAGATCGTTTCGAGCTCCAAGCGTGGAGGGGGAGTCTTTGGGAGGGACAGACCCACGCGTGGTTCCTCGAACGCTGCCGACCGGTCAATGTGTCTGCTTATGAACCTCACCAGGAGGGTTCGAGTTCCAACGGAACGGGGGGGAAATCTGGGGGGGGACAGATCCACTCCGCGGTGACCCGAACGTACCAGCGAGTCGACAGAACACGGCCTTTCGTCGCGACCTTTCAAACACCGACGGTGGGGGGGAAATCTGGGGGGGACAGATCCACTCCGCGGTGGCTCGAGGGACACGATGAAACCGGTTAGACCAATCACGACGGGAAGTCGTTCCGGACGTTCCGTCGTCCCGAGTCCCGGCGATTTTTGGGGGGAATCCGGCACTCGCCGGACCCTTGACGCCAAGACTCGAGCGACGTCTCCGACAGGTCGGAATCGAGCCGTATGCGCGACCGCGATTCACAGCCCTTCGAGCACCGACGGTGGGGGGGAAACCCGGTCCGAGACCGAATCCGGGCCGCCGGTGCCCGAAGGACTGAGCCGGTCGAGGGACGACCGATCATGACCCGGCGAATTCCTCCTCGGGAACCCACTCGCTTCCATTCGACCAGGGTTCGTCGTCGACGAGTCCCAGAGCGGCTTCAATGATCACCAACTTATCATTTTCTTTCTTCTGGAGTCGATCAGAATTTTGAATCGGTTCATGTGCGATCGGGATGTTGCTGGCGAGCATATCAACAGGCCGACGCTCTGGGATCGGACTGGCCATTAGCGCCATTCGCTCGAGGGCGAGACGGCCCTCGATCTCACCCAGCGCATCGGCCGAAGGAGTGAGCAGAACCAGTCGATCAAGGTCGCGATAGGCCGATCTTCGCATCGCATCTGTCCTTCGTCATCGATCCCGAGGGTCTTGGAAGCGGAACTTCCCATGTCGAATCGAGGGAATCGCCTGAAGCCATCATGTGTGGCATCGAGGCTTATTCCACAAGACGATTCGATTCGTGGGGGGAGGGAAGTCCAACCAGGGACGTCACTGGAGACGAATGTGGTCATCCCAGTACGGGAGTACTCTCCACACGCGAATGCCAGGAGTCGGCGGGGGAGGGATCGATTCAGCAGGTCAGACGGCAAAGCGAGATGGGGATCCCGACGGATCCGCCCAATAGGGCGGAGGTCGGATGGGTGGGGAGCGAAGATCGGCGGGTCGAAGTCATCCTCGCTAGAACACCGTAACGCTGATCGAACGACCGACGGATCCAGGTGTGGGGGAGACTCCGTCGGACGGAGAACTTGACTTTGTGCCAACCTCGATCGCTGACAGCACCGGAGACTTCATCGGTAACGTCGTCCGAGCAGGGGACGGAGTCGTCGCAATCTTCACACTCGATCGCACCGGTTGTCATGATCAACGGGTAGGGCGCAGCTTCAATTCCGAACCCGAGGGTCACGAATGTGACCACCAAGTACTGGAACCAGCTTTTGAAGCCCAATAAACCCCGGATCATCACACCACCTTTGAACGGTATTCGATCGATCGAATGTAAGTTTTCGGTACGGTCCCCGGCACGAGGTACACATAAATATCGGCGGAATACCGCCCGAGGTCAAGGAGAATTTACACGGCAAAACCGCAAAAATGCACACGATGATGAAAAGCCACCACCGGCCTCGAGGCTTCGTCAACGTTCGCCAGCCCCCGAACGCGGCGAGGGTACCGGCGGACTGAGGTGGAAATCGATCACAAGCGGAAGATGATCCGAGGCACGCCTTGCCAGGTGCGAGTGGACAACTCGGATTTGTCGGATGTCGATCCCGCCTCGCGTAAAGGCCTTGTCGAGAGAGACGATGGGGAAGTAGGCGGGAAACGAGCGGAATCGGCGTTGCGGGATCGTCACCTGCTCAAATCCGTGGGCACGGAACGGGCCGCGCATCAGCGTGTTTCGCCAGTCGTTGAAGTCACCCACGATCAAGGTGGGCCGATCCGCGAGCTCGGCGAACGAGTTGTGAGTCAGCAGGTGCTGGACCTGCCAGCGACGCTCCCTCTCGGCGAGGCCGAGGTGCCAGTTGACGAGATGGAGCGGCCCCTCGGGGGTGGCGACGACCGCAAGCTGGGCCCCTCGAGGCTTACGCCGGCCCTTTCGCAGCGAGATCTGGTGGGTATCGTCGAACCCCCAACGCGAGAGGATCAGGTTCCCGTAGCCCCCTGCGCCATGGCGGACGTTGAGCTGGTACAGGTCGGCGACCGACCGGAGCGACTCGGCGAGCCTCCGAGGTTGGTCGTCGTGTTGGGTCCGGGAGACGTTCCGGTCGACTTCCTGGAGGCAGATCAGGTCCGGGTCCTCCTCCTCGATCACCCGGACGATCCGCTCGATTCGATAAAGCCGATCTCGCCCACCGATGCCTTTATGGATGTTATAGCTCAGCACTCGCATGCTCGGCACACCCCGTCCGACGGACCGATCCCTCGAGGCCCACGCCAGGCCCTCGGTCGCGTGACCGCCGGTTACCATGAACTGGTGCCGGCTCGTCAATGCCGGCAAAGACAATGTCCACGAGGTCGAGGTGTCGAGCACTCCAACGAGGTGGACCGCGCCGTCGCCGCGAAGGGGGAGGGGACCCGTCGCGACGACCTTTCAACTCTCGCAAAGGCTGGGCCCTAGGCGATCGTCTCGCCCCAGGTTCCCGAATAGACCTCGGTGGCCGGCCCCGTCATGAACACCGACTCCCCGTCTCCTGGCCACTCGAGCTCGAGGTCGCCGCCGGGAAGGTGGGCGAGGATCTTTCGGCCGGTCTTCCCCGTGAGGACCCCCGCCACGCACACGGAGCACGCTCCCGTCCCGCAGGCCAGGGTGATTCCGGATCCCCGCTCCCAGGTCCGCATCCGGACTTCGGCCGGCCCGACCACCTCGACGAAGTGGACGTTCACGCGCCTGGGGAAGGTGGGATGACGTTCGAGAAGGGGACCGATCGACTCGACCGGAAAGTTCGCGACATCGTCGACATAAACGATCGCGTGGGGATTGCCCGTCGAGACGGCCGTCACCAGCAGTTTTCGCCCATCGACCTCGAGCGGGACGTTGATCGGCGGGTCGCCGGGGAGGGTCGTGGGGATCTCGGCCGAGTTCAGGATCGGCGGCCCCATGTCGACGCGGACGCGTCGGGCTTCGCCACCGTCGACCTCCAGGTCGAGCGTCAGGATGCCTCGGCCGGTTTCGACCGTGACTCGACTGCGCCTGGCGATGTCGTGGTCGTGGATGTATTTCGCGACGCAACGGATGCCGTTGCCGCACATCTCGGACTCGGAGCCATCCGCGTTGAACATCCGCATGCGGGCGTCGGCCGAAGTCGACGGGCCGATCAGGATCAGGCCGTCGGAGCCGATCCCGAAATGGCGGTCGCTGACCGCCCTGGCCAGGGCCGAGGGGTCGTCGGGTTCGCGTTGCTCGAACGTGTTGACGTAGACGTAGTCGTTCCCGAGGCCGTGCATCTTCGTGAATTTCATGGGACTCGCAAGGCTCCGCTTTCAAACCACTGGACGTCCCCGGGCAAGGGATCGGCGGCGAACTCGAGATGGATGACCCGCCGGCGCCCCGGGGCGTCGGCGGGGGACGAGGCGTGGAGGATCAGGGGCCTCATGACGAGGACACCCCCCTTGGGCACGAGGCAGGATTCGGGCGAAACGCGATCCAGCCACTCTCGGGTCGCCTCCGCGCCCAATCGCCCCCCGAAGTGTGATCCGGGGATCACGCGGAGCGGCCCTAGCGCGAGGTCGCTGTCGTCGAGCTGGACCCGCAACGTCACCATGCGCTCGAGCACTTCGATCGGTGGCCGGACGTGAGGAATTCCCCCCTTCACGGTCCACGGGCCGTAGCCAGGCGCGTCCGTCCGACGCTCGACCGCGATCGTCAGATCCTGATGCCAGGGGACCAACCAGTTCGCCTCGGGGGTCTTGTCGAAGAGGAGGCCACGGACCACGAACGCCTTCGGGCCGAGGACTCGTCTGGCCAAATCGAGGACAGGTTCCGAGTTGGCGAGTGTACGGGTCGAGGGGACTTCGCGGAGGAGGTCCCGCAGAGCGTAGACTCGTCCGCCTCGGTCCATGGCCATCGAACCAGGCCGGATCGCGTCGATGGCCTCGCCGAGGACCTCGACGAGGTCGGGGTCGATGACGTCAGGGACGATCGCGTACCCGTCCTGTTCGAGGCTCCTGCCCCAATCCAACGGAGACACCCTGCCTTCCTCGCACGACGGACCTCGACTTCAAAGGCCCTTGATCGCCACGGAAAACCTTCGAACGATAACACGACGATCCGTCGTCGTGCAACGGAATCCCGCCCCTCCATGACGACGGAAACGCTTTCGCCGCAACGGTCTTGTCTCTCCAAGGCCCGAGGGTCTACTCTGGACGGGTCGTCTCTTCTGATCTTCCCCGCCCGAGGTGCCGCATGTTGGGTATGGCCTCGCCGACCGCTTATGACCTGAACTTTCGCTTACTCGGCATCCCGGTGCGCGTCCATCCCCTCTTCTGGCTCATCATGGTCCTCCTGAGCGGTCAGGACACCGATCTCAGGGCGATGCTCATCTTCGTCGCCGCCGCCTTCCTCTCGATCCTCGTCCATGAGTTCGGCCATGGCCTGATGTCCAGGGTCCTGGGCTATCGTCCCACCGAGATCGTGCTCTATGGGATGGGGGGATACTGCCTCTGTGATCTCGAACGACAAGGCCCCTGGCAAAAGCTCGCCGTCCTCTTCGCCGGCCCCGGTGCGGGATTCCTATTGGCCGTGCTCGCCCTCGTGGTCGAAGTCGTCGCCGGCCACTCAATCACGTCAGAAGCCGGACATCGATTCCTGATGACCCTGATTACCATCAATCTTTTTTGGGGAATCGTCAACTTATTCCCCATCTGGCCGCTCGACGGTGGGAGGATGCTCGAAGTCATCCTGTTGATGTTCAATCGCCGGAACGGGACGCGATGGGCCCATGTCGTCGCGTTGCTCACGGCGGGAGGGCTGGCGGTCTTCGCCTTCAACCATCAACAGATCGGGTTGGGGATCTGGTTCGTCTACTTCGGCTTCATGAACTATCAGGTCCTCCAGGCCCACTACCAGTCGTCGAGATACGGCAGCGAGCCGGACGACGCCGACTGGTGGAAACGCTGAGCTGGCCGAGGGGAAGGGGGTCCGAAGGTTCGCTTCGGGCTCCTGTCGAAATCCCTCGCCCGGGCTCTTCAGAAAACCGGCGAGAGACCGCGAAGATCGATCCTCGAGTGGCGAAGCACCCCATGACCGAGACGTTCGGGCAACAACGTGCATGGATGCCCGCCATCGTGGCCGCGTGGAGGCATCTATTTGGACACCTCCGTGGGTTTGGCGCCGACTTCACGATCCGATCCGAGGGCCCGGGACGGGTCAGAATCGAGGGCCGGATCCCACGGACTAAAGCGTTCGAGATACAAGAGTTCTGCCGGCGCGACCTGGCGAACCTCGGGCGATTTTCGGTCTTCGGGACCTGGCATCGGGGACGGATCCTGGAGCTGAAATGGTCGGGGGAGCTCGAGTCGAGCCAGCGACAACGGATCCGGAACTACCTGGTGGAATGCCTTCGGTGACAGACTCTTAGGCCAATCGGTCGGGGGCCGTGGGGTGAGCCCTTCCCTTCACGTGGGCGTTGGTGAACAATCCAAAGTGACGATCATCTCAACGACTACGGACGGGATGGTCCCCGGGGCAGTCGATGCCGGCCGAGGCTCATTTCGGGTAAGATAATTTCTATGAGTTCCAAGAAGAAGAAGTCACGTCCCGAGAGTACCGAACGAGCGACGTCGGCCTCGACGCCCCCGGTGGCAGAGTCGGCCGCGGAGGCCGCCGCGACCGGCCGGGTCCTGGTCCTTCCCGATCGAGCCGAAGAGGCGACCACCCCGGTGCCCGAGCGGCTCCCGTTGCTGCCACTGCGATCCGACGTCGTCTTCCCCCAGACCGTCGTCCCGCTCGTCGTGAATCGTCCCGGCGGGATCCGGCTGATCGACGAGGTCCTCATCGGCGACAAGATGATCGGACTGGTCACCCAACGCCACCCGGACACCGAAGAGCCGGGGATGGACGACCTCTACCCGACGGTCTGCGTCGGGTCGGTCCTGAAGATGCTGAAGTTCCCCGATGGCTCGACCCGGATCGTCTGTCAGGGACTCTTCCGCGCACGTTTGCTCGAGGTCGACCCGACCCAGCCTTACCTCGTCGGGCGGATCGAACCCTGCGAAGACGTCGTGGAAGAAGGGGTCGAGCTCGACGCGCTCGTCCACCACGTCAATCGCCTCTTCCAGCGGATGGTCGACCAGAGCCAGCAGGTCCCCGAAGAGCTCCAGGTCGCGGCGATGAACACGCGAGAGCCGGGCCGGCTCGCGGACCTGCTCGGGTCGAGCCTGCCGTTCTCGATCGAGGAAAAGCAAAAGCTCCTCGGCGAGATCAACGTCCGGGCGCGCCTCGAGAGGCTCGGCCAGTTCCTCTCCCGGCAGCTCGCCGTGCTCGAGCTGTCGAGCAAGATTCAGGAACAGGTCGGCTCCGAGATCACCAAGGCCCAACGCGACCATTTCCTCCGCCAGCAGATCAAGGCGATCCAGGAAGAGCTGGGCGAGGGGGACGGAGAGAACCCCGAGCTCGACGAGCTTTGGAAGCGGATCAAGGGCGCGAAGCCCCCCGAGGACGTGCTCCGCGAGGCGGAACGCGAGATGGAACGCCTCGCCGGGATGCACCCGAGCTCGGCCGAGTACTCGATCGTCCGGACCTACCTCGACTGGCTCGCCGTGCTCCCCTGGGCGAAGTCCAGCCGCGATCGCCTGGACCTCAGGCGCGCGAAGAAGGTCCTCGACACCGACCACTACGATCTCGAGAAGATCAAGGAGCGGATCCTCGAGTACCTCGCCGTCCGCAAGCTCAAGAAGGACATGAAGGGCCCGATCCTCTGCTTCGCGGGCCCTCCCGGCACGGGGAAGACCTCGCTCGGCAAGAGTATCGCCCGAGCCCTGGGGCGTGAGTTCGTCCGGATCAGTCTGGGCGGCGTCCACGACGAGGCCGAAATCCGAGGCCACCGGCGGACGTATGTCGCCGCGATGCCCGGCCGGATCATCCAGGGCGTCCGCAAGGCGGCGACGAACAACCCGGTCTTCATGCTCGACGAGGTCGACAAGCTCGGCGCCGACTTCCGCGGAGACCCCTCCGCGGCGCTCCTCGAAGTCCTCGACCCCGAGCAGAACTCGACGTTCCGCGACCACTACCTCGACGTCGACTTCGACCTCTCGAAGGTGATGTTCATCGCGACCGCGAACATGCTCGAGACGATCCCCGCCCCGCTTCTGGACCGGATGGAAGTCCTCCAACTCCCCGGCTACAGCGAGGAAGAGAAGACCCTCATCGCGCAGAAGTACATCATCCCGAAGCAGCTCGAAGCCCACGGTCTCTCGGCCAAGGACGTCGCGTTCGAAGACGATGCCGTTCGCAAGATCATCGCCGACTATACTCGCGAAGCCGGCCTGCGGAACCTCGAACGCGAGGTCGCCTCGATCTGCCGGAAGGTCGCGCGGAAGCATGCCGAGGGCCAGAAGGCCTCGACATCGGTCACGACGACCCACGTCCCGGAAGCGCTCGGGCCGCCGAGGTTCTTCCGCGAGGTTGCCGACCGGACCGGGACCCCCGGCGTCGCCACGGGCTTGGCCTGGACGCCGACCGGTGGAGAGATCCTGTTCATCGAAGCGACCGCGATGCCCGGCAAGGGGGCCCTGACCCTGACCGGCCTGCTCGGCGAGTCGATGCGTGAGAGCGCCCAGGCGGCCCTGAGCTACCTTCGCAGCCACGCGAAGCCGCTCGCGATCGACGCCTCCTGGTTCAACAAGACCGACGTGCACATCCACGTCCCGGCCGGTGCGGTCCCCAAGGACGGCCCTTCGGCGGGCGTGGCGATCGCCGCGGCGCTCATGAGCCTCTTTCGTGACAAGGCGATCCACCAGAACCTCGCGATGACGGGCGAGCTGACCCTGACGGGGCGAGTCCTCCCGGTGGGGGGCGTCCGCGAAAAGATCCTCGCCGCCCGCCGCGCCGGGATCCAGACGGTCCTGATCCCTCGCCACAACGAGAAGGACCTCGTCGAGCTCCCGCCCGAAGTGAAGGCCGACATGACGTTCCACACGATCGACACCCTCGACGACGTCGTGCCCCGGCTCTTCCCCGAGGCCTCGCAGAAGAAGACCAAGGCCACGCCGTCCCGCGGCAAGGCCTCGAACCCCGCTCGGATCCTGCCCTCTCCCCCGCAGGGCCGTAAGGCCGACGCCGACCCGAAGCCGACCCGCCGGCCCCGCTCGGTCTGATCCTTCGCCCACGCCCCGGCTCGCCGAATCGAGCCGGGGCGAGGGAACACTCCTCTTCCCCTTCCAGGATTAAAGCGGTCCCCGGATGGATCGCCCACGAATGCGGGGCAGCAGTGCCCCGCCTTACCGGCGATTCGCGGAGTTCGCAGGGTCGGTGGGGCACTCCTGCCCCACCAGGATGAGGAGGGAACGGCACGTCCCCGCTTCGACAAGCCCTGGTGCACGCTAGGTGCGGAGCGCTCCAGCGAGCCGAGGAGACTGGCGAGCTATCGCACGCCTTTATGATTCAAACAAATTAACGATCATGTGAAATCAATCTTTACATTGACGATTTTTGCATTTCCATGCCCTGACTCAACACGAATTATTCCTAACATTTCTCTATAGGTAATGTCGACGCACACCCAGGCAAATCAGGCGCAATTTATCCTTCCAGGCCACCGTGTCAAATAGCACATCGACGAGAATCCACGCAAGCCAGGCAAGCCAAGGAGTTCAAGGGGTCGAGAGAAAGAGCCGATATGACGTAGTGATGAGACGAAGTCTGGTGGGTAGCGGGGTTTCTCCACGACGAGGGGTTTGTGGGAAGCTCCCAGCCGACCGAACCGACGACAGGAGGTCGTCCGGCCATGGACGTGAAAAAACGGCCGCCAGCCGTGACCTGGAGACTCGCAGGGCGACTGACCGTCGTGATCCTGCTTGGATTCGTCTCCTCGGCACAAGCCCAGGGGCCGCAAGTTGATGTGGAGGAGCCGCCTGGCGCGTCGGCCTCCCGTGGGACGCTCGGGCCCGCGATCGGTTCCTCGGGAACGTCGGCCTCCGACGTGACCCCGGTCACGACCCAGGACAGCATGTTCGGCGGTCGTCCTGGTCCGTCGGTGACGCGAGTCCCCTTGAACCAGGTCGGTGCCCCCCCACCATCCGTTGTCCAGCAAGGTGTTCGCTTCAAGCCACGGGTCCTCGAGCCCGCCCCTGTACCCCCCTATGGCGAGCTCGAGGAAACCGACAAGCCCGAGAACGCGGGCCCGGCGGGAGGCCTGACCCTCGACGGAGCGATCCAGCGCCTGCTCGAGCGCAACCTGAACCTGATCGCCCTCCGGTTCGAGATCCCGATGGCCGAGGCCGACGCCCTGACGGCCAGCCTCCGCAACAACCCGATCTTCTACGCCGACAGCCAGCTCGTCCCCTACGGCCACTACTCGAACCAGCGGCCCGGCGGCCAGACGCAGTATGACGTGAACATCACGTACCCGATCGACGTCTGGCGGAAGCGCAGGGCGCGGATCCACGCGGCCGAGGCCGCCAAGCGGGTCACCGAGGCGCAGTTCCAGGACGCCATCCGGCTCCAGATCGACAACCTCTACACCGGCTTCGTCGACGTCGTCGCCGCCCGCGAAACGCTGAGGTACAGCGAGCAGTACGTCGTCGGCATCCAGAAGCTGCGCGACGCGACCCAGCAGCTCCTCAAGGGGGGGTTCGTCAAGCCCTCCGACGTGGACGCCGCCGTCGCCCAGCTCGAGCAGGCCCAGCTCCAACTCCGCGAGGCGAGCCAGGCGTACAAGAAGTCGACCCGCACGCTCGGATTACTCCTGGACATGCCCCGGAACGAGACGGATTCGCTCCAGGTCAACGCGATCCTCCGCGACGTCCGCGCGCTCCCGCTCCCCGAACCCGAGCTCGTCCGGATGGGCATGGAGCTGCGGCCCGACCTCGCGGGATATCGCCTGGGCGTCCACAGAGCGAAGGCGGACGTCAACCTCGCGTATGCCAACCGATTCTCGGACGTCTACCTCCTGTATCAGCCCTATACGCTCCAGAACAACTCGCCCCTCGGGCTCAAGAGCGCGTACTCCTATGCGTTCGGCGCGACGGTCTCGATCCCGATCTACAACTGGAACCAGGGGAACATCCAGCGTTCGAAGCTCAACGTCACCCAGACCGAGTACGAGCTGGCCAACCTCCAGCGCCAGGTCGAGTACGACGTCGAGGAGGCGGTGCGCGAGTTCGACCTGAGTCGCAACAGCGTCATCGAGTATGAGAAGGAAGTCGTCCCCGCCTCGCGGCGGGTCCGCAACACGGCCTTCTCGCGCTACAAGGGGGGAGAGACGAACATCCTCGACTATCTCGATGCCCAGAAGGACTACAACGAGGTCGTCCGGCGCTTCCGGGACGCCCTCGTGCGTCACCGTCGGGCGATGCTCGACCTGAACACCGCGGTCGGAACGCGCGTCCTGCCGTGAGGCAAGCAAGTCTCCCCCCGCACCGCGCCGGCACGAGTCGCGGGCCGGTTTCCACACGCCAAGGAGAGAATCCGACCATGAGTCCTTCGGAACGGTCGCGGGGCTCCGCGAAGCGAAGGCGCGGCTTCCAACTCGAATGGCTCGAGGGGCGAGATCTGCTGTCCGTGGTCCCTATCTACATGGGCCAGCACGGTCGGGCCGTCGCCTCGGCGAATGCCGCGGCCGTCTCGGCGCTCGCGACTGCCGGCGCCGAGAACTCCACGGGCCAGCCGACGGCCCAGACCTTGCGGCGCCAGGCCTATGTCGCCAAGGCCACGGGCTCCTACGGCATCGCACCCGGGGCGTACACCGACCAGAAGCTCCAGGGATACGTCCTGGCGTCGGGAGGTTCGAACCAGTCGTTGCACCTGGATCTCCAGATGCGGTTCTTCGTGCCCAAGGATCCGACGCAGCCCGCGACCGGGGTTGCGACGTTGATCCCGAGGAACGCCGCGACTTCCGGTAGCACGCTGATCCTCGACCTGACTTCGGTGCCCGATGGGTCGGGATCCCTCCCGACCCACTACACCTGGACGGTCGACTCGTCGAGCGGCGGCCTCTACACCAATGGAGGCGGGTTCGGGCAAGGGCAGGGGACGCTCGACATCCGCTACCTCACCGGCGGGAAGCGATCGGGACGAGCCTCGATCGTCATCCAGGGGCAGGTCAACGCGAGCGGGATCTTCAGCAATCTCGCCTCGGTCGGCAACCGAAGCTGACCTCGGCCGTTCTCACCAGGATTCGCCGTCCCACATCGTCATGCGTTCGAGGAAGGCGACGACGTCGGAGGAGAAGCGTTGGAAAAGCGCCTCACCCTTCTCCGCGGTCGCCTGGCCGGGGTCACCGATGTGTCCGACGGGGCTGCGATCCTGGGTCACCCAGGCCCGGGAGGCCGGTTCGAAGGGCTCGCCCTGAGAAACGGGCTCGACCGACGAGAGGTCGCCGACGAGATTCGGGGCGATCCGGAGGATCATCGACGTTTCCCACTCGCAGGCGTGCCCCATCCGATCCTGGACGAGCCCGGCCTCGCTCGGGCCGCCCGGAACGCCGAGCGTCCAGTAGGTCGCCGCGAGCAGGAGCATGTCGTCGCGGGTCCGATGACGCTGGCGGACTTCGAAGATCGCCTGCTGCGACGGGACGATGTTTCCGCCGTGTCCGTTGAGCAGGACGATGCGACGGAAGCCGTGCGTGATCAGGTTCTCGACCAGGTCCTCGAGGAGGTCGAGATAGGTCCGGGGAGACGCGGAGAGCGTCCCGGCGAAGTCGAGGTGGTGGTGGGAGTTGCCCAGCCAGAGCAGGGGGGCCCAGACGACCCGGTCGCCGAGCGATTCCGACGCGCGTCGCACCACCTCGCCGAGCAGCATACTGTCGGTGAAGACGGGCAGGTGACCGCCGTGTTGCTCGACCGCCGCGATCGGGACGACGACGGGGGTGTTCTTCGAAAGCGCCCCCACGGCGGGCCAAGTCATCTCCTGTAGCAGCACCGGCAAGTCTCCCCGAGAGTTTCGTTGACATCGATCGACCGCGACAGTCCTCGACGCGACGCGGACAGTCCGGACCTCGCCCAGTCTATCCCCAAAGGACGTCGCACGACACGTCCTCGGGCCTTCGCCGCCCGATTTGGGCTTCGGCCACCGCGATCCGCCCAGGCTCTGGATCGACTTTGATGCGTCGTGATCGGGCACCCTCAGGCGCGATCCTCGTCCATCGTCCCGCTCTCGTCGCCCGTTGCCTGCGAGACAGGGATCCCGATGATCCTCGCGTAGAAGGCCATGGCGGTCCCGACAAAACCCTGAGCGTCGAAGACGCACTGTCGCGTGCGAATCCGCTCGGCCTTCCCGGCCAGCAGGAGCCGGTCGCCGGGCCGGACGGGTCTGAGGAATCGCACGTCGTCCATCCCTCCGAAGCCGAGGAAGCCGTGCGGGAGCGGGTTGACGAGTTGGGTGTAGAAGCCGCAGAGCTGCGCCGCGGCCTCGCAGATGAGGACGCCGGGCATCAGTGGGAAATCCGGCATGTGCCCACGGATCCAGAACTCGTCGGGCCGCACATCCCGGTACCCGGCGACCACGTGGGACTCGCGGTCGAGGTAGACGATGGCCGTGAGCTGCTCCATTTCGAGCCGCTGCGGATTGCAACGGCGTATTTCCTCCGCCCCGAAGAGAACGCTCGACGTTGCGATCAGATTCGGATCGATTATGGCGGGTGGTGGCATCGGTCGACTCCCGAATGGCAAAGCCTGACATGTCTATCGTTCGGCGAAGGAGCGAGCCCCTCGACGCACCGGCCCTCGATTTTAGCTCGAGAGACTCATGCCCCAATCAATAGGTGTCGGCAGACATCCTGAAACAAAGGTTATGAGGTGATCCTCGCGCCCGGCAAGTCTCCTTCGGGCTCCGGCTCGTCTTCGGGCTCCGGCTCGTCTTCGTGCCGTCTTCCGCTCGAAGCTTGGAGGAGCGGGTTAGGGACGCCGGGATCGAACCAGCCGTAGACTGCCGGCAGCACGATGAGCTTCAGGAGTGTGCTCGTGACCAGGCCGCCGATGACGACGGTCGCCAGGGGACGTTGGACCTCCGCGCCGGCCCCGGCGGAGACGGCCATCGGCACGAACCCGAGGCTGGCGACGAGCCCCGTCATGAGGATCGGCCGGAGCCGGGCCATCGAGGCTTCGAGCACCGCGGCTTTGACCTCGGTCCCGCGCTCGACGAGGTGCCGGATCGCGGTGACGAGGACAAGTCCGTCGAGCACCGCGACTCCCGAGAGGGCGATGAACCCGATCCCCGCCGAGATGCTGAAATTCAGGCCTCGGAGCCAGAGTGCGAGGATCCCCCCGATCGCCCCGAGCGGGACGGAGAGGAAGATCAACAGTCCCAACTTCGCGGACCCGAACGTCGCATAAAGCAGGAGGAAGATCAGGGCGAGGGCGATCGGCACGACGACGGTCAACCGCTCGGTCGCGGAACGGAGATTCTCGAAGGTCCCCCCCCACTCGAGGGTGTAGCCTCGGGGCAGCGGGACCTCGGCGACGACCCGGCGCTGGGCCTCGGCGACGAAGCTCGCGAGGTCCCGTCCGCGCACGTTGCACTGGATCATGACGCGTCGTCGGCGGTCCTTGCGCCAGATCTCGTACACGCCGTCGACCTGCTTGATGTCGGCCACATCCTCGACGGCGATCTGCCTCCCCTGCGGGTCGGTGACGCGGAGCTTCCGGATCGCCTCCGCGTCCTTCCGGGCCTCGGGGGCGATCCGGACCTGGAGCGCGAATCGTCGCTCACCTTCCACGACCTGGCCGACAACCTTGCCGCCGAGTGCATCGCCGAGGTCGAGCACCTCGGAGGCGTCGATCCCATAGCGATCGATCCGGTCCCGGTCGACGTCGATCTGGAGGAACGGGAGCCCGTTGAGGACCTGCGCCTTCACCTCGCTCGCACCGGGGACCTTGCGTAGGAGCTCGGCGAGGCGATTCGCCCGTTCCTGGAGGACTTGCAAGTCGTCGCCGAAGAGGCTCAACCCGACGTCGGCACGCACTCCCGCGAGCAGGTCGTTGAATCGGAGCTCGATCGGCTGGGTGAACGCCAGGAATGTTCCGGGGAGGATCCGTCCGCCGAGAGTCTCGATCGCGAGGATCAGCTCATCTTTCGAGTGAACCTTGGTCCATTTCTCGGGGGGACGGAGGAAGACGAAGACGTCGGTCAGGTTGACCCCGGCCGGGTCGATCCCGATCTCGGGGCGGCCGGTGCGGCTGACGACCTCGCGAACCTCGGAAGGGAACGTGTCGAGCAACGCTTTTTCGAACCGCGTCGTGTCGCCGATCCCCTCCGAGAGCGACGCGGACGGGGGCCGGACCAGGACGACGACGAGATCCCCCTCGTCGAGCTTCGGGATGAACTCGCCCCCGAGCGAGAGGGCGATGGGCAGGCACGCCGCGAACCCCGCCACGGCCGCCAGGGTGATCGCGACCGGCCTTCGCAACGCAAGCCCGAGGATCGGCTCGTAGATCCGCTTCGCGAGCCGGATCGGCCAGGTCTCTCGTTCGGAGAGTCCTGCACGCAGAAGGTAGGACGCTAAGACGGGCGTCGCGGTCAGCGAGAGCAGCAGCGACCCCGTAAGGGCGAAGATGACCGTGAGCGCCATCGGCCGGAACATCTTCCCCTCCACCCCTTCGAGGGCGAGGATCGGCAGGTGGACCATCGTGATGATCGCCACGCCGAAGACGACCGGCTTGCGCACCTCGAGCGTCGCGCGACGGACGACGTCCACGGCATTCTCTGATGGGTTTGCATGGGCGAGTCGACTGACGCAGTTCTCGATCACGATGACGGCGCTGTCAACAACGAGCCCGAAATCGATGGCCCCGAGGCTCATCAGGCTCCCTGCGATCCCGAACGACAGCATCAGGTTGCCCGCGAAGAGCATCGAGAGCGGGATTGCCAACGCCACGATCAGTCCTGCCCGCAGGTTCCCCAGGAGCACGAGCAATACGACGACGACGAGGATCCCCCCCTCGGCCAGGTTATGCTCGACCGTCCCGATCGTCTTCTCGATCAGCGTGCTGCGGTCGTAAAACACCTCGATCTCGACCCCTTCGGGGAGCCCCGCCTGGATCTCGACGAGCTTGGCCTTGATCCGGTCGACCACGAGTCGGGAGTTTTCGCCCATGAGCATGAGGACGGTCGCCGTGGCCGCCTCGCCCCGCCCGCCGAGGGTGACCGCCCCATGTCGGAGCATCGGTGCGAAGCGGACCTCGCCGATGTCTCGGACGTGGATCGGCGCCCCGTCTCGGGTCGTCTCGAGGAGGATGTCCCCCAGCTCGTCGAGGTCGTTGATCAGGCCGACCGTCCGAATGACGCGCTGTTCGCCGTTGTTCTCGAGGTATCCTCCGCCCGAGTTTCCGTTATTGCGGCGGATGGCGTCGAAGACCCGACTCATCGCGATCCCCCGCGCCATGAGCTTCTGGGGGTCGACGCGGACCTCGTACGTTTTCAACTCGCCGCCGAACGCGTTGACCTCGACCACGCCGGGGACGCTCTTGAGCGGCCGGGCCACCTCCCAATCGAGGTTCGTGCGGAGATCCATCAGGGACCGACGCACCTTCGCCGTCGGCGTGTTGCGGACCTCGAACTGCAAGACCTCGCCGAGCCCGCTGGCGATCGGCCCCATCTCGGGGACGCCGAACTCGGGCCGGATCTCGTCGCGGGCCTTGGCCAAGCGCTCGCCGACCTGTTGCCGGGCCCAATAAATGTCGGTCCCCTCGGCGAAGATCACGGTCACTCCCGAGATCCCGAACTGCGAGAACGAGCGGACCTCCCGGACGTCGGGGATGCCATTCATCGCGTTCTCGACCGGGACCGTGATGAACCTCTCGACCTCTTCCGGCCCGAGGGCCGGCGCATTGGTGAGGGCCATGACCTGGACGTTGGTGATGTCGGGCACGGCGTCGATCGGCAGTTCGCCGAGCGAATACAGGCCGGTCCCCAACAGCGCGATGACTCCCAGGAGGACCATCGGGCGATTCCGCAGCGAGACGTCGATGAGCTTGTCAAACATGATGGGAAGACGAACCCCCTCGAACCGAAGAGAATGTCCGATGCCGCTACCGCACACCGAAGGCACCGCGATTCGTCTCCCACACCTGGGGGTTAGCTCACTTCGAGCCTCATAGTGCTCCTGACGTGCCTGTGTCGAACCCTTGAAACCGTCCCGGCCTCGACCGCGAAAGGACGAGTGATGGGCCGAGACAGGTATGGGTCGACGAGAACACTTTCAGGAGCCGCGCAGGCCCACCCCGATTAGAGGTCGACCACAGCGGTCGGCTTCGAGGAGACGAAATCGTCGGCGCGAATGGCTTAGATCAGGAGCCGGCAGAATCGCAGGAACCGGTCTCGTTGCGGTCGGGAAAGGACGTTCGGCACGGAGGGGAGGCCGGGGGAGGGGACGGAGAGGAGGAAGCTCGGCGGGGTTTCCAACGCGATCGGTTTCGGGGACGACCGCTTGTGGGAGATCGCGATCCCATCCTCGTCCGGCTCGTCATCTTCCTGCTCGTCGGGCACCTCGACCTCGTCGTCGAGCAGGCAGACCACCTTGGAGTTGAGGGCAGGGCGGCTGGGTTTCGTCGGCCGATGGAGTCGAATGGCGGGAGAAGACTTCGAAGCGCCGACCTGAATTTCGGGCGCAAGCGATGACGCCTCGGCCTGGCCGAGGATCGCCAGCACGGCGAGGGTCAACGCAACTCTCAGGAGAGCGCTCGTCATGTCGTCCCGAAACCGAACGTCCATTGGCCCGGGCCTCGAGGATGAGGCCCGGACCGCGGGGACTTTCCCAATCGCGAAAATATCTTAGACGAAGCCCCGAACGTTTGCCAATGTATCTGGTTCGAGGTTCCCACTCCCCCGGGAAGTCCCGATGGCGTCGTGTTGCGGCACGGAAACAAGGCCACGGCGAATGATCACATGCATGCTCTTAATTTCATCAATGAGATCTCTTCTATTTGAATCCGATTAAACTCCGCACAGACGACCTCGTCGGACTACGGACCTCTCCTGGCCTCTCGGGGAGGACCGGCACCAGACGGGTTACACGGGCGTTCCCCCGCGTTATTCTCGAGGGGGTGCGAGCCCAGCAAGCCGCCTGCCAACCTGCTCGAACCCTCCCCGGCCTTCCAGGAATCTCCCGCATGAAACTCCCCCATTTCCTGCTTCCCTCCGTGATCCTCGCGGCCGGCATATCGATCGGCAGTGCCGACGAGCCCGACCTGTCCAACGAACTTCCCCGGCTCAAGGCCACGGAGGCGGCGGACGCGACCGCGACGTTCAAGATCCACCCCGGCTTCACGCTTGACCGGATCGGCTCCGAGCCGACCGTCCACAGCCCCGTGGCGGCCTGCTACGACGCCGACGGCCGGCTCTACGTCGTCGAGATGCGGGGATATCCCTACAACGAGCCCAAACCGACCGGCGGGGTGAGCCTGCTCGAGGACACCGACGGCGACGGCGTCTTCGACAAACGCAACGAATTCGTGACCGGCCTGGAGTGGCCCACCGGCATCGTCCCCTACGACGGCGGCGTCTTCATCGCGTCCGTTCCCGAGATCCTCTACGCCAAGGACACCGACGGCGACGGCAGGGCCGACATCAAGGAGACGCGTTACTCCGGGTTCGGGATCCAGAACGTCCAGGGGCTCCTCAACGGCCTCCTCTGGGGGACCGACGGCTGGATCTACGGCTCGGCCGGCACCAACGGCGGCGACATCAAGGACCACAAGCGTCCCACCGTCGCGCCCGTCTCGGTCCGGGGGCGTGACTTCCGCTTCAAGCCCAACGGCTCCGCGTTCGAGGCCATCTCGGGCGGCGGCCAGTTCGGCCACACCGTCGACGACTGGGGCCACCGGTTCGTCTGCAGCAACAGCAACCACATCCGCCAGGTGGTCCTGTCCGCGAGCGACGTCGATCGAAATCCCGCGCTGACGGTCCCGGGAGTCACCGCCGACATCGCCGTCGAAGGAGGCGCCGGCCCCGTCTTCCGGATCAGCCAGCCCGAACCCTGGCGCGTGGTCCGAACCCGACAACGCGTGGCCGACCCCGCCTTCGTGAAGAAGGCGATCCCCTCCGAGCTGCACGCCTTTGGCTTCTTCACCTCGGCGACCGGCGTGACGATCTACCGAGGCACCGCCTATCCCCCCGAGTATCGCGGCAACGCCTTCATCGGCGACGTGGGCGGTAACCTGGTCCATCGCAAGACCTTGACCGAGAACGGCGCGACCTTCCTCTCCAAGCGGGCCGACGCGGGCGTGGAGTTCCTCGCCTCGACCGACAATTGGTTTCGCCCGGTCAACTTCGCGAACACGCCGAACGGCACCATCCTGATCCTCGACATGTACCGCGAGACGATCGAGCACCCCGCCTCGATCCCCGAACCGATCAAGAAACACCTCGACCTGACCAGCGGCAAGGACCGAGGCCGGCTGTACGAAGTCGTCTCCGATGGCTTCCGTCGACGTCCCCGCCCGGCGCTCAGCAAGGCCCCCACGGCCGAGCTCGTCAAGCTCCTCGACGACCCCGACTCCTGGTGGCGCGAGACGGCCCAGCGTCTCCTCATCGAACGCGAAGACGCCAACGCCCTCCCGCTCCTCAAAACCCTGGCCGTCGAACGCCCCTCGGCGCTCGGCCGGGCGCATGCCCTCTGGACGCTCGACGTCCTCGGAGGTCTCGACGACGACCTGATCACCGCCGCCATCAAGGACCCCGAAGCGAGGGTCCGCGAACAGGGGGCGAAGCTGGCAGCCACCCGACGCCCGGGGAACCCCGAACTCCGCGACGCCCTGCTTAACCTGTCGAACGACCCCGACCCGATGGTCCGATTCCAGACCGCACTCTCCCTGGGCAACCTCGCCGACTCGAAGGCGATCGAGGCCCTCGCGGGCATCGCCGCCCGAGACTCG
Organism: Singulisphaera rosea; assembly: GCF_054877945.1. Lineage (NCBI taxonomy): Bacteria > Pseudomonadati > Planctomycetota > Planctomycetia > Isosphaerales > Isosphaeraceae > Singulisphaera > Singulisphaera rosea. The sequence goes on along the minus strand of NZ_JBTYIP020000005.1, from coordinate 291,815 downwards.
GGCGATCCCTGGACCCGCTCCGCCGTCCTGAGCTCAATCGGAGGTCGAGTCGGCTCTATGATCGATGCCCTCGCCGCTCGCCGCGGCTTCTTCGCAACCCCCGACGGCCGAAGCTGGCTCGGCGAGCTGGCGACTATGGTCGGCACCGAGAACAAGCCCGCCGAGACCCGCAAGCTCCTCGAGCGCTTCACCGTCGACGAGACCGACCCGAGCCGCGCCCTGACGGTCATCCTCGGCCTCGGCCAGGGCCTCCGCCGCTCCGGCGGCTCGCTCACCGAGGCCATGGGAGGCCCGATCGCCACCCGCGTGGCACCCCTCTTCACCAAAGCCGTCCAGGTGGCCGAGTCCACCGAGGCCGAGCCCTCCGCTCGCCTCGACGCGATTCGACTCCTGGCCCTCGGCCCCGTCGACGACGCCTTCAAGGCCCTCCCCGGCCGACTCGATGCCCAGGAACCCTCGACGATCCAGGTGGCCGCCATCCAGGCCCTGGGATCCCTCAACGACACCCGCGTCGGCCCCGCCATCGTCGAACGTTGGAAGGCCATGAGCCCCATCGTCCGCCGCGAGGCGGCCGAGGTCCTGTTCGGCCGTCCCGACCGAATCGAGGCCTTGCTCAGCGCCGTCGAAGCCAGGACCGTCACCGCGAGCGAGCTCGACCCCGCCCGCCGCAAGATCCTCCTCGCCAGTCCCGACCAGGCGCTCCGCGCGCGTGCGACCAAGCTCCTCGCCACCGATTCGCGGCCGAACCGCGACGCCATCCTCGCCCAGGGCCGCAAATCCCTCGCGCTGACAGGCTCACCCGAAAAGGGCAAAGCGGTCTACCTCAAGGTCTGCGCCACCTGCCACCGCGCCGAAGGCCAGGGCACCCAAGTCGGCCCCGACCTCGCCACCGTCGCCAGCCGATCCCCCGACGACCTCGTCATCCACATCCTCGACCCCAACAAGGAAGTCGCCTCGAACTACCTCAACTACATCGTCGTCACCAAAGACGGCCGCACCCTCTCCGGCCTCATCGCCGAGGAGACCTCGGGAGCCGTCACCCTGAAGCGGGCCGAAGGCGCCACCGACATCATCTCCCGAGGCCAGATCGAAGAGATCGCCTCGTCGGGCATCTCACTCATGCCCGAAGGCCTCGAGCAAGGCATGGAGCCCCAGGCCCTCGCCGACCTGATCGGCTACCTCCGCTCGCTCCAGCCGGCGGCCAATCCCACCGCCCCTCCCGCAAGTCGTTGATCGTTGCCTGTAAGAAGTCGGCCAAAAATGAGACGAGTATGGCCTCCCCTGTGGGAGGCCACACTCGTTTCCGGATTGTGCGGTCTTCTTACGATTCCCATCTTCGGAACTCCGTGGCACACGGCTACGATCGCGGGTGGCACCAATTGGAACGACCGGGGTTGCGTAGCGACAAGGGCTCGCGACTCGAAATGCTTGAGGCAGGATACTCAGAGATAGGCATCAGCCTGATTTAACAGGGTTCTGAGAAACTCGATGAACTGTCGCCCTTTTGATGTCTCTTTCAATTCACTCCAGATCTCAAACGCTTCTTCGGCGGGTGCATCCTGCGGATTAGCCCGAGGCCAAGGATATTCGGGATTCATCCTTTCTTGAGCGAGTGCCGGCGCTAAATCCTCGATTCTTTCGGCAAACGGGATGCTTGAGCGAATCCTTGATGCCCAAGCATCGTTCTTTCCAGCATAGCCGAGGTGTTGCTGGGCATTAGAGTTGGTGGATATGCTGCGCAGGAATCGGACAATTGCGCGGTGTGTTGTCGGGTTCGGTCCGGTTCTCCAACACTTCCAAAAGTCGGATTTCATTGGGCGGCGCGCCTTCCTTAAGGTATAAAACCTTTCGGATGCCACTGTCAGCAGCAAGATGTTTCCTTGAGATCCAAATCGCCATCCCATCGCGTTCCGAAGGGGTTGGCAGCGATTCTGCCGGCGTCTGCTTCCGGCGCCGACGGGAGACGTTGTCTAATTCCTCGAGGAATTGAAACCATTCCTCTTCATCAAATTGCTCGGCTGTGCGTGCAAGTTCCTGGGGTGTCGGCATTGGTTCGCCTCCTCGCGACATTCCCTCCCGGATTCGCTCACCTTCCTTTAAACTATAGAGATCGAGGGTTATGGCGAGCAATCCAAATGGACCGACGCCGAGTCCGACACGGGACATCGAGTTCGAGGAAGAATCCCGGCTGACATTCCGCCGCCCTTGGGCTAGCGAGTTGAGTTCCCTTTGCTGAGCCTCGACCCAGACTCTTAGCCGATTCTTTGGGTTGGGACAATCGTCATTTGAAATCGGGTCCACCCTCGAACATATCCTCTCGCCGGAAACACCCCTGCGAGACTGACTCGGCCCCCTCGACTGTCTGAGATTTATCTCGAGCTCGTGGGGGGAGGGGGAAATCCCGAAAATATCCCGACAGGGCCAAGTCCGACTCCGGGAGATCTCGCTTCGGGTATCAATGAACGCCATCGACGAGACCGCGTCGCAGTGCCTCGCCACACAATTGAAGTCACGTTCAATCGAATACATAAAAGTCTTAATGTGTCGATTCTCCGGAATCGGGAGTCCGAGGATCGAGCAGCCGAGGCCCGGCTGGACGCGAACTTTCGCGGACGGCCGGGCCTCATCACGCCGTCCCGGGATGAGTGGTTGATCAAAGTCGGCGATCGAGGCAGAATTGGTCCCCCTGGGCTACGGTGGAACATACCGGCTCATCGTGACGTCGAGGGGGACCGCCAGGAGCATCGCTTTCGCTGGTGGAGGGCGTCGTGATGGAACGCGTAGTCGAGCACAAGGGCTGTCGCATCGCGTACTCGGTCGGGGGGAGCGGCCCGGCCGTGCTGTTCATCCAGGGCGTGGGCGTCCAGGGTGCCGGCTGGCGCCCGCAGACCGACGAGCTGGCGGCTGGGTACTCCTGCCTTTGGTTCGACAACCGCGGGATGGGCCGCAGCCAGCCGGTCGGGGACGAGGTCACCGTCGCCGGAATGGCCGACGACGCGGTGGCGGTGCTCGACGCCGAGGGGATTTCGGCGGCCCATGTCGTCGGGCACTCACTTGGCGGACTGGTCGCGATTCAGATGGCCTTGGGCGCTCGAGACCGGGTGCGAAGCCTGGCACTCCTTTGTACCTTCACCGGCAGGCGGACGGCCGCACCCCTCACTCCAAGGATGGCCTGGCTCGGACTCCGGGCGCGGGTTGGCAGCCGTTCGATGCGCCGCCGCGGGTTCCTCAGACTGGTGCTCCCGCCCGGCGCGACGGCCGACCCTGTCAAGTTGGCGGAGTTGTTCGGCCACGACCTCGCCGATCAGCCGCCGGTGGCCACCGCCCAGTTGCGGGCCATGCGTGCGGTGGACCTGTCCGATCGAATGGCGGAGCTCGCCGGGATCCCGGCTTTGGTCGTAACCGCCGCCCATGACCCGATTGCACCGCCGAAGTCGGGGAGGGCGCTGCACGCCGGGCTGGCCGGTTCGCGATACGTCGAGGTTGAGGACGCATCGCATGGTTTGCCGATCACCCACGCTCACATGGTCAATCACCTCTTGCGAGAACACTTCTCAGCGGCTGAGATGGAACACGGACCGACGAAGACAAATTTATCCACGGATGGCGCAGATTGACGCAGATAAAAGCATTGGGGATTTTCAGATTGATCTGCGTCAATCTGTGTCATCTGCGGATGGTCTTCCGCCTCCCTTCTCTCGGAAGATAAGGCATCACATGGAAGATTGGCGGCTCGACTACCTCCAGAGGATTCTCACCGCCCGCGTCTACGATGTCGCGGTGGAATCCCCTCTGGAGCTTGCGGAAAAGCTTTCAAACCGACTTGGGAATCGGGCGTGGCTCAAGCGTGAGGATACTCAGCCGGTCTTTAGCTTCAAGCTTCGTGGCGCGTACAACAAGATGTGTCGCCTCTCTCCCGAAGAACTGGGATACGGGGTGATCTGCGCGTCGGCGGGGAACCACGCACAGGGCGTCGCGCTCAGCGCCGGCCGCCTCGGCTGCCGCGCCGTGATTGTCATGCCACTGACGACCCCCAGGTTGAAGTCCGATGCCGTGCGCCTGCTCGGGGGCGAGGTGGTCCTTCACGGCGACAGCTACACGGACGCCTATCTCCACGCTCGGGAATTGCAGGAACGGCACGGATACACCTTCGTGCATCCGTTCGACGACCCGGACGTGATCGCCGGGCAAGGGACCGTCGGCATGGAGATCTTGCGCCAGCACCAGCGGCCGATCCACGCCGTGTTCGTCGCCATCGGAGGTGGAGGGCTCATCTCCGGCGTCGGGGCGTACATCAAGGCCGTGCGGCCGGAGATCAAGGTCATCGGGGTCCAGATGGCCGACTCGGACGCGATGTTCCGCTCCGTGAGGGCCGGGGAACGCATCACGCTCGAGGATGTCGGCCTGTTCTCCGACGGGACGGCGGTCAAGCAGGTGGGGGAGGAGACGTTCCGCCTGACTCGGGCGCTCGTCGATGATTTCATCGTCGTCGACACCGACGCGGTGTGCGCCGCGATCAAGGACGTCTTCGAGGATACCCGGAGCGTCCTTGAACCGGCCGGGGCGATGGGCGTCGCGGCGATGAAGCAGTACGTCGCGGCGACTGGGCCGAGGGACCAATCGCTGGTGGCGATCACCTGCGGGGCGAACATGAACTTCGACCGACTCCGCTTCGTCGCCGAGCGTGCCGAGGTCGGCGAGGAGCGGGAGGCCCTGTTCGCGGTGACGATCCCCGAGGAGCGGGGGAGCTTTAAGCACCTCTGCGAGATCATCGGCGACCGGAACGTCACCGAGTTCAGCTATCGCATCTCCGACGAGAGGGAGGCCCATGTGTTCTTCGGCGTGGCCACGAGCAACCGCGTCGAAGCCTCGGACATCCTCGCGTCCTTCGCCAAGCACCGTTTCGCCGCGGTGAACCTGGTCGGCGACGAACTCTCGAAGGAGCATATCCGGTACATGGTCGGCGGCCGGAGCCAACTCGCGCGCGACGAGCGGCTCTATCGCTTCCAGTTTCCGGAGCGGCCGGGCGCGCTGATGCGATTCCTTTCCAGCATGCACCCGGGCTGGAACATCAGCCTGTTCCACTATCGCAACCAGGGCGCGGATTATGGGCGCATCCTGGTAGGCATCCAGGTCCCGCCCGACGAGGATGCGGACTTCCGGGCATTTCTCGAGACGCTGGCCTATCCGTGCGTGGACGAGTCCGAGAATCCCGTGTATCGCCTCTTCCTTCGATGAGCCGAATCTCTCTCGCCGATCTCCATCGCACCCTCACCGGAGGATTTCTTCACCACAAAGACACGAGGACACAAAGGAGAGGATCCCGAGAGAGCGGAACCCTCTGGGGCCGCTTCTAAGAAATCATTGTGACTTTGTGACTTTGTGCCTTTGTGGTGAGTCTCTCACCGAGTCGACCGGAGAGGACTCGGTGGACTCCCTCGAGGAGTCTCAAGTTCTCCGGCAAAATGCCTCGGATCGTTTTAGGCGCTCGTCGAAGGGATGCGCAGGGCGGAGATGACCAACCCTCGCTTTTGACCCTGCACCACCGCGACCTCGGTCAGATGGCCCATCGGGTGGAATCCCAGACTGTCGTTGATCCGTCGAGTCGCCTCGTTGTGGTCGAAGTGCATGCTCAGCAGCGTGGTGACTCCGAGTCGGGGGCACTGCTCAATCACCCATTGTTTGAACCGTCGGCCGATGCCCTGACGCTGGTGGGACGCGGCGATGTAGAGGCTGACCTCGGCCGTGGCGTCATACGCCGGGCGATCGCCATAGAACGACGACAGATAGGACACGGCGACGACCGAGCCCTCGACTTCGGCCACCCAGATCGGTCGCCTCGCGGGGTCGAACTTGCGGAACCATTCGACTCGGTCGGCCACGGCGATCGGCCGGGTATCGGCCGTGGACCAGCCGGCGGGGATGGACTGGTTGTAAATATCCACGATGACCGTGAGATCGGCCTCGGTGGCGTTTCGGACGAGCATGTCCACAGAGTTATCCTCCCGACACGTCAGAGGGATCCATGAGAAGGGGGTGGAGAGGAGGCCGATGACCGGACCTACCGATGGTCTCGGAGTGAGCCAGCCATGATATCCTCGCATTCGACCTCTTCCCCGTGCCAGGGGACGGACCTCGCCCGATGATTGGCCCCGTCCGTCGAGACGAGTCGTCCGGGACGGGGCCGGAAATCGAGCGGATGGCAGGGAACGGCTCTGGAGGGTAAACTAAGAGGTCGCGGGTGGGGTCCTGACTTTGCCTCGTCGGCAAGTTCGGCCTTTGATGGGACTTCACCGAGCGTGGGCCGCCTCCGTCGAAACCTCGATCCACGACCTTCGACATTACCTCGCATCCTACCGCTCTCATGCACACCAGCCCCAAGCTCTCCCTCCGGTTCGGACTTGCGTTCGAGGATCTTTACAAACGGGACGGCCTGGTCGCGATCGACTCGGCCTTCCTCGGACGCCTGCTCGAGGCCGCACCGGATTTGCACGCCGGACTCCTGACGGCTCGCGAGAACCCGGCGTCGCTGGCTCGCAAGCCTGCCTCCGAGCTGATCGTCGCGCTGGCTCCCCACCTTGAAGACTTCATCGCCGAATTGTTCGGGATCGAGGAGGCGCTCGAGGCGCTCCAGAACGAGCACACGGCGCTCGCACCTCTCTTTTCGGTGAAGCGCAAGTTCGTCCAGAGACGAGTCGTCGGGCGGACCGCCGAGCAGGTCCAGGAGCTCGACGCGAACTCGCTCACGGCCGAGCTCGAGACGTTCATGAACGGCCCGCTCACCGAGATGAGCTACGCCTCGCACGTCGCGCATTGGCTCGAGGACGAGGACGATCATCGCCCCCAGATCCAACTGGCGGCCGACTATGCCGCCTGGGCGGTCCTCTCCCCGGAAGGAAAGGCGAAGTACCACGCCGGCGTCGTCTTCCGGCTCCCCGCCAAGCTCGACATGAATCACCTGGTCCCGATCGAGGTCACCCAGATCCACGGGACCGATCAGATGACCCTCGGCGAGGGCCACCTGCGGCACCGCGAAGGGTTCCACCTGACGGACGCGGGCACCGACCTCGCGGGCGCACTCGACCAGGCGAACTACTGCATCAAGTGCCACAACCAGGGCAAGGATAGCTGCTCGACCGGCCTCCGCGAAAAGACCGGCGCGTACAAGTCGAGCGTCTTCGGCATCACCCTCGCGGGCTGCCCGCTCGAGGAGAAGATCTCCGAGATGCACGAGGTGAAGGGGCAGGGAAACCCGATCGGGGCCCTCGCCATCATCACCGTCGACAACCCGATGGCCGCCGGCACCGGACACCGTATCTGCAACGACTGCATGAAGTCTTGCATTTATCAGAAACAGACCCCGGTCGACATCCCGCAGGCGGAGACCCGGTCGCTCAAGGACGTGCTCGAGCTCCCCTGGGGGTTCGAGATCTACAGCCTCCTGACGCGCTGGAACCCGCTGAACTTCTCGCGTCCGTATCCCAAGGCGGCGACGGGGAAGAAGGTTCTGGTCGTCGGCCTCGGGCCGGCCGGGTTCACGCTCGCCCACCACCTCATGAACGACGGGCATACCGTCGTCGCGGTCGACGGCCTGAAGATCGAGCCGCTCGACGCACGCGTCTCGGGCGTCAATGCGTATGGGGAGCGAGAGCCGTTCCGGCCGCTACGCGACATCTCGGATATCTACGAACGGCTCGACTCGCGGGTCATGGCCGGGTTCGGCGGGGTTGCCGAGTACGGAATCACGGTCCGCTGGAACAAGAACTTCCTCAAGGTGATCCGGCTCCTGCTCGAGCGCCGGGGCGAGTTCACCATGTTCGGCGGCGTCCGATTCGGCGGCACGTTGACCGTCGATAGCGCCTTCGACATGGGCTTCGACCACATCGCCCTCTGCATGGGGGCGGGCCGGCCCACGGTCATCCCGATGAAGAACGGGCTGGCCCGGGGTGTCCGCCAGGCGTCCGACTTCCTCATGGCTTTGCAGCTCACGGGGGCGGCGAAGACCGAGTCGCTGGCGAATTTGCAGGTCCGCATGCCGATCGTCGTCATCGGCGGAGGCCTCACGGCCATCGATACGGCGACCGAGTCGCTCGCCTACTACGTGGTGCAGGTCGAGAAGTTCCTCGAGCGCTACGAGGAACTCGTCGAGGGCCGGGGCGAGTCCTACGTCCAGGAGCGTTGGACGCCCGAAGAGGCGGGGGTGGCCGAGGAGTTCCTCACGCACGCCCGGGCGATTCGCACCGAGCGGGCCGAGGCGGCAAAGCAAGGTCGTCCGCCTCGCCTGATCGATCTCATGAACGCCTGGGGCGGGGTGACGGTCGCCTATCGCCGCCGACTGATCGACGCCCCGAGCTATACGCTCAATCACGAGGAGATCACCAAGGCCCTCGAGGAAGGGATCCGCTTCGCGGAATGCCTCGTCCCCGAGGAGGTCGAGATCGACGCCTTCGGCGCGGCGAAGGCGCTGCGGCTTGAGAAGCAGAAGGTCGACGAGGCGACCGGGAAGCTTTCCTCGACCGGCGAGCCGGTCATCCTCCCGGCCCGGACGATCCTCATCGCCGCGGGCACCCAACCGAACACGGTGCTGGCCCGCGAGGACGAGCACAACGCCCGGGTCGACGGCCGGTACTTCCAGGCCCTCGACGAGGAAGGCCAGCCGGCAAAGCCCGAGAAGGTCTCGAAGCCGAACGTCGTCCGCGTGCTGATGTCGCTCCGACCCGACGGCAAGGCGATCAGCTTCTTCGGCGACCTCCACCCGTCGTTCGCCGGGAACGTCGTCAAGGCGATGGGGAGTGCCAAGCAGGGATATCCGGTGGTCTCCCGGACCCTTGCCCGAGCGAGCGCCTCGGACGTGACCGACGTCCAGCTCGTCCACAAACTCAACGATGAGCTGCGTGCGGTCGTCCACGAGGTCGTCCGCTTGACCCCGACGATTGTCGAGGTCGTCGTCCGCGCCCCGATCGCGGCGAGGGCGTTCCAGCCGGGCCAGTTCTACCGGCTCCAGAACTTCGAGGCCCTGGCCATGAAGGCCCGCGGGACGACCATGGCGATGGAAGGGCTCGCCCTCACGGGCGCCTCGGTCGACCACGAGAAGGGCCTGCTTTCGATGATCGTCCTCGAGATGGGGGGATCCTCGGACCTCTGTGCCCTGCTCAAGCCCGGCGAGCCCGTCAGCCTGATGGGCCCGACGGGGACCCCGACCGAGACACCGAGCCAGGAGACCGTGCTGCTCGTCGGCGGCGGCCTCGGCAACGCCGTACTCTTCTCAATCGGGCAGCAGCTCCGCGCGGTCGGCTCCCGCGTGATCTACTTCGCCGGCTACAAGAAGATGATCGACCGCTACAAGGTCGACGAGATCGAGAAGGCCGCCGACGTCGTGACCTGGTGCTCGGACGATGCGCCCGGCTTCACCCCAGGCCGAGTCCAGGACCGCGCGTTCGTCGGAAACATCGTCCAGGCGATGGTTGCTTATGCTCGGGGCGACCTCGGGGAAGTCGACATCCCCCTGAACCAGGCCGACCGCATCGTCGCCATCGGCTCCGACGGCATGATGCGCGGGGTCCAGCAGGCCAGGCACACGGTGCTCCGCGAATACCTCAACCCCGATCACCATGCCATCGGCAGCATCAACTCGCCGATGCAGTGCATGATGAAGGAGATCTGTGCCCAGTGCCTCCAGTCGCACCGGGATCCGGCCACCGGCAAGGAAACGGTCGTCTTCTCCTGCTTCAACCAGGACCAACCGCTCGACCACGTCGGCTTCGACAACCTTCGGAGCCGGCTCTCGCAGAACGGCGTCCAGGAGAAGCTGACGAAGCTCTGGATCGACGAGTGCCTCCGTCGGCTCGAGCTCCGCGTCTAAGACGGCATAAGCTCCAGGGGCAAAATTGGTTCGGGAAAAGGCGGATCAAGGGTGGCACCGGTTGGAACAACCGGTGTCCCGCAGCCGCAAGCGGCATACCGCCCATGACATCGATCCCATGGCAACGCGGTCGATGAAACCATTGGGCGAGCGCGAGCGTGGGCGAGGCGCAAGTCCTCGTCTGGCGAGGACCTTCGATCTCGATCGCTTGCCTACGACCTCTTGTCGCCGCGCGACACCGGTTGTGCCAACCGGTGCTACGCAATACACATTGTCACCGGTCGTTGCGCTCGATGCGTCGGTCTAGTGACCGTAGCGGCACCGACGCCATTCACTCGCGTTAAGAGTGGAACCAGCGGCGGATCTTCTTGCGATCGAGCCGGGTCCAGACGCCGAAAAACTCGTTTCGCGACTGCTCGGCCGCGACGACTTGTCGCTCGAGGAGACGGCCCGCGGCGAAGGCGAAGGGGCCATCGGACGGGTGTTCGGCCACGATCCGCTCGATGACCAGCGCCGAGACGGCGGCGTCCTGGTGTTCGCCGAGGACGTCCTGGACGGCGGTCGCGAGCTTGGCGAAATGCTTCGCCTCTTTCGCCTCGGGCTCATCAAGGGCGTCGGCGACCGACTCGGCGGCGTAGCGGGCTCGTTTGGCTCGCTTACGCACTTCGTGAAAGGCTTCGTCGGGCTGGGTCTCGTCGAGGCCTCGGGCCCGACCGCGCAACGCCTTCCAGGTCTCGGCGACGAGCGGTGGCAGTGCCGACCGGCAGGGAGCGTCCGCACCGTCTCGAAACACCGGGTGCTCGGCGCTCTGCTCGAGATGTTCCAGAAGACGGGAGTATCGATCGCCGTCCAGCGCTTCGTGCAGGGCCCCCGACGCCAGCGTGTGGCGGACGGCGAGGGTGTCGAACATGGGTTGTAGCGCGTCCCGGAATGGTGCCGAGGCCGCTTCGAAGCGCTCCTGCAACACGTCGAGGTCTCGCACGGCCCCGAGCAGGCCCGCGAGCCATTTGAGCTCGGCCTCGATCGGACCGGCCCACTCGGCCTCGAGCAGGTCGCGGAAGAGCCTCAGTTCGCTCCGGAGCCTTCGCGTCGACGTCCTCAAGCGATGAACGCCGGAAATCTCGCCGCGACGGGCGGACGCGTCGGTCGCCTTCATACGATGCACGCCACGTCCCAACGCGGCCTGGATCGCCAACGACGCGGGGTCGCCGGGATGGATCTCCGGCACCTCGAGTTCGACCATCGCCCTCCCGTTGCTCGTCACGTGACTTTCCGCTCCTCTGCGAGATTCGAAACTCGATGCTTGTGTCGGCGCGTGAAGGATTACCCCCACACGGGTCCAACTGTCCACGATCCGACGATAGCCGAGTTTCTCGAGAGACGCAAGCGAAGGAACGTTCTCAAGACCGAAGTCAAGGGCGGTTCGCTTGCTCAACCATCAGACTTCGGTTACGATCCAGGACGACTTGTTGAACGAGTCTTCAACGTCGCCTCCACGGTCGAAGTGCGGCCCCCCAGCCTTCGGGGACGAGAATGAAGACAGGACGACTGCCGGTGCTCCTGCTGGCCATCCCCGCCACCGTGACCGCCGCGGACTACTCGCGCGACGTCAAACCGGTGCTCGCCAAGCATTGCACGAGCTGCCACGGGGCACTGACTCGCAAGGCGGGACTGAGGCTCGACACCGCCGCCGCCATCCTGAAGGGTGGAGACAGCGGCCCCGCGGTCGAAGCGGGACGGCCGACGGAGAGTCTCCTCGTCGATGCCGTCAAAGGCACGGACGACCTGAAAATGCCGCCCGAAGGCGAGGGCGAATCCCTTTCCGCCGCCGAGCTCGCGCAGCTCGAGTCCTGGATCTCGCAAGGGGCCGAAGCCCCAACGGATGAGCTTGAGCCCCCCGACCCCAGGCAACACTGGTCGTTCCAACCCCCGAAACGACCCGGCATCCCGACCGTCCGAGATCCGGCCTGGGCCCAAAACCCGATCGACGCATTCCTCGCGGCCGAGCACGAGGTCCACGCGCTGCATCCCATGCCCGTCGCCGATAAGGAGACGCTCGTCCGTCGCGTCTACCTCGACCTGACCGGCCTCGCTCCTTCGCCCGAGGAACGGCGGGAGTTCCTGGCAGACACCTCGGGGGATGCTTACGAACGCCTCGTCGACCGGCTCCTCGCCAGCCCCGGCTACGGCGAGCGCTGGGGGCGGCACTGGATGGACGTCTGGCGCTACAGCGATTGGGACGGCTTCGGGACAGAGGTCCGCGAGAGCCAGCCGCATATCTGGCGCTGGCGGGATTGGATCGTCGAGTCCCTGAACCGCGACGACGGGTACGACCGGATGCTGGTGGCGATGCTCGCCGCGGACGAGGCCGCCCCGGACGATCCGGCAAGCCTTCGCGCCACCGGCTTCCTCGCCCGGAACTGGTACAAGTTCAACCGCAACGTCTGGCTCGACTCGACCGTGGAGCACACCGGCAAGGCGTTCCTCGGGATCACCCTGAACTGTGCCCGGTGCCACGACCACAAGTACGACCCGATCGCACAAGACGATTATTATAAGTTCCGCGCCTTCTTCGAACCGCACCAGGTCCGCACCGACCCGCTCCCGAGCCCGGCCGATCCGGCCAAGGACGGCCTCGTGCGGGTCGTCGACTCCGAACCGACGACCCCCACTTATCTCTTCAGGCGCGGCGACGAGAGCCAACCCGACAAGGCCCGACCGCTCGGGCCCGGTCTACCTCGAGCACTGTCTCCCGGCGAGTTGCTGATCAGCACCGTCAGCCTCCCCCCTCGCGAGTATTACCCGGCCCTGAATGACGTCGTCAGGGGCACAACGATCGCGAAGGCCCAGGCCGACGTCGACGCCAAGCGGACCGCGCTCGAAACCGCGACCCGCACCCGAGTCTCCGCCGCGGCCGGCGAGTCTCGGACAAAAGCCGAGGCCGTCGAGCTCCTGGCGAAGAAGGATCTCGAGCTGGCCACCGAGGCTCGAAAGGCCCTCGACCTCAAGTTCGCGGCCGACGACGCGAAGTATGCCACCTCACCGCGACCCGACGCCGACCGGCTCGCCTCCGCCGCCGCCCGGGCCGAACGGCGGATCGCCGTCACGAACGCCGACATCGCTTGGATCAAGGCCTGCCAGGCCGTCGATGCAATTAAGCCCGGCACGTCGGATTCGCAAGCGAAGGTCTCGGCCGCCGAGCAGGCTCGTGAAGAGGCACGCAAAACCCTCGAATCGGCGCGCGACGCACTCGCGAAGGATGCGACAAGCTATTCGCCGGTCGGGACGATCTACCCAACCTCGAGTACGGGCAGACGCCTCGCCTTGGCTCGCTGGGTCGCCTCCCGGGACAATCCGCTCACGGCCAGGGTGGCGATCAACCACCTCTGGATGCGCCATTTCGGAACGCCTTTGGTCCCGACCGTCTTCGACTTCGGCCTCAACGGCAAAGGCCCGACCCATCCCGCCTTGCTCGACTGGCTCGCGGTCGAGTTCATGGACCGGGGATGGAGTATGAAGGCGATCCACCGCCTGATCGTGACCAGTCGGGCCTACCGACTCCGGTCGTCGGCCGACGGGTCGACCGAGAACCTCGCCAAAGACCCCGAGAACCGCTACCTCTGGCGGATGAATCCGAGGCGGATGGAGGCCGAGGTCGTGCGAGACAACCTCCTCGCCGCCGCCGGTACCTTGGATCCAACCATCGGGGGCCCCGACATCGACACGAAGGACGGGCTGACGTCAAGGCGCCGGAGCCTTTACTTCCGACATGCGAAAGAGAAGCGTGTCTTGTTCCTCAGGCTATTCGACTCGGCCAACGCCACGTCCTGTTATCGACGGACCGAGAGCGTCGTGCCGCAACAGGCCCTCGCCCTCGCGAACAGTCAGGTGTCGAGAGAACAAGCGCGGATCCTCGCGTCGGAGTTGGGAAAGCCGCTCGGCACCGAGCCGACACCGACGTCGAACGCCTCGTTCGTCACTCTGGCCTTCGAACGGATCCTCGGCCGGTCCCCGACATCCGACGAGCGAAACGCGTGCGAAGGCTACCTGGCCGAGCAGTCGCGTAGGCTCGCCGACGCGACGAAACTGACCCGGTTCACGTCAGGACAGGCGGCCACGGTCAAGCCGTCCTCCGCGCCCGCCCAACGTGCCCGAGAAGACCTCGTCCACGTGCTTTTCAACCACAACGACTTCGTGACCATTCGATAAGACCACGCCCGGCGGCATGCGCCTTTGTTCGGAAGGGGTTGGCCCATGAATCCGCGTCGACGGGCGAACAGTTTGGGATGCGACGGGGTCTCGCGGCGAGGCTTCCTCTCCGATGTCGGTATGGGGTTCACCGGTCTCGTCCTGGGCTCGATGCTCTACAAGGACGGCATCGCAAGGGCCGACGACGCCGGAAGCTGGGCTCTCCCCAACGGCAAACCGCACTTCGCGCCCAAGGCCAAGAGCGTCATCTGGCTCTTCATGATCGGCGGTACGAGCCACATGGAGAGCTTCGACCCCAAGCCGGCGCTCACGAAATACGCGGGCAAGACCATCTCCGAGACCCCGCACGCCGACGTCCTCACGAGCAAGCTCGCGGGGAATGTCCGGATCGTCGTCCCCAACGACGCCAACGGCCACATCCGCAAGGAGATCTATCCCCTCCAGGTCGGGTTCCGGAAGCGCGGCAAGAGCGGGATCGCGATCAGCGACTGGTGGCCCCACCTGGGCGATTGCGTCGATGACATCGCCTTCATCCGCTCGATGTGGACGACGGATAACAATCACGGAGCCCAACTCCAGTTCCACACGGGCCGGCACCCGCTCGAGGGGCTATTCCCCACCATCGGGTCCTGGGTCCATTACGGCCTCGGCTCCTTGAACGACGACTTGCCCCAGTTCGTCGTCCTCGGCACCCCCATCGCCGACTGCTGCGGCGGCGTCGGCGGCCACGGGGCGCAATACCTCGGGCCAGAGCACGACGGGGTCCAACTGGCCGTCGACCCCAACGACCCGCTCCCATTCGCCTCGCCCGGCCCCGACGTCTACCGCGAGGAGCAGCAAGACGAGTTCGAGCTCCTGGGACGCCTCAACCGCCTCTCGGCGGTCCGCTATCCCGACGACCCGGCCATGCGGGCTCGGATCAAGTCCTACGAGCTCGCCTTCCGGATGCAGACGGCCGTCCCCGAAGTGATGCGCTTCGCCGAGGAGCCCGAGGAGACGCGCACCCTCTACGGCATCGACCGACCCGAGAGCAAGACCTTCGGCGAGCAGTGCCTGGCCGCGCGTCGGCTCGTCGAGCGTGGCGTGCGGTTCGTCCAGATCTTCCACGGCAGCAACGGAGGGGCAGGGGCCTGGGACGCCCACGACAACCTCCGGAACAACCACAGCAGCCTGTGTACCCAGGTCGACAAGCCGATCGCCGGCCTCCTCAAAGACCTCAAGCGCCGGGGCCTGCTCGACGACACCCTGGTCGTCTGGGCCACCGAGTTCGGGCGGACTCCGGGGGCACAGGGGGCCAAGGGACGCGACCACCACCCGTTCGGCTTCTCTTCGTGGATGGCCGGCGGCGGCCTCAAAGGGGGCGTCGCCCACGGCGCCACCGACGAGCTCGGGTTTCACGCGACCGAGAATCGTCACTACGTCACCGACATCCACGCCACCATCCTGCACCAACTCGGGCTCGACCCTCGACGACTCGAAGTCCCCGGCCAGAAACGACTCGAAATGGACCTCGGCAAGCCGATCCGCGAGATCATCGCCTGAGGCCCGTACTGAAACCGGGTCAAACCATCACTTCTTTTCGACCGTAGAGAGATGGGGCGACCCCTCGAGGTGGGGGATTGCTTGCGCCTTACACAGATCCGGGTACTCGCGTGAAAGTCTATTTGCTCCTCACGGACGACGGTCGTCGCCTCTTCTACGCGGAGACACCCGAGGAGTCGCCGGACGAGGAACCGACGCACCATCGAGGACTGCGCGGTTGGGTCGAGCGCAAGGCCAGGCACCTGAGGTCGGCCTGGCACCATTCGGAAAGTGGTGTGACCGCCCGACTCCGCCATGTCTGGTCGTGGCTCCAAGAACGGACGTACGCCGATGAGTCGCTCCTGGTCCGGCTCCGATCGGCCCCGACGGTCGAGATTCACCATCCGGCAGGACTCTCGAGAGACGAAGTTCGCGAGCTTTGGAAAAACTATCTCGCGAGTCGGAAGCGTCGACATCTCCCCTGGTTGTGCGTCAATGCGTTCATCGCCCCGCTGACGGTCGTCCTCGCCCCGCTCCCGGGCCCGAACCTGGTGGGTTACTGGTTCGGATACCGGGCGATTCGGCATCTACTCGCATTCCTCGGCCTGAGGCATGCCCAGAGAGGTGTGGGAGTCGGGTTGACGTTCCACCCCGCCCGGGTTCTGGATCAGCCGATCGTGGAAGGGTCCGCGGACAGGGACGTGGTCGTCGCGATGGAAGCCGACCCCGAAGTGCTCGACGACTTCTTGAAGAGGTCCGGCGTGGTCCGTCCTCAACATGTCGAGTCGAAGTCGGGGCCGTGATCCGAAGAACGGTTTCCGACTAGCCGTGATTCGCCCGGAAGACTAAGGTGTCGACACGGTTGATTGGGCGATTCGAGGGGGGAGGCGGAGCCACAGCCAATCCGGCGGCTTTCCGCCTTCCCGAAGCGACGGTTGATCCGGTCGAGCGAGGCCAGGGAGGGCCGATGAAGATCCAGCACCCGATGTTGGTCCGCGCGGTGGGCGTCGCGGGGGCGTGGGCGATCCGTCGGCTCGTGGGAACCACCGAGTTCCATTTCCGCTACGCCGACCCGACGGTCAACCCCGAGGTCGCTCGTCGGGACGGTCGCCGGTACATCTACGCCTTCTTCCACGAGGTCATGCTCTTCCCGGCCTACTACTGGGCGTGGCCCGAGATGCAGATCCTGATCAGCGACCACCGCGACGGCGAGTTGATCACCCAGGTCGTCCGGCGGCTCGGGTTCGGTGTCGTGCGCGGTTCGACGACGCGTGGTGGGGCCCGGGCCCTCCGCGAGATGACGATGCGGGTCGATCGGGGGCACCTCTGCGTGACCCCCGACGGCCCCAAAGGGCCCAGACGCCACGTCCATCAGGGTCTCGCCTACCTCGCGAGTCGGACCGAACGGCCGATCGTCGGGGCGGGGATGGCCTTCCGCGACCCCTGGAGGGCGAAGAGCTGGGACCGATTCGCCGTCCCTCGGCCCTGCCGCGCGGCCGCCTGCGTGGTCCCCGAGGCCGTCCACGTCCCACCCGACGCCGACCGTGAGACCATCGAGGCGTGCCGGCTCGAGGTCGAGCGGAGGATGCAGGCCGCGACGCTCGAGGCCGAAGCGTGGGTTGAACAGCTTTGAACGGGACTTGGGCTTGCCACGTTTCGAGCCCTCTTGTAAGTTGACCGCACCTGTCAGGTGCCCCGGGCGTCAAGCCTCGCGCCGCACGACGGTTCATGTCGTCAACATTCGATTGGCACACGATGCACCCTGAGAAGCGAGCTCGGTTGGGGTGGTCCACCCGTTGCGCCCTGGTACTTGGGGCACTGGGGTTGGTCACCGTCCTCGGGGTCGCACGTTGTCTGGAGCCGAACCCTCGCGGGTTCGGGACTCACACGCAACTCGGCCTATCGCGTTGTACGTTCCAATGGGTGACCGGCTATCGGTGCCCGGCCTGCGGGATGACGACGTCGTTCGCGTGGTTCACACGAGGACGCTTCGATCGTTCCTGGCAGGCCAACCCGGTGGGGAGCCTGATGGCCCCGACCTGTGTCGTCTTGATCCCCTGGCTCCTGGCCGGGGCGGCGCTGGGCCGACCGATCGGGTTCCGATCGCTTGAACAGCCGATCATCGGCCTGGTGGTGGCCACCGTGGCCTTGAGCTTGTTGTCCTGGACCATTCGCCTGATTTTAGGGAGGGCGTTATGAAGACCCCTCGGCCGCACGCAAGGACGCGACGCGCCGCCGCTTCACTCGTCATCGCCGCCGCAGGGCTCATCTCCCTGGCCGGGTGCGACCCACGAACGATCCTGTACTTCCTCCAGCCGCTCGAGCCGACGGTCCCCGCGCCCGGCCCGTCGCTGAAGCACAAGAAAGTCGCCATCGTCACCCACGCCGTCTCGGGCGCCATGGGCGACTTCCCATCACTCGACCACGACCTCACCCGCGAGTTCGCGTCGATCCTCCGCAAGCGGGTCAAGAAAATCGAGGTCGTCGACGTCGACAAGATCTGGACATGGATGGATGGACACCCGAACTGGACCGATCCCGCGGAAGTCGGCAAGGCTTTCGAAGCCGACGTCGTGATCTTCCTCGAGGTCGAGGCCTTCCAGGTCGCCAGCCCCTCCAGCCCTGGCCTCCTCGAAGGGACCGCCCGGACCCACATCCAGGCCTTCGAGATGGAGTATCCCAAGAACTCCAAGGACAAACCGATCACCGACCAGCCCAAGGAAGCCAACAACATCTACGACCAGTACTGCGACAGCGCCTTCCCGGTGCGAGGGCCTGTGCAGGAAGGGGCCGGGGTCAGCCGTTCGGCGTTCAAGAACAAGTTCCGACAGGTCGTCGCGACCGAGCTCACCTGGCATTTCGTCGAGCACTCTCCGGAAGACGACATCCAGGACGTGAAGTTCAAGTGACCTGAGCCGATCACCTCGACTATCGCCCTCGGCGCAGTCGAGGTCGAACTTGGAACACCCGCGACCGGCCAGCGACCTCTCCGAGGGGTCGCTTGGCCGGTCGCCGTCTCGGGAGGAACTCGCCGTGTCGATTCCCGCCGAAGCCCTGCTCGAAGCCGCTCGCGAAGCGAGCCGTTCGGCCTACTGCCCCTACTCGAAGTTCCACGTCGGGGCGGCGGTCTGGGCGGACGGCCGTATGTTCATGGGTGCGAATATCGAGAACGCTTCCTACGGGCTCACGATTTGCGCCGAACGTACGGCCGCCTTCGCCGCCGTGCTGGCCGGAGCCTCGCGGATCGATGCCGTGGCCGTCGCCTGCGTCGATGCTCCCGAAGGGGCCGATGCCAGCTGGTTGATGCCCTGCGGG
This sequence comes from Singulisphaera rosea, assembly GCF_054877945.1. Lineage (NCBI taxonomy): Bacteria > Pseudomonadati > Planctomycetota > Planctomycetia > Isosphaerales > Isosphaeraceae > Singulisphaera > Singulisphaera rosea. Next base: position 272,908 of record NZ_JBTYIP020000005.1, on the reverse strand, counting down.
GCCTGCCGCCAGGTCCTCTCCGAATTCGCCGCCCCCGAGGCGACGATCTACGTCGACCGGGTGGGGACCTATACCCTCGCCGACCTGCTGCCGATCGCATTCCGGCTCCGATAATCGCCACGTTCTTCCTCACCTCCCGTCCCGCGACACCGCCCCTCCAATTGGACCTAAGAAACAGAGATCCCAAGCCCTTGCGGCCGGGGAACGGACGGGTTAACATCCATTGTCCCGCCGATATCCCCTTACTCGATCCGCAACGGGTCGAGCCTACCTCTTGCAGTGCGATCGTCAGACCCCGCCGCGGTTTGCTTCCCGGTCGGTGAGTCGGAGGAGTGTTGTCGAGATGCGCTTCGATCGACGGTCGTTCGTCCGGCAGGTTGCCTTGACCGGGGCATCAGTCTTCGGACTCTCCAAAGCGACACCCGCGTGGGCGGCTCCATCGGGGCCGGCCCCCGTCCGAGTCCGGGTGTGGTCCGAAGGGACCGCGAAGAAGTCCGTCTATCCCGACGACATCGATGGCGCGATCGCCGAGCAATTGATCCGGCGTCCGGAGTTGAGCGTCGCACGTTCTCGCCTGACCGATCCCGAAGCCGGGCTTTCCGACGCGGCGCTCGACGCGACCGACGTCCTCGTCTGGTGGGGCCGGCTCCGGCACGACGACGTACCGAGCGACCGTGCCTCGGCGATCGTCGACCGGGTGAAGGCGGGTCGCCTCGGGTTCCTCGCGCTTCACGCTTCGTGCTCGAGCAAGCCGTTCAAGGGCCTCATGGGCACCTCCTGCGAGCCGGGCCGTTGGCGCGAGGATGGCCAGCCCGAACACATCAAGATTGAATCGCCCACGCATCCAATCGCCAGTGGCGTCATGCCGTTTACGATCCCGAAGACCGACATGTTCGCGGAGCCATTCTCGGTCCCGACTCCGGAGACGGTGGTGCTCGTCTCGACCTGGGATCAGGGGGAGACGATGCGGAGCGGTCTGACTTGGACGATCGGGCAAGGGCGCGTCGTCTACATTCGCCCCGGCCACGACGCTTTCCCCGTCCTCTTCCACCCCTCGATCCGCCAAATCGTCGCGAACTCCGTCCTCTGGGCGGCTCGCCGAACCTGAGGCGATCGGACGCCGGTCCGACACGCGCGCGAGGTCGTTGACTCGAGGTCGGGGTCGCCTATAATCGGGCGAGAATCGGCGGGGAATCCCTGGAATACGAGGCCGGGATCCCCAAATTCGACGCTCTTTTACCTGCGACCGCCTATGGGTCTCCATCGGATCCGGGCGTCGTATCCTGGCGGCGGCAACGGACCCTTGGGATGGCTCGGGTCCCTTTCGAGTCGAAGAACTCGGATATAGGGGAGGACCTTGCATCGGTCCGACCCCCGCACAACCCACACCCCACTTGAGGAGCGAGAACCGATGCGCAAGTTGATCCTGACTGTGGCCGGCCTGGCCCTGGTCGCCAGCCCCGCCTTCGCCGGCAAGTTTAACAAGGTCGTCAGCGTGGGCGACAAGGCCCCGACGTTCTCCGGGATCCCCGCGACCGACAATGGTCAGGATGCCAGCCTCACCCTGTCCGACATCAAAGAGCCCGTCGTCGTCGTCGTCTTCGTGAACAAGGAATGCCCCGCCGTCCTCGCCGTCGAAGACCGCATCATCGACTTCACCAGCGAGTTCAAGGACAAGGGCGTCAAGGTCGTCGGCATCAGCGTCGTCCCCAATGACGACCTCTCCGGCATCAAGAGCTACACCAAGGACAAGAAGACCAACTACGTCTATGGCTATGACGAGAGCCAGGCGATCGGCAAGGCCTACGGTGCCACCAACACCCCGCAATTCTTCGTCCTCGACAAGGACCGGGTCATCCGCTACACCGGCTCGTTCGACGACGCCACCTTCAAGGCTGACAAGGCCTCGAAGCACTACCTGAGCGACGCCGTCACCGCCCTCCTCAAGGGCGAGAAGATCTCCGAGTCCGAGACCAAGGCCGTCGGCTGCGGCATCCACTACAAGAAGTGACCTCGGTTGATCCGAAGTCCCCGAAGGACGGCCGCTCCCGGAGCGGCCGTCCCGCTTGAGCCGGCCGCCGATCCATCCATCGGTGGCAGCTTTCGTTTTAGCCCCGAACGATCGAACGACACCGACCGACTGATTTCGTCCCCTCGCCCTCCACACGCCACCGGTCGAGGATCCCTCAGGCCGTCGACCGCCGACAAGGACGCCGCGAACCGACGTCCCCGCCTGACTCCCGACCCCTTTCGGGAAGCCATCGAGATGACGCTCAACCGCTCCGCCTGGCCCGCCCTCGTGCTCTTCACCCTCGTCGGCCCCGGCTGCCAGGATTCGGCGCACGAGACCGAGACGAATGCCGGTACCTCCGCCGTGACTCGGATCTCGTACACGCTCCCGGAGACCACGGACTCCGGGCTCCCGAATGAGGTCGACGCCCAGGTGGCGCCAATCCCCATTGGTGAGGTTGCCCCGAAGTCGCGGGAGGTCGTCGAGGCCGAGGTCAAGGCGGCGACCGAAGGCGAGGTCAAGCTCGAGACCGTGACGTTCGACGAATATCTCGCGCGGATTTCCAAGAACAAGGCCAAGTTCACGCTCGTCGACGCCTGGGCGACCTGGTGCCCCCCCTGCAAGGCGAATTTCCCGCATCTGGTCGACATGAATACGAAGTACGCCTCGAAAGGCCTGGCCACCGTCTCTCTCTCGTTCGACGACCCGACCAACACCAAGCAAGTCAACGAAGCCAAACAGTTCCTGAAAGACAAGAAGGCGGTCTTCGCCAACTACTTGCTCGACGAAGGCGAGGGCGTGGGGTTCGACAAGTTCGAGATCAACACCATCCCGGCCGTCTTCCTCTACGGGCCGGAAGGGAAGCTGCTGAGGAAATTCACGCTCGACGATCCGAACCATCAGTTCACCTACGAGGACGTGGAGAAGGCCGTGATCGCCGTCCTCGACGGCAAGCCGCTGCCCGAGTCCTGAGTTGAGTCCCCGACCGAGGCGACACGTCCGTGCCGAGGTCTCGCCGATTTTTCGAGCGGTCGTTGTCGCCGTGGATTGCCGGATCCGTTAGAATGGAATGATCGGGCCGGGATCACTCGTCCGGCCGAATTCCCCTGACCCTCTCCCGACCTATGGGCGGGACCGAGCTGAAACGGATTGGATCTTGAGATGAAAGACGGCATCCACCCCAAGTATCAAGAAGCCGACGTGACCTGCGGTTGCGGCAACTCGTTCAAGACCCGTAGCACCAGGCCGAAGATCGTCGTCGAAGTGTGCTCGAAGTGCCACCCGTACTACACGGGCTCCGTCAAGTTCGTCGACGCCGCCGGCCGCGTCGACAAGTTCAACAAGAAGTTCCAGGGGACCTACGGCAAGGCCAAGAAGGGTGCCGCGGAGGCGCCCGCCAAGGCCTAGTCCCCAGGCTCGATCCCGGTGCGGCGGCCCGCCGGGCGGCATGACCCATGCTGCCCCGCCGGGCCGTTGATCATTTCCTGTGGGATGAACCAGGAAAGCGTTCACCACAAAGGCACGAAGGAAGACCCAATTTTCAGATTTCTTATGAATTAAATTTAGGCTTTCTTGATTTGAAATCTTGACTTCCCTTTGTGTCTTCGCGCCTTCGTGGTGAATACTCTTCTCTTCCGCCACCGTAAACGGGTCGAGGCGTTTCGTGTTCGAGAAGCTGCAGTCGGATTATCAGCGGTTCCTTGAGTTGGAGCGGGCGCTGCTCGACCCGTCGGTGACCGCGGATGTCTCCCGGCTGACGGCGATGGCCAAGGAACGGAGTGCCCTGGCGAAGCTGGCCACCCCGTACGGTCGATACCTCGAGCTCGGGCAGCAGATCGCCGAAGCGGAGTCCCTCCGCGCGGCGGAGACCGACTTCGAGATGCGCACCTATGCCGAGGCCGAGCTCGGTGCGCTCGTCGCCCGTCAGAATGAGGTGGGCGAAGCCCTTCGCGACCTCCTCTACGACCAGAGTGCCGGCGCGGACCGCGCGGGGCTGATCATCGAAATCCGGGCCGGGACCGGCGGAGACGAGGCGGCGCTATTCGCCCGGGACCTCTTCGAGATGTATCAAAGGTTCGCGGACCAGATGCGCTGGACGTTCGAGACGCTCGAACTGGTGCCGACCGAGCTCGGAGGATTCCGCGAGGCGTCGTTCGGGGTCACCGGAGACGGGGCGTTCCGGCACCTCCAGTTCGAGAGCGGAGGCCACCGGGTCCAGCGTGTGCCGGTCACCGAAACCCAGGGGCGGATCCACACCTCGGCCGCCACGGTTGCGGTGCTCCCTGAGCCCGAAGAGGTCGACATCGTGATCCGGACCGAGGACCTCCATATCGATGTCATGCGAGCGGGCGGCCCCGGCGGTCAGCACCAGAACAAGACCGAGAGCGGGGTCCGGATCACGCACCTTCCCAGCGGAGTCGTCGTCAACTGCCGAGACGAGCGAAGCCAGCACAAGAACAAGGCCAAGGCCATGCGGATCCTCCGCAGCCGACTCTTCGAGCAGACCGAGGAAAAAGCCCGCTCGGAGCGAGCCGAGGCCAGGCGGACGCTGATCGGTTCCGGGGATCGCTCGCAGCGGATCCGCACGTATAACTTCCCCCAGAACCGAGTCACCGACCACCGCATCAACTTGACCATGCACAACCTCGACCGTGTCATCCTGGGGGACCTCGCCCCGCTGACCACGGCCTTGATCGACCACGACCGGCGCGAGCAGCTCGGCGAGGTGTAAACGACGATGCCCAGAGACTCGGAAACGCCTCGGCCCTATCCCCGAGGCGGCGACACCCCACGGACGCCCGCTCCTTCTACCCAGGAAGAGCGTTGGACCGTCGGGAGGCTCCTTATCTGGACGACCGACTTCCTCAAGCGCCGGGGGGCCGAGAGCCCTCGCCTCGACGCCGAAGTCTTGCTCGCACACATCCTGAAATGGGAGCGGGTCAAGCTCTACACCCACTTCGAAGAAGAGATCGGAGAAACCGCACGGGCGGGCTACCGCGAGCTCGTCCGTCGCCGATCGGAAGGGATGCCGGTCGCCTACCTCGTCGGCCGCAAGGAGTTCTATTCGCTCACCCTCGCCGTCTCGCCCGCGGTCCTGATCCCGAGACCCGACTCCGAGTTCGTCGTCGTCGAGTTCCTCGCGGTCACCAAAACCCTCGAGTCTCCGAGGGCAGTCGACGTCGGGACCGGTTCGGGTTGCCTCGCGCTCGCCTGCACTCATCAACACAAGTCGGCTCGCTTCGTGGCGATCGACTTGAGCCTTGACGCCCTGGAGGTTGCCGAGTCGAACGCCAAGACGCTGGGTCTCTCCGATCGCGTCGAGTTTCGCCAGGGCGACCGCCTCGCCCCCGTCGCGGGTGAAGGCCCGTTCGACGTGATCGTCTCGAACCCCCCTTACATCGCGTCCGACGTCATCCCGACGCTCGAGCCAGGCGTCAGGGACTATGAGCCCCACCTCGCCCTCGACGGGGGCTCCGACGGCCTTCGCGTCGTGGCCCCGTTGATCGAGGAATCGGCTCGGCTCCTGAAATCCGGGGGCTCACTCATCCTGGAAATCGGATCCGACCAGGAACGGCCCGTCCGAGACCTCATCGCCGCCCGACCCGAATTCACGCTGGCGCCGACGATCCGCGACCACGCGAATCACCCTCGCGTGATCCGCGCTACGCGAAATTGAAAACGGTGAGGATTCGCCACAAAGACACAAAGGGAAATACAAGGAAATCGGAATAGTTTTCTTGTTAATTTTTGTGTTATTTGTGCCTATGTGGTGATCCGTCCCTCTTCAGCACCTGGAGGTCGAGCTTAGAGCTTCACGCCCTCGACGATCTCGCGGAGCGTGACGGCCACGGTGTCCATTGAAGGCAGGCGATCGACCTTGCGGCGGGCGATCAGCTTGCGGAGCAGCTCGTTGAGCTCGGGGGGCAGGTCGGGATTCGCCTGCGCGGGGTCGAGCGGTTCCTGATTGATCCGCTGGAGCATCATCGCCATCGAGTTCGACGCGAACGAGTCGTAGGGAAGTCGATCGGTCAGGAACTCGAAGGCCATCACGCCGTAAGAGAAGATGTCGAGGCGTTCGTCGGTCGATTCGCGACGGATCAGCTCGGGCGCCATGTATTGCAAGGTCCCGGTACGATTCCCGGGGCGTTGGAATGCGGGCGTATTGGGGACGGCGAGCCCGAAGTCGATCAGCTTAACTTGGTGATCGCGATCGACCAGAAAGTTTTGGGGTCCGACGTCGTGGTGGATGAACCCGTACTTATGGACAGACGCGAGCGCCTCGGCAGCCTGTGCCAGGAGTTCGAGCTTCTCGGAGAAGGTGGCCGCCTTCGACTCACGGAGAAAATTCAGGCTGACCCCTTCGACGAACTCCATCACGACGAAGTGTTCGCCTTTCGAGGAGTCACCGAACTCGTACGTCCGCACGACGTGCGGGTGGACGACCTTCATCCCGATCTCCCCTTCGGACGGGCGATATTCGCGCCCGGAACGGGCAGCGGCCGCCGCATTCTTCTGGGGGAGCTGGACTTTCAGGCAGACCGAACGACCGCTTTGGTTGTCGACCGCCCGGTGGACTCGTGACATGCTCCCCTGGCCCGTCAACGCGAGCAGGGTATAACGGCGGTCGAGGTTCACCCGACGACGCTTCGGCCGAACTTCGACCGGGCTCTTCTTGGGCGACAGGATCGCTCTTAGTTTTCCGAGCATCGTTTCACGCCCCCACCGCTGGCCTTTGGATCGCACCGCGGACGTTGTCGAACGAGTAGTCACTTCACTTCAGGTCACTGGTCCGAGGGTTTCGGGACCATCGACCTCAACACTAGGGCAGGGAATACGCCATTCTCTCCGAACAGCGTTCATCTCACGTATCGTCGCGCCGAGAGACGCTCAGATTTTTACGGCGCTCTCCGTGCCCGGTGACACTCCATGCGATTTTTGTTCCGGCGCGGAACGAGCCGGCTGAATTCGAGGGTGAGTGGTCCGAGGGACGATGGACCGTCGACCCGTCTCAATTAAGTTTAAACGATGTTTGGGCATTTTGGGATCGCGCGAATTCATTTCATGGTTGCATTTCTTGAACGCGACACGTCGAGCGACGAGATCCGACCAAGCACGGGCCAAAAAAACAGACCCCGGGAGGCGGCAGGTCGCCGTATCCCGGGGTCCAGCATCGTCCGAGGATCATCAACGAGGAACGAGAGACCCGGCTCGATGTCTGTCGTAGGGACGGGCTCAGTCGTCCCGAGTGTGGCGGGCCAGACGCCAGTTGAGCTTCCCGGCCGTCCTAACGAGCACCCGGCCGTCACCTCGCTCGTCCTGGAAGGACGCCACCTTGACGATAGGTGGGGCGTCTTCGGGCCAGTTGTCGAATTCGGCGTCGAGCAGGAGTACGAATCGAGGCGAGTCGCCCGGTTGATAGGCAATCAACTTTGGATGGGCGAGTTGCCGCACCTGCCGGCCGGTTGCAAAGGCCAGGTCATGGTTCCAGGTATGGGTCGTGTAGATCGGCCAACGCGGGGGAACCCACTGTCCGATCGCACGTCCCCAAGGTCCCTGACTGTAGCGATAGTTCCATTCGGGGACGTAGTAGCCCCAGTGGCCCGCCTTCAGGGAGATCGATATCAAGGCCACGGCCAGCAGGGCGCGACGGGCGTCCCTCTTCACGATCGACATGACGGCCAAGGTCGCCGCCGGCATCGCCATCAGGATCAAGAGGATCGCCAGAGGACGGTAGTATGACACGGCGCTCGCGAGGCTGATCCCCCCTCCGACCGCAATGAGCGTCCAGAGCACGGTCACGAGCGAAGCGATCCAGAGGAATCGGTTCCTCGCCGACTTCTCGAACGACCGCGCCCAGGCCAGGTCACAGGCGGCGGCCGAGGCCACGGCCAGGCCGGCGAGCGCGGGGATTCGGGCAGCGGACGCCAGGCCCGGGATGATCGTCCCGACCAGCACGCTCGCACCGATGACCTGGGACCATCCGCGGACCATTCGCCGTCCCTCGACGGGCCAGCCTTCACGAACGGAACCGACCGCGGCCAGGACCGCGAAAGGGCTCCAGGGCAACCCGAGAGCCAGGACTCCGAAGGCCATCATCCAAGCGGGCTTCTGGGTGAAGGGGATAGACAAGGCGGCCGCCCAGGCCTCGGTGGGGGCGACGCTCAAGGCCCAGCACGACCATCCGATCGCGGCTGCGAGCGGCGGGATCAAGAACCGGATCCCGATCGAGGCTTCGCGACGCCCGATCACAATCATCGTGAGTACGATGAGAGCTAACGGCGGCCACCCCGCGGCGAGGAACGCGAGCGCCGACCAGAAGCCCGCAACCCATCCAGAGCCGCGACCCAGCAGGCGATCGAACGCGGCGACCGTCCCCAGTCCCGCGATCAGGTCGAGTTGGGAGCCCGCGGACCGGTCCATCATGGCAAGGCTGCCGAACCAGCAGAGCGACACCAGGATCCCGGCGCGAGGCCCGAACGTATTCAGGACCCTGCGGGCCAGGATCAAACCCGTGACGATCCCGGCGATGACCGCCGGCCACCGGACCGAGGCTGCGGTCGGGAACCCGCCCTCTCCCCAGGCCCAGACGAGGCTAGGGAAGACCGTTCCCGGCCAGAGCGATGGTTCCCAACCCCCGAACACTTGCCCATAGGGACCGAGTCGCTCGCCCGCCGCCAGCCCGAGTCGAGCCTCGTCCACCCCGAGGTCGAGGCTACCCCCGCCAAGCACGACGAACCCCGCGGCGAGGAGCAGCGCAATCCCCAGGACGGCGAGTTTCATGTCCCGCCGTCGCTTCGGGGCGATCTCCTCGACGGGGCTAGTGATCGCCATTTCCGGCGAGGCTGGATCAACGAACATGCGTCGCCTCCTGCGCGTCTTCGCGGCCGGGGAGGTTGCGGTCGAGCGCGATCGAAGGCTCGAACAACTCCTGCGCGGGGTGGCTCTTCACCATCCCGAAGATGTATCCCGGGAGCCAGCCTTCCCGATAGGTCTGCCGGCGCATCTCGGCCGAGACATCTTCGATGGTCCAGCCGTCCCGCTCAAACCGATAGAGGGCCACGGCCGCGCCGGTCCGGCAAGTGCCCCGGGCGCAATGGATGAGCACGGGGCGTCGATCGATGTCATCGCACGCCTTCAGCACCTCGCGGAACTGGGCTTCTTGCCCGAACCCGTCGCCGGGCATCGGCAGGTTCATGAAGTCGACGCCGAGCTTTCGCGAGAGCGTCCGCTCCTCGTCAACCCCTTCGCCGGGGATCTGGAAGCTGATGACGGTCCGGATCCCATATCGCGAGACCGCGGCGCCGAGTTGATCGCCGTTGAGTTGGCCGCTCCGATAAAGGATCCCCGGCTTGACCACGTCGAAGTGGTCCCAAACGAGCCGGTTCCTCCGTGTCTCGATGGTCAGCCAGACGGCCACGGCCACGCCCGAGAGGACCGTGAAAACGATCGCAAAGCGCATTGGGTTCCATCCCGCGCAAGAGGGAAGTGGGGGGCGACTCGTCGCTCTCACAAGATGTCACGACGGGGACGTCTTGGGGCCGAGTCCTCCCGACCCCAACCATCGTGGTACACCCCAGGCGAACCATCCGAGTCGACTCGATGGTCAGGTTCCCGCGGACTCGTCCTCCGGGGCACCCAGACCTCACTCCGATCCGCCCGTCGAAGGCGAAAGGATCGGCCTTGATGATCGGGGATCGTAGGAGAGATCCCCGGCGCGGTCAACCCGAATCGCTATCTCGGGAATTTCGTGACATCCAGATATCGATAAGTCCCGCCCGTCGAGCTCGCAAGGCGCCGGAGCGGATTCGTGCCGCCGAGGTCGGCCCCGCGCCCGAATTCGACGGCCTGGACACGGGAGTTCTTGGACTCGTGGAGGATGTCGTCGACGTCGGTGTTGGTCATCAGGTCGGCATCGGTGAGGAAGAAGATGACCTCGGGGTTAACCGCAAGCGCGGCGCGGAGGGCGAGCATGTGATCGGTCCCGCCGATCGAGTCGACTTCGTCGAGTTGCACCCGGGCCCGAAGCTTGTTCGTTTGGGTCGCGGCCATCAGGCCAGGGTGCCCTTGCGGGTCGGTGAAGACCTTGGCGTTGAGGTTGTAGAAGACGACGGCGAACTCGGCGTCGGGCGGGAGCTGGCTGAGGCTATTCAAGAGCTCCCGCTTGGCGATGCCGAGCGAATTCCGGGTGGCCATGCTCCCCGAACAATCAATGACGTAAGCAAACGAGCGAGCATGTTCGCGGGCCCCGAAGAACTCGGTCCCGGGGCCGACGCCCCTCCCGATCCCACCGCCAGAACCGATCCCGGACCCTCCGCCGCCGGCGAGGCCAGGGCCGGGCACGATCCCCAATCCGGTCGTCTGAGGGCCGGGGAGGGCACGCGAGGCCGGGTCGGTCACCTTCGGCGTGGGGAGGATTTCGGAGAGCAGGGCCGCAGCGGTCGGATCGATGGGCTTGCCACGCTCCGTTTCGCCCTCGGCGGAAGGAATTGTCTCGACGATCCCTTCTCCACCCAGGTCCCCCGGGTTACCACCGGCCTTGTGCGGGAGTCGATTATCGACAGGGCCGCCCAACTCGCCGGAAAGGGCATGCGGGGTCGTGGCCGCGGACGGAGCCGCCGCATGGAGGGCCGCCAGCGACGCGAGCACAAGCAGGGCCGCATGGAAGAGGAGAGACCCTGTCAGGGAACGCGGATCGGTCAAAGGAGATCGTCCGAGTACCGCTCTCAAGCGCTGCATCGAGGAATCTCCCGACGAGTGAGTCCCTATCTCCAATGTCCCCGCGCCGTGATCTTACGATGGGGCGGTCCTTCCCGACGAGACCATCTCCGAGTCGTTGGTCTCGCGGATATTCCCGATCGCGAGCGAATCCATCGCTCCACGAGGAACGGCCTTTTCCCTGATTCGGGGAGGACCGATGAGGGCGGGGACGTCAAAAAACCTGAGGCCGCAAGCAAGTTTCGCAGGGCCGATCGAGGGGTCGGACGAGGGGGAGCAAACGGGCTGCGACGACGGCTCGCGATCCTTCAGGCAGGCCGCGTGGGTTGGTAAACACGAAAGGCCGACCAAAAGGCCGGCCCATTTCCCACGAGGGAGACGAACAGAGCAACGAGGGAGAGAGAGGAGGATCGATGGCTTGACCCATGATCAAGACGGCGGTACGAGTCGAAGAAACCGCGAGACCGCCGCCAGTCAACGGGTCAGGTCGGCTCAATAACGGCCGCCGCGGCTGCCACCACCACCACCGTAGCCGCCACCACCGCCACCGCCGTAGCCGCCACCACCACCACTGCCGCCGCCGTAACCACCACGGCCGCCACCGCCGCCGCCGTAGCCACCACGGCCGCCGCCACCGCCTCCGCCGTAGCCACCACGACCGCCACCGCCGCCGCCGCCGCCGCGATCCTCACGCGGACGCGCTTCATTGACCGTCAGGTTCCGTCCGCGGAAGTCCTGGCCGTTCAGGGCGTTGGCGGCTTCGTCAGCGCCGTCCGCCATCTCCACGAAACCAAAGCCCTTCGAGCGATTGGTGTCGCGGTCGATGATGATCTGGGCAGACAAAACCTCGCCATACTCGCTGAACAGTTCCACCAGGTTGTCTTCGGTGGTGTCGTAGGTCAGATTGCCGACGTAAAGCTTCTTGGCCACTGTCATACCTCTGCGAAATGAGCGTTCTGGCGAGGCTAGCACCTGAAACGGCTAACTAAAGGGAACCCGCCGAGAGCGGCTGTCATTAGCCTAACGTTTCTCCGAGATTTGAACAGCTAGAATCCGTGAGGATTTTGAATTTTTTTTCCATCGGTTCTCCTCACGCCTTTCACACTCATTATTCCCCCGATTTTACCGTCGAAATGGGCCAGGACGAGGCCGCAATCAGGGCGATCGCGGGCACGATCGGCGCCCGCATTCTCATATCAGTCCAATAAATCAGATGGACCGTCGCAAGCGCCAGGATCACCAACGGCGCCGACACCGCAGGCCAGCTCCAGGCACCGCGGCGTAGCGTCCCCGCCGCCAGGGCGAGCCAGAGCGGGATCGTCCAGAGCAGAGTCGCCAGCCGGACGGCCCTCGGGTAGACCCGATCCGCCGGCGCGAACGCCCAGAATCGCTCGAAACGCGCCAACGAGGCCCGCATGAAGTCGCGGGGTTTCTCGAAGACCATTCGAAGCCCCAACGCACGGAGACGACGATCCGACTCGGGCTCCGGCAAGCCGGCCATCGCCCGGTTGGTCTCCATGAACCACCGCTTCTGATTCGGACCCGACCAGACCGCCCCCGGAGGACCATCGAGGACATCCGCGTAATAAGTCGGATTGTTGGCGAGGACGAAAGTGTATCCGCCGTGCGTCGTCGTCCAGATCGGCTCGCCGAAGATCCGCGTATTCCGCCAGGCCCAGGGTGCCATGACGACGATCGTCGCCGATGCGATGAGGGCCACGCGACGAATTCGTACCCGGATCTCCCCAGGTTTCGCGAAGAGAGCGACGAGGGCGGTAAGGATGGCGCCGGGGAGAAGGCTAGGGCGGCAGAGCGCCGACAAGCCAAAACCGATGCCCCCGAACAGCGCATCCCTCGGCCCTAGCCCGCCGAGTGCGGCGAGTGTGCCTGCGGTGAGGAACGCGGCCAGGTTCTCCGTCATTACGGATTTCGCTTGCGCAACCAGGACCGGATCCAAGGCCACGATCGCCGCGGCGAGGAGCGACTGGCTCGGCGAACCTCCCCAACGTCGCGAGGCGACGGCCGTCAGGACGACCGTCCCGGCCCCGAGCAATAAATGGAGCGCCGCCACTCGCCAGGGCAATGAGCCGCCAGGGCGAGCAACCAAGGGCGTCAGGACCAGCGGATACAAAGGGGGACGATACGCGGTCGGCCGCCCCTTCAGCGAGAATCCCCGCCCTTCGGCCAACGATCGGGCGAGGGCCAGGTAATTGTCGGGATCGTCGAGCGTTCCGAAGTCTCGGGAGATGATCGCCCCCCGAACGACGAGGGCGAGCGCGACCAGCACCGCAAGGGCGAGCCGCCAACGCGGCCCGAAGTGATCACAGATTCCGGGAATGCCGATTCGAATCATCAACCGATCATTAACCCCTGGCGCACGCATTTCATCAAAAATGACTTTGCCGAGGGGAACCGCACGAAGAGATCTCGGCAAGCCCTATCGTCGAATACCCAGACCGGAGCCGAGTGGGGAGACTCCCCTCGTCTCTGAGGTCTCTCGAAACCTAACTCCGAGGGCCCGGTCCGAGGGCCATCATCCTATCGCGCGACCGGGGAGTATGGTAGCCTCTGTGGGGCGAGGGCTTCACGAGGCTCGAGAGGTCCGACCAGGCATCCGACCGACTATCCCGACACGTTCCAGCGAGGCGAATGGACCCCATGTCCCGACGGCCGATCATCCTGTCGTTGACCACGATGCACGACTCCGGCATGCAACTGCTCCACGACTCGGCCGAGTTGCGGATGGCCTCGGGGACCGACCCGGCGACCCTGCAACGCGAAGTCGTCGGCGCCGATGCCTTGATCATCCGGACGGGCGGCGTGGTCGACGCGGCCTTGCTCGACAAGGGCGACCAGCTCAAGGTCGTCGGCCGCCACGGCGTCGGTTACGACCAGATCGACATCGAGGCGGCGACCGAGCGAGGGATCCAGGTCGTGTACACGCCCGGGGCCAATACCGAAAGCGTTTGCGAACATGCGTTCGCGTTTATGATTGGCCTCTCGAAGCACTTCCCCCGGATGTCCTCGGAGCTGGCCGCGGGGAACTACCATTTCCGGACCAAGATCACGGGACGAGACCTGTTCGGCCGGTCCTTGGGGATCGTCGGGTTCGGGCGGATCGGCCGTCGAGTCGGCGAGGTCGCCAAGGCCGCCTTCGGGATGCAGGTGCTCTACCACGACATCGTCGCGGCCCCTCCCGAGGTTGAGGCCCGCGCGGGGGCGACCCGAGTCGGTCTCGACGAGTTGCTCCGCCAGTCCGAGTATGTCACGCTCCACGTCCCCCTCGACAAGACGACGCGAGGGATGATCGACGCCGAGGCCCTGCGCAAGATGAGGCCCGACGCGATCTTGATCAACACCTGCCGGGGACCGGTCGTAGTCGAGTCGGACGTCGCGGCGGCCCTCGACGCCAATCAGATCTGGGGATACGCCGGAGACGTCTTCGAAGTCGAGCCGCCCCCAAAAGACCATCCGCTCATCGGCCGGCCCGACGTCATGCTCACCCCCCACAGCGCCGCCCAGACGGTCGAGGGCTTGACCAACATGGCGACAGGGATCGCCCAGGATGTCCTCGGCGTCCTCCGGGGTGAAGTCCCCTTGAACCCCGTGAATGACCCGGCCCTGGTCCTCGCCAATCGCCGAAAGCTGGGCAAGGCCTGAACCCTAGAGTTCACAAGCAACGAGGCACCGCACTCCCACTTCATGAGCAGGAGTGCGGTGCCTCGAGCATTTCCGGTGGCCTCGTCTTGGGGACGACCGTTCAGCGAACGGGCGATGCCAAAGCGACCTTTCCTTCCGGCTGTGCCTTGGCCTGGGAATAACGCTTCAAGGCGTCTTCGAGGAAGGCCACGAATTCGGCCGCGGGGATCAGGCCACCCCGTTTCTTGAGGACCTGACCTTCCGGGCCGAGGACCACGTAGAACGGATTCGTCGCCTCCTGCGCGAGCTCGAGGATCCGGTCCTGGTTCTTCTCGGCGAGCGCAAAACGTTGGTCGGGGATGATCGACTTGATGGGGACGAAGTCGGTGTAGAGCTGCACGGTCACGAACTGCGAGAGCAATTTGACGACTTCGGGACGGGGCATGACCCCTTCCTCCATCGTCCGACAATTCATGCAGTTCACGCCCGTGAAATCGATCAGGACGGGCCTCCCCTCGGCCTTGGAACGCTCGCGGGCCGCGTCGAAGCTCATCCCCCAGAGCACTCCGTGCAGATTCTTCTGCTCGCGTTCGGCCTTCTCGGGCTCGGTCGAAGTCGCGACCTGTTCCCCACCCTCGGGGGCGGCGGCCCCTTGGATGGCGACGGCTTGCGTCTTGGTCTCGAAGTCCCCCACGTCGGCCGGGAAGATGCCGACCACCATATTCCAGAGCGGGCTCTTGGGCGGGTGGCCGAACAGCGCGGGCAAGAAGAAGAGCGCGAGGCCGATGAAGAGCGAGCCGATCAGGAGTCGCCCGGGCCCGATCTTGACCTCATCATGGTCGTGATCGGTCCGGAAGAGCCCAAGCAGGTAGACGCCGCAGACGGCCGCCAGGGCGACCCAGATCGAGAGGACGAGCGGGGCGTCGAACCACGCATCCTCGGGCACGGCACCGAAGCCGATTTCCGCCGTGTTGATGAACTTCAAGGCCGCACCGATCTCGACGAGGCCGCCGACGACCTTGACCGAGTTCATCCAGTCGCCGCTCTTCGGCATTTTGGACAGCAGACCCGGGGCGAGCGCGAGCACGAAGAAGGGGAGGGCCATCACCGCCGAGAATGTCGCCAGCCCGACGATCGGGTAGAAGAACTGCCCCTTCGAGGCCATGACGACCAGGGTACCGACGACCGGGAACGTGCAAGTGAACGACGTAATCGTCAACGTCAAGGCCATGAACATAACGCCGACCAACCCGCCTCGGCTCTCGCCCTTTGCCGAGGCGTTCAGGAGGACGTTGGGCAGGCGGATTTCGAACAGTCCGAGCAAGCTCAATCCGAACGCCAGGAAGAGGAACGCCACACCCGTGTTGAGCCAGGGATTGTTGGCCAGAGTCTGGAGGGCCTTCGAGGAGAAGAAGAAGGAAACCAGGACGCCGAACGCGGTGAAGACGCCGATGATCGCGAGGCAGTAGGCGATGGCCAGGCCGGTCGTCTTCCCCTTATTCTTCTGACCTTGCTTGACGAAGAAGTTCACCGTGATCGGCACCATCGGCCAGACGCAAGGCATGGCCAGGGCGTAGAGACCACCCAGGGCCGAGAACAGCAGGAACGACAGGAACCCTTTCTCCGCGTGTTCTTCGAGCTCGCTGCTCGGGACCTGAACGGCAGGGGCAGGCGCCGGGGCGGTGGCAATGACGGCCTCCATGCTCCTCGTTGGTTCCGCAACGGCCGTGACCTCAGGGGCCGACGCGGCCGGAGTCGCCGGGCTCGTGGCCGAGGCGGTCGAGGGAGCGGCCGGAGTCGGCGAGGGTGGGACTTCAACGCTCGAGGACTTTTCGACGTTTTCAGGGGTGGTCGCGGTCGCAAGTGCCGGTGCGGGTTTCCGAGTCTCGGCGACGGGTGATTCGGACGAAGGCGATGCCACCACTGCAACCGAGGAAGGGGCAGGGGCAGGCGTTGGGGCTGGGCCTGCGAAGGCCGGCGGGTTCGAGGCCGAATCGGCGGCGCTCGCGAACGCCGGGGGATTGGTCGCCGCCGAAGTCCCTTCGCCCTGGCCCGGAAGAGCCGCCACGGCCTCGGACGGGGCCGGTGCAACCGGGGCCGCAGCCCCTTCGTCACCGGGTTCCACGGTCACCTCGACGTTCGGGAGGGTCCACTGTCCGGGGATCTTGCAACTGTTCGGGTCGCAGATCTGGTACCCCGCCTGGCAGCGGATGGACCGCTTGCCCGGCTTGGCGTCCTTCGGGACGACCAGGGTGATCGACCAGGTCACTTCGTCCTCGAAGAACTCCAGGACCTGGTTGGCGAAGGCGGGCTCGGCCTTGCTGATGGGCTCCTTGGAGGACGTCCAGCTCCCCTTCGTCTCGAGCCCTCCCGCGTCGAAAAGGTCGAAGGTCGTGTTCCTCGGCCCATTGCCGAACGGCACCTTGTCAAACTTGTAGATATGCCAGCCCGGTTCCAACTTCGCTTCCACGGAGAACGTGAGCGTATCCCCCGGCTTGACCTTCGCCGGCTTGACCGAGCCGGTGAGTTTGGCCTCCTTCGGGCGGATGCGAAGGCTGCTATCCGGCTTGGCGGGCTTGGCCTTGGCCTGCGGGGCGTCGGCGGCAAGTGCCGGCGAAACCGAGACGTTCGAAGCGATCAGGCCGAGGGCGGCCATCGCGGCCGTTACGGAAATCGCACCGACCAGACGTCGTAAGGAATTCCTGAGCATTGGCGTCGAGTCCCGTGCTCCGAGGCCCGCAAGCCGTCGCGACCACTGCGTCGGCTTCTCGAGGTCGAATTGAGATTATCGTAATCCGACCCCGTCCACGCGACAAGCCGCACCGTCGCCCGATTGCCCTTCGGCAAGCCGCGTCGATGGTCGTCAAGATCGAACGACAACCCTTTATTCAGCCAGGAGATCCGACGAGCCATCGGCCGTCGAGACTGGCCGTATTCTTTCGATCCAAAGTCATTGGCAGTCGAGTCGATTCGGAGGCCGCGAATTCGCGATTTCGGAAGGCGGCAAGACGCCCTGTGTCGACCCTCCTATCGTCGTCGCGAACACGCGAAACGAGGAGGACGTGTGGAATCCGGGCCATCACCCGACGCGCGATTCTCCGAGAATGCGGATGGCCCCGAATAATTTCTCCTCCGGATGGATGCCAGATCGGCACGTTTTCGGATCGGGCGATCCTCGCCCTCAATATGTTCTTTGGAGCCGACCCGTTGGGTGAATCGACGCCACAGACGCACCGAAAAGCCTTCGGAAACGTCAGAGGTTTCCGTCCTACTCACTTCCCGACGACGCCGAGGTGGTGTCTAATCCAAAGGATCAAGGGCCCGACTCCGCGGCCCGATCGAGGGTGTTCCGTCGAGGACGACAACGGTCTCTGTGACATCGATGATCCGGCGTGACGGCGAGGTCACGGTCGGAGTACGGGCGTTCCCCCCGATTTTCCGAGGCACCCGAAGGATTAGCGAAGGTGGATCTCATGCGAATCCGATACGCATCCCCGTTCGCGGCGGTCATCCTGCTGAGCCTGTGGCTCCCGAACGGACTCCAGGCCCAGGACGCGAACTCAGCCCCTCCCCCTGCGCAGGCCAAGGCCGCGGTGAAGGCCTTCCAATACTTTAGTTTCATGCACGACCCGCAGTACGCCAGCGTCGAAAAGATCGCGCTCTGGGTCGTGCTCGGTGTGGCTGTCGCAGGCCTGGTCTACGCGATGATGTTGGTCGGGCAAGTGCTCGGGGCCGACCAGGGGACCGAGAAGATGCGGACGATCGCCGAGGCGATCCGGCTTGGCGCCAACGCCTACATGCGAAGGCAGACGAAGGCGATCGTCTCGCTCGTCTTCCTGATCACGGTCATCCTCTATTTTGCGAGCACCGGGGAGGGCGAGAGCCACGTCAGCCTCGGCCGGGCCCTGGCGTTCCTCGTCGGCGCGGGGTTCTCGTGGATCGTCGGTTACGTGGGGATGGGACTCGCCGTCCGCGGGAACCTTCGAGTCGCCGCGGCGGCCCGCACGAGTTACGGCTCGGCGCTCCAACTCGGCTATCGCACGGGCACGATTACGGGGATGCTCACCGACGGGTTGGGGCTCCTCGGCGGCACGGTCATCTTCATGGCCTACGGGGTCAATGCTTACGAAGTCCTGCTCGGCTTCGGGTTCGGCGGCACGCTCCTGGCGCTCTTCATGAGGGTTGGCGGCGGCATCTACACCAAGGCGGCCGACGTGGGCGCCGACCTCGTCGGGAAGGTCGAGGCGGGAATCCCCGAGGACGACCCGAGGAATGCCGCGACGATCGCCGACAACGTCGGCGATAACGTCGGCGACTGCGCGGGGATGGCGGCGGACATCTTCGAGTCCTACGAGGTCACGATCGTCGCGGCCATGATCCTCGGGCTCGCCAGCTACGGGCACAAGGGGGTCATCTTCCCGCTGCTCGTCCGGGCGATCGGCGTGCTCGGCTCGCTGATCAGCACGTACACCGTCAAGGCCGGGCCGGAGAGCACCAGCGACGAGGCGCTCCATTCGGTCCACCGCGGCTTCATCCTCGGCTCGATCATCAGCGTGATCGGGATCCTGTTCCTGGGCTTCGGATACCTCCACTTCGATCCCAAGACGTACTACGCCGACTATCCCCAGGCCCTCGGGAGCAACCCGATCGCCCCCGCGTTCCAGCAGGCGCGCGATGCGTTCGAGTTCGACCACTCGAAGTTGAAGGCCGACAATCCCGATGCCTTCACCGAGCAACTCGGCGGTTTCATCAGGAACTATACGCAGCCGTACTTCGAGTCGGGCATGCCGACCTGGGCCGGGTTCGGCACGGACTGGCTCGACCTGAGGCCGGCCTGGGCTTGCTTGGTCGGGATCATCCTCGCGATCGTCATCAACAAGGTGACGAGCTACTACACGCATACCAACTACGAGCCGGTTCGGTCGCTGGCCAAGGCCTGCACGACCGGGCACGCGACCAACATCATCCAGGGGTTCGCGGTCGGATATGAGTCGACGGTCGTCTCGGTCGCGGTGATCGCCGTGGCCATCATGCTCTCGGTCGTCATCTACGCCGGGGCGAGCCCCATCTTCGTCGCGTACGGGGTGGCGATGTGCGGCATCGGAATGCTCACGCTGACCGGGAACACGATCAGCATGGACGTGTTCGGCCCGGTCGCCGACAACGCCAACGGCATCGGCGAGATGGGCTATGACCGCGAGGAGATGGGCGAGGAGAACTACAAACGTGCTCGACAAATCCTCGCCGACCTCGACGCCGTCGGCAACACGACGAAGGCCGAGACCAAGGGGATCGCGATCGGCTCGGCGGTGATCGCCAAGCTCAGCTTGTTCTCCAGCTTCATCGCCGTGATCGCGGTCGGGAGCGAGGCGAACATCGACAAGCTCACCACGGCGCAATACCTCGACGTCGCCGGCAAGCTCTCGGTGGCCCAGCCCGACGTGTTCGTCGGCCTGTTGATCGGCGGAGCGATCCCCTTCCTGTTCAGCTCGATGCTGATCCGGGCCGTCGGCCGCGCCGCGTTCCTGATCGTCAAGGAGTGTCGGGCCCAGTTCCGTGATCCCGAGATCTGGGAAGGAACCAAGACCCCCGACTACGGCCGGGTCGTCAACATCTGCACCATCGCCGCCCAGCGCGAGCTCATCGGCCCCGGCCTGATTGCCATCCTGATGCCGATCTTGGTGGGAATCTATCTCGGGCCGAACGCCCTGGGCGGCTACCTCGCGGGGATGATCGTCGTCGGCCAGTTCCTCGCCGTGTTCATGGCCAATGCCGGTGGCGCCTGGGACAACGCCAAGAAGCTGATCGAGGACGGATACTACGGCGGCAAGGGGTCCGAGGCCCACAAGGCGAGCGTGACCGGCGACACCGTCGGCGACCCGCTCAAGGACACCGCGGGCCCCGCGTTGAACCCCCTGATCAAGGTCATGAACATGGTTGCACTGCTCGCGATCGCCCCGATCATGGCCGCCAACAGGAGTGGCCACGCCTGGATCCTCTACCTGGGCGGCCTCGTCGGAATCGCCGCCGTCGTCTGGTCCGTCTGGCGGAGCAGGACCGAGTCCAAGGAATTTCGCGAGATGGAGGCCGAGCTCGCCGGCGAGAAGGCCACGGATAGCAGCCTTCAGGCCGTCGGCCATTGACTCTCGAGTCTTGATTCCGCCGATCTCTTCAAACCCCGGCTTTTTCTTCAAAGCCGGGGTTTTGAGCCCAGGACGACGCCGACGCCCGCCAAACGGGTCTCACTCGGCTCCCCGTACGACTGCTCACAAGCCCGAAGCGCAAGCGAGCGAATCTCCCTTGATCCATGATCGAGAGATTCGCTCGCTTGCGCTTCGGGCTTGTATCAAAACGAGGCCCGTTGAATGTTCGCCGATCGAACCGGCCTCGCGATCGACACCCGGTTTACAGAAATGACCGGGTGTCGAGTGTTTGGACCGACGATCAAAGCGTCCAGCCCTTGCGGTACTCGGGCCGGATGAACTCATCGACTTCGGGGGCGTTCGTCGCACGCATATTCGCGGCGTCCCAGTCGAGCTTCTTGCCGGCGCGGAGGGCCAGGTTGCCGAGCAGGACCATCCCGGTCAGGGCCGAGGCATAGTCGAAGTTCGAGCAGGCCTGGGTGCCGTTCTTGGCCGCGTCGATCCAGTCCTTCATGTGGCCGAGCGAACGGGTCAGCGTTTTCGGAGGGGGCACGAAGCCCTCGAAATCCTTTTCGGGGAGGAGCTTGTACCGGGCCCCGTAGGCATCGTCCAGGTAGATGACGCCCTTCTCGCCGACGAGCAAGGAGCCGTTCGCGTCGTACTCGGGCTCGGTCTTCCCCTTGTCGCGCTCGGCCTTCGAGAGCGTGAGCCCCTTGAGGTACTCCTTGGAAGGCTTCTTCCCGCCGTCGTACCAGGTGAACTTGACGGGAGGCTTCTCGCCCCGGGCGGGGAACTCGTAGGTGATGACGCTCCATTTCGGCGCGGTCTCGGGCTTCACGCCCTCGGCGCGGGCTTCGATGCTCGTGGGATGTCGGAGGTCGAGCGCCCAGAACGCGGTGTCGGCGACGTGGCAGGCCATGTCGCCCAGGGCGCCCGTGCCGAAATCCCACCAGCCTCGCCAGGCGAACGGGTGATAGGCGGGATTGTAGGGGCGTTCGGGAGCCGGCCCGATCCAGAGGTCCCAGTGGATTCGCTTGGGGACCTCGGGGGTGTCCTTGGGACGGTCGATCGACTGCGGCCAGATCGGTCGGTCGGTCCAGGCGTGGACTTCACGAATCGGGCCGACCACCCCCGCACGGACGAGCTCGACGACCTGGCGTGCCCCCTCGTTCGAGTGCCCCTGATTGCCCATCTGGGTCGCGAGCTTGGGGTTTTTCGCGGCCAGCTCGGAGATGACGTGGGCCTCGTAGACGGTATGGGTCAAAGGCTTTTGCGTGTAGACATGTTTCCCCATTCTCAGCGCCATCGCCGTGACCACGGCGTGGGTGTGGTCGGGGGTCGCACAGATGACGGCGTCGACGTTCTTGACGACGTCGAGCATCTTGCGGAAATCGTTGTAGAGCGCCGCCTTGGTATGGATCTTCGCCGCACCCGCGAGGTTGTTCTCGTCGATGTCGCAGAGGGCGACGACATTCTCCTTCATGACCTCAGCGTCTTCGACATGGCTGCGGCCCATCCCGCCGGCCCCGACAATCGCGATGTTCAGTTTCTCGTTGGGCGAGGCTCCCCAGGTGGTCCCCAGCCCCGCACCGGCCCAGAGGCCCAGGCCTCCCGCCGAGGTCTGCCGGAGGAAATCGCGACGGTTCGCATGTCGTCCCATTTAACGGACTCCTGTTACGGCCCCGAGCCCGGAAGCTTTGGCGGACGAACGTCTCCTCCCACACTCGGGGCGATTGATTGCCCCGAGCCAGGAGAAACGATCCTCGGGTCCAGACTTCCAGACGATCTCAAGGCCCGAATCTGTCGGAAGGTCGGATCGTCACGAAAGCGGTACTCTCTCGTTAACGGCATCGCATCGCCGAGGTTCCTCGCTCGGGACTTGGCATGTGCCAAGGCGTTGCGAGCCACCAGGAACTTCGCTTGCACGTCCCGAACACCCGGTCGCGTGAATCCACCCGCACCGAGCACTCGTCTCACCCAGGAGAGTCGGGCGAATCCCAAGGATTGCCAAGGTTTCTCGAGTTATCAAGGGCTGAGCGTGCCCAGGTACGCCTGACACGCCGGCCTCGCGGTCGAGGTGGGATTCGTCCGATAGAAGACTCGTTGGAGTGTCTCTGAAGGAAAGGACCGGGCGGGAAGCGACGGAGCCTCGGGCCCGGGGTTTCCCGAATGAACCGGGCCCTCTCCGCACGAGGTCCGAGGAACGAGAGGTCTGATCGTGAGCCCATCACGCGACGAGCGAGTCCTGGTCGTCCCCGGCGCCGAGTTCGATCGACTCGGCCGGTTCCAGGGGTTCTCCGGCGATGTCGATCGCTACTTGAACGCCCTGCTGATTCCCGAGTTTGCTCACTTCCGGCCTCGTTCCGAGGTCGAAGACGACCCTTCGCTCAAGCAGATCATTCCCTACGTCGTGTTCCGGAGTGGCGATTCGGTCTTCTGCTACACGCGGGGCAAATCGCAAGGCGAGTCACGACTCCACCGACTCCGCTCGCTCGGAGTCGGGGGACACGTGGCCGAGGAGGATGCCGAAGGGCGGGCCACACTCGAGGCCTACGAGATGGCCCTGGGACGGGAGCTCGAGGAAGAGGTCGCGGTGGGGAGCGACGGTCGGATTCGACGCATGGGCCTGATCAACGACGACTCGACCGCGGTCGGTCAGGTCCATCTCGGCGTCGTCCACCTCTATGAACTGGAGCGGCCCGACGTCGCCCCTCGCGAAGAGGGCCTGGCCGAGGCCGGTTTCGTGCCGCTCGCCGAGCTCGAAGGCGTGCAGGATCGATTCGAGACCTGGTCCCAGATCTGTCTCAAGGCGTTCCTGCTGACAGGACCTCCGGCGCATCAATCGGGAGCGGCATAGCCGGCAAGGTTTCGGCCGGCCCCAACGGGACCGGTTCACGTTGCTCGGACGCCGCCGGTGCCGCCTTTCCGGGTTGCCGGCGGTCGAGCCACTCGATCATCGGAGGGAAGATTTCCTTCGGTGCGTACCGGCTCCAGACGAGGTCGCAGTGGCCGTAATCGGCGACGTTGCCGTTGTGGAGCCCGAAACGCATCAGGCCCTTGTCCGGGCTTCCCAGGGCGGCAAAGGTGAGCTCGGTCGAGGGGATGTCGGACATGCAGTCTCCGTCCGCGCCGACGAGCAGGCTCGGCGTCGTGACCTCGCCGAGCCTGGCCGAGTAGTCGACCGAACCGTCGGCCGAGACGTAATGGCCATGCTCGAGATACGGGTCAAGTTGGCGGAGGGCGCCTCGACCGGCGTCCTCGAGCGTGTAGCCGTAGAAGCGCTGAATGGTCCGCTTATCGACGTTCTTCGACGTGTAATAGAACTGGTCGATCCGCTCGAGGCCGGGGAACCGCGCGACCATGAGCGGTCGGCCGATCCTCCCTGTGCTCAAGACCGAGCTCAAGATGCGAAGCCCTCGATTCGCCCGGAGCATGTCCTTCGCGGGGGCATTCGCGAGGATGACGGTGCTTCCCATCCCGATGAAGTTCGCGATCCGCCAGGGCTCGGGCCCCATTTCCAGGTACGGGAACATCAGCATCCCGCCCAGGCTGTGCCCCACCCAGTTGACCCGGTCCTGTCCCGTCGCGGCCTTCACGTAGTCGAGGATCGCGGGGACGTCGTAGAAACTCATCTGGTCGACGTTCCAGTGCTTCTCGCCCCACTCGAGAAGCGGCGTTTGCCGGAGCTTCTCGTTGAGCCGGCCTATCACGCCCACCTGGGCACTCTCGCCCGAGCCGCGGAGATCGACGAGGAAGACGTCATAACCTTTCGCCGCGAGTTGGCTGGGGAGATGGTTGTCGGTGATCGTCCAGAAGGTGGCGTTAAGGCCCAGGCCGTGGCAGAGGACCACGGGTAGCTTATTGGGGTCGGGGACGGCGGGGCGGATGTGGCGCATCCCGAGCTTCCAGCCATCTTTGGTATAAGCAAACCCTTCCGTGCAAGGCCTGAGGTCCATCATCGGCGTGTTCCGGCGCATGGTCGCACACCCTGGCGCGAGCGTCAGGACCAGCGCGGCGATCGCGGTCACTCCCCAGAGTCGACGGCCTTCTTCCATGAAACCGGGAATCCTTCCCCAGGATCATCGACCAACCATGGTCGGAGTTATCGCGACACTCGTCGTCCCAACGACCCGTACTGACAAGGTCTTAAACCGGGCGTTCCCGACCCAACGAGGGTCAGAGTCTAACCATGTGCCACGAATTCGGGAATGCGAGGCTCGAGCCTTCGAGCCGTCTCTCTAGGAATTTCGGCTTCTTAGCGTGATTCGCTTCAACCTGACACGATGACTCAGGACGGCGAGGCGTACCGACGAAAGACAGAGCAACGAGACAGTCCGAGGAATATAACTCGGCCCACACAAGCTAGGTGGTCTTTTCCGCCTCCTCGTCGTACCCGAGGATACCGGCCCAAAGTCGCTCGTAAGCCTTGACGGCGCTCTCGATGGAAAATGCGCCTTCGATCCGCTCTCGACCCGATTCGCCAAATCGTTGAGTGAGCTCGGGATGATCGGCCGCGTCTTCGAGGGACTCGGCCAGGGCCTCGGCATCCTTCGGCGGCACGAGCCAACCGGTCTGTCCGTGGATGACCAATTCGTCCGTACCCTCGACCGAGGTCGCCACGACGGCCCTCCGCGCAGCCATCGCTTCGAGGACGACGTTAGGCATCCCTTCCCAGAGCGATGGGAGGACGAGGAGATCTGCGGCCTTGAGGACGGACGGAATATCGTCCCGCCTCCCGAGCCAATGCACTCGACTCGAAAGGAGAAAACTCGAGTCCGTCCTCTCCCGAAGGCTCGCTCGCTCAGGGCCGTCACCAATCATGGCCAGGTGCCAGCGCGGACGTGTCGCCGCCACCCGTTCGGCGGCGTCAAGGAGGAACGGGATCCCCTTCTGGACGTCAAGCCGGCCGACATAGACCACCAGTTGGGCCTCGTCGGGAACACCGATCTCCGACCTCGAGACCTTCCTAACATCGTCGAAGCGGAGAGGATCGATCCCGTTGGGGATGACGGTGAGACGGTCGGGGTTGATGCCCGCCGAGACGTTGAACCGACGGACCCCCTCGGACACGCATACCGAGCCCACGGAGAGGGAAGCCGTGCGCCGGTCGAGCGTTACGTGCCAGCGTTTCTGGCGTTCGGCGACTCGCAGGCCACCGACGACCCAGGGGCTTCCCGCAAGCGGGGCGGCCAGTCGGCTGGCGACATTCGCGTGGAAGAGGAAGCTCTGGACGAGTTGCGGCCTTCGACATCGCAACGTCTTCGCGAGTTGCCCTACAGCCTGGAGTGGTCGGCGCTTGGCGACGTCGAGCGCCAGGGTTTCGATCCCCGCCTGCCTGAGCGGGGCGACCAACGCCCCTTCGTCTCCGAGCGCGATGACTGTGGGATCCCAACGTCGGCGATCGAGCCGAGTGGCCAGGGCGACCAATGCGCGCTCGGCACCGCCAACGTCAAGGTCGGTGATGACGAGGCCGATCGGCACAGGCCGGTCGGGCCAGGGACGTCGGGTGGCGGTCGCGAGACGCTTCGCGAGACTTTGCACGTTTCGGGTAGAATCCTCGGGTCGGTTGCTTCTCGGCCGTTCCTCAGGAGTGACAGGTACCGGGCAAGGAAGTTTATCCGAGGTGGCCGCGTTTGGACACGGGAGTCGGCCAGCACCGAGCCCCATGAGATGCGAAAATCCTCATCATTTTCGTACGCTCATAAAATAAAATCAGTTGTCTTTTAGTCGAATGACTTTGGAGGGAGACGGGACTTGGAGACCTCGGCGTTTGACTTCGACTTGCCGGATGAGCTGATCGCGTTGCACCCGGCCGAGCCGAGGGACCGTTCCCGACTGATGGTTATTCGGCGTGCGGAAGGGCGCTGGGAGCACAGGACCTTTGCGGAGCTCCCGGAATACTTGCGATCGGGCGACACCCTCGTCCGGAACAACACGCGAGTCGTCCCCGCGCGTCTGCTCGGCCACCGAGAAGCGACGGGGGGGAAGTGGGAGGGGTTGTTCCTGCGTGCCCTCCCCGGAGAGACCTGGGAGATCCTGGCGACGACCCGGGGACGTCCCGTCGTCGGCGAGTGCGTCCGGGTCGGCAACGGCCTGCGCCTCGTGCTCGAGGCGAAGGGGGACGCCGGTCGTTGGATCGTCCGCCCCGAAGGCTCGGGCACCGTCGAATCGTTGCTCGAGGAGCACGGCCAGGTCCCCCTCCCTCCGTATATCCGGAAGGGGAAAGAAGGGCCGGGCGACCGGCTCCGCTACCAGACCCTGTACGCGCAGGTGCCGGGCGCAGTCGCCGCTCCGACGGCCGGTCTGCATTTCACGGACGAGGTCTTTGCGGCCTTGAAGACCCGAGGGGTCGGGGTCCGGGATGCGACCTTGCACGTGGGACTCGGGACTTTCCGGCCGATCGACGCGGAGCGGATCGAGGAGCATACGCTCCATGCCGAATGGGCCGAGCTGACCGAGCCCACCGCAGAAGCCTTAAGAGCGTGCAAATCTCGAGGCGGACGGGTCATCGCCGTCGGTACGACCTCGGCTCGACTGCTCGAGACGGCCGCCCAATCGGGCACGATCCAGCCCTTCACGGGCGAGACCGCCCTCTATCTCAAGCCCGGGCACACGTTCCGGGCCGTCGACGGGCTCATCACCAATTTCCACCTGCCCAGGAGCAGCCTTCTCGTCCTCGTGAGCGCCCTGGCCGGATTCGAGTTGATTCGCGACGCCTATGCCGAGGCGATCCGCGAGAAGTATCGTTTCTATAGCTACGGAGACGCGATGCTGATCCTCTGACCCCGAAGCTCCCGGTAGATCAGACAGGATTCTGGGGCCGGAACCGCTTGGTCAGGACGCGGTCAAGCTGGTCGGGGACTTCCATACCCAGGCTGAACAGAAGGTGGTTCAACGAGCCGGGGTCGGTGAAGTTCGTTTGCTGGGCCGTCGCCGCGTGCCAGTGGATGTAGCTTTCCGATCCTTTGAAGTCGAGGTAGGCAATCACCATGCTGTTGTCTTCGTAGACCCAGGCCGCAATGAACGGCTTGGATCCGGAGCTCCCGAGTCGGATCGAGGGGGTGAGCATCTCGATCTGCTTGTTCGGCATCCCCTGGATCGCGACCTGTCCGGCGGATCGGCCTCGGATCGACGGGATGACGACGAGCCGGTACGGGCCGACGGGGACGAGGCGATGGCCGCTCTTCGGCTCGCGCGAACGCATCGCGGCGATCGACTCATCCCAGAGGGATCGGAGGTCCCCCAGGGTGAATCGATAAGGATTGGGATCCGCGAGATAGATCAGGTCCGGCTCGTCGAGGGCGGGGCCATCCGCGAGTTCCTGGAGGATGGCGACGCTTTGCCCGGCGCCGATCGTAAGGCGATCGATCTGGCTTCGCGAATCGGCGGTCGCTGGGTCATCGTCGAGGAGCGGATTATCGTCGAAAGCCTCGAGCGAGATGTCGAGGTGCGCGATCACCTGGGTGGGGACCGAGACCCGGATCGCCCGATCGAGCCGGACGCCGGCGTCGGGGATGCGAAGCACCCGGTCGCACACGTTATCCCAGAGGGCCTCGGTCCTGGTCCGCAGGCGACGCTGCCAACGAGCCCGCTCGATCAAGGGATAAACGACCTCGGGCCAGAGCTCATAGCTCGCCGGGTTGCTCGCCGCGAAGCGCGTCGCGTACATCAGCACCGCGTTGCGGAATTCGTGGTTCGTGCGCCAGATCTCGGCGAGCCGGTTCCAGCGCATGACGAGTTCGTCGTCGACCTCGACTCGTTCGGGGGCGAGCTTCCGGAGGTCGTCGAGCTTCGAGGGCATCAGCCCGGGGTTCAGCACCCCTTTGCCGTCGAGCATCGCCTTCTGGGCATGGGCGCTCGCTTCGAGCAGCTTCGTACGCGCCTTGCGAAACCGCTTCCGCTTGGCGACGGAGTCTCGATTCACCAGGTATTTGGCGACGACCATCGGGCTCAGCATGGGCCGGACATCGATTTTGCTATCGAGCAGCTCGGCCCCTCGGGCAATCGACTCGTCCGAGCCGTCGGCGATCATGATCGAGGTCATCGCCAGGAGCAGTCGGGCCCGGTCGGCGTTGCGAGGGTCGAGCGGTCGCCGCAGGAAGATCCCACGCCGACGCGATCCTCCCAGCAGATACGCCAGGTAGTGCCCGCAAAGGAACCGTTCGTCGGGGCTGAGGATCAACGGATCGGCCTGGACGACGTCCAGCAAGTTCGGGAGCAGGCCCTGGGGCTTGGCAGCGAGAGCGGCGGAGGCCGGGGGCAGCACCGCGGCCGCCGACGCGGAGGACGTGTACTGGGTCGTGACACCCGGAGAGTTGATCGCGGGGGCGCTCGGGTTGTTGGCCGTCATGGCCTCGGTCGCCGTGCTCGAGTCGATTTCTCCGCTGATCACCTGGGTATTCGACGTGCTCCGCTCGGCCGACGCACGTTCGATCTCAGCCCGGATCGCGGCCGCGACCTGGGCCCCCGAGCTCGGGCGACGGTCGGGTTCCTTGGCCAATAGCTGGAGGATCAGCGCCTCGAGCCCCTTCGAGATTTCCGAGTTGCGGGCGCGAGGGGGTTCGGGCTCGCTGTTCATGTGTTGCGACATGACAGCAAGCGACTTGCCCGCGAACGGGACCGTGCCCGAGGCGCTCTCGTAAAGCATCACGCCGAGCGAGTAGAGGTCGGTCCGGTGGTCGAGCCGTTTCCCCTGCGCCTGCTCGGGGCTCATATACTGCGGCGTCCCTCGGATCGTCCTGGTCTCGTCCACGTCCTCGAGCGTCGTCGAGAGGCCGAAGTCGGAGAGCTTGGGTTGATCCTGGGACGTCATCAGGACGTTCGCCGGCTTCACGTCGCGATGGATGACCCCTTGGCGGTGGGCGTAGTCGAGCGCCTCGGCCACCTGGGCGACCACCCTGAGCCGGTCGGCGAAGATGAGCTCTCGCCAGCGCTTCAGGTAGCTCGACCCATCCACTTCCTCCATGACGAGGAAGCAGGTCCCTTGGGCCTCGCCGAAGTCGTAGAGCCGGACGACGTTGTCGTGGAGGAGCCTGGCGAGGATCTGGGCTTCGAGGCGAATTCTCTTGCTGACTTCGGGATCGCCCCCGTCCTTGAGCACCTTGATGGCCACGGAGCGTTGGAGGATCGTGTCGGAGGCCCGATAGACGGCCCCCATCCCGCCTCGACCCAATTCTCTCTCGACCGAAAAACGCTGGTTGAGGGTCGTGCCGATCACCGCAGGACTCTCCCGAGGGCGGCCGAAGCCACCAAAATGCCAGAAGCTCGTCCTCGCCTTATTCATCCTAAGTCGCGAAACGGCCGAGCACAACGCGGATACAATACGGGATCAACATTTTATTCGGGTTGTTTCATGCCCCACACCGAGACCTAATGGAGCCGGGGCCCAAAGGCAGGGGTCTGGCGGTCGAGCAGACCTCGGACTAAACTCGACGACGCTCCCCCTTCTTGTGTCCGATCGGGTCGCGTCCTTCCATTCGGATCGGAGCCGCGTAATGCCGACGAACGAGTCTCGCCGCGAGTTCGCGCGCCAAACGATTCAATCGCTGACCGCCCTGGCCCTGATCGACGGGCTGGCGGCCCGACACCTCTTCGGCGCCGACGTCCGGCCGATCCTCGACGAGTGGTTCAAGGAACTCGAGACGATCTCTCGAGACGTCCACGATCACAAGGTCAAGGACGTCGAGTTCCAGAAGTCGCTCGAGGACCTGTACCGTCGGGTCGAGCTCCCCGCGCTCCTGAAGACGCTCGACTTCGACCGGATCGCCGCGGGCGTGAAATTCCCGGCGGTCGGGGCGCGCAGCCTCCCGGTCGACTTCAAGAACATCTCGGGCCTGTCGACCAAGCTGGTCTTCGGCGGGCAGATCTTCGCGATGACCAAAGGGCGGTCGGTCGTCCCGCACGGGCACGACAACATGGCCACCGGGTTCCTCATCCTGAACGGGACGCTCCGAGGCCGACACTACGACCGGATCGAAGATCACGACGACCATTACATCGTCAGGCCGACGCTCGACCGCTCGTTCGCACGGGGCGAGTCCTCGACGATCTCGGACCATAAGGACAACGTCCACTGGTTCATGGCCGAGAGCGAGCACGCCTTCATTTTTAACATCCACGTGATGGAGACGAACCCCGAGAACCCCAAGAAGCCCGGGCGAGTCTACGTCGATCCCCTCGGCGAAAAGCTGGCCGGCGGGTTGTACAAGGCCCCCAAGATCTCGTACGGGCGGGTCAATCAGTTGTACGGGTAATCGCGAAGCCGAGCCTCGGAAGCATCAACCTGAGCCCGGTCCTTCAGGACCGGGCTACCACAAGGAGACTCATCCATGATTCGCCTCGTGATCCTCTCCCTGATGCTGCTGTCGGCGAAAGCCCCCTCGTCCGACGAAGTGGCCAGGAGCCTCGCCCACGACCTCCTGACCAAAGGGGCCACCCAGTTCGACACCCGAGACGCCGCGGCCATGGCCGCCAACTACGCCGAGGACGCCGAGCTCACCCTGGTCAGCAAGGATCGGGACACGGGTTCCTACAAACCCTCGGACACCCGCGGCCGAACGGCGATCGAACAGTTCTACCGCGACCTCTACAAGGATCGGGCTTCGGGGAGCACGTCCCGCAACACCGTCGAATATGCTCACTTCATCGCGTCGGATGTGCTCGTCATCCACGGGTCCTTCACGCCCGACGTCGCAAAAGGAGGGTCGTTCCCGTTCGTCCAGGTCCGCGCCAAGCAGGGCGACCGCTGGTTGATCGTCAACCTCCAGTTATTCCTGATCGCCGACCAGGACAAGTGATTCGCCGGACAACCTGCGGTCGAGGCGGGAAACCGTGAGGACCAGGATCGCCCCAGGCCCCGCTCAGCCAGGCGGCAACGCGAACCGGAGCGGATCCTTCCAGACGCGGCAAACGGGTCGGACCGAACGTTGTAGGGAAGGGTCCGCAAGCTCCGGATCGAGCGAGTAAAGACTCATACCGTCCTTCGCGACGTACTCGAAGAGCAGGGCGGTCGTTGCCGGCGGATCGTCGAGTTCGGCGGGCAAGGCGTGGAACGCAGCCCGACTCGCCTCGGGGGCCGCCCGATCGAGGATCACGAGCCTTCGGCCTCCCTTGGGGTCGTCTTTGAAGCCCAAGGGAACACTTCGGCTCGAAGGGTGATCGAGGGCGAAGAACGCCACGCGAGCCGATGAGGCGGGGACATCGGCCCCTCGGCCCGTCGCGAATCCCTTTCCCTTTCCAGGATCGTCCCGACGATACACGGGGACCGGCATGTTCACCCGTTCGTCGCCCAGGTCGAGTCGATACATGACCTGGTTATATTCGTAGAGCGGCGTCGACTCGGTATTACCCGAGAACGTCTGGGTATAGGTCCCCTCGAAATAGATCGTGCGGCCGCCGTCCTGGGCGAACGCAGGATGCTGCTTCGGGTTGTAGAAGCTGTATTTCTCGTGGGTCGCCACCTTCCTGGCGTAAACCCAGGGGCCGAGCGGGGTGTCGGCCTCGGCGAACCAAACCTCGCCCAGCATCGAGGAACCGAACGACTCGACGGTGATCATCACCCAGCGCTTCCGGTACTCGTTCCAGTCGACCGAGGATCCGTGCGCGAGGACCGTCTTCCCAGTCTCCGCGTCCTGGAGATGGATGAGGGCATCTTCGGGTTTGAGTTCGCCTCGCTTGAGGAGCTTGGACTGGTCGCCCGGGGCGATGGCCAGGGCCCCGCGTTTCCAACCGTAGCGGGGCAGCCCGTCCCCGGCCCGCTCGACCCGGGCGTTCTCGACGGTGCTCCCCGGAGTCAGGCAGGTGAAACATTCATAACGGGCCAGGTCCCGGAACGACTCGAGGTCGGCGCGGACGCGAGTCAGGGGATAGGGCATGGGGAAGTAAAGATATTCCGTGCCATCCACCTTGTGGACGAAGGGATGTCCGCCGGGATAGACGTGCGGAAGGCCGGGGAACGCCACGAGCTTCTCGAACCGGTCATTGGCGTCGTCCCAGGAGACGAGCCCTCGTTCGTAGACCTCGAGCATTTTTCGAATCTTGACGTAGGCCGCGAACATCCGGTCTTCGCCCGACGAGTCCTTGAGCACGACGAGGGAGTCGATCCACGTCGGGCCGTCGCCCGGCATTTGCGCCATGGCCCTGACGAACCCGTCTTTCCCGACGAAGTAGTCGAGGTCGACTCCGTCCGAGGGGTCGAGCCCCCCTTTTCCCGGCAAGAGCGACGTCGCGCCGGGGACCTGGAAGAGCCCGAGGGGATATTTCGACCGGTTCGTGTCACCCCAGAACCAGCGGAGCTTCCCCCGATAGTCGACGCTGACGACGCTATCGGACCCGAGGACCTGGCCGTTGAGCAACGGCTTGCGTAAGGGTGTGGGTCGGCCCAGGAGCACACTATCGCGATAGATCCCCGCTCCCGTCACCCGGTAGAGGCGTTCGGTCACATTGATCCGATGGATGGGCAACCGCGCCGAGCCCCCTTCGATCACGCGAAGGGCCTTGCCTCGGTAGCCGAATCCATCCTTGGCGAATTCGTATCCGTGGCTGCGAACATGAAAGAAAACGTCCTGCCCCATCAGCCCTGGCTCGTGGAACGCCGCGAGCCCATGGCTGTCGGTGACGAGGGAGAGCCCGTGGACCGTCCGAAGCTCGACGAGCGGCACGCCCCTCCCGGTCTGGTCGTCGACGACTTCGATGGTGAAATAGGACGAGGGTCCGAGGGCCAGCAGGCCGGCCAAGAGGAGGATGTTCGCCGACATTCGAGGTTCCCCGATTCTTGGTGCGAAGGTCGGGCATTACGGGCTCCGTTGCAGGGGCCCGTTCGCCTTGGGATTTGTGGCGGGGTTCGGACTCGGCCGAGACGATGGGTGGTTCCCTTTTCCGTCGTCGGTGGAGGCGTGGAGCCGGTAGTAGTTGGCCAATCCGTGGTTTCCGCGCGTCTCGTTGTAGTCGGCCAGGAGCCGGCTCGCCTCGGCATCGCCCGGCTTTTCCTTGAGGAGTCGCTCGGCCCAACGGGCCCCCTCGAGCTCCTGGCCATGGGTGAACATCCACTGGGAGAGTTCGAGCTGCGAGCGACGGTCGTGAGGATCCTTGAGCAGTCGTTCCCTCGCCCGGTTGAGCACGGCGAGCTCGGCCCTGAGCTTCGAGGCGGCGGCTTGCTCCCGCTTGGCTTCGTCGAGTCGGCCGAGTCTCACCAACACCAAGCCTCGGCGATGGCGAATGGCGACCTCGTAGGGGTTCTGCTCGAAAGCACGGTCGAGGAGTTCGAGGGCCGCCGCGAAATCGCCCCGACGCGAGTTCACTTCGGCGAGCTCATAGAGGACCGCCGGATTCTTGGGAGCAAGCGTCGACGCACGCTCGAGGAGGCGGAGCGCCTCGGCCTCGTCCCCCTTCTCCAACAGGTTCTGCCCGGCGCCGAGTATTGCCAGGGGGTCGTCCGGTTTTCGGGAGAGGTACGCCTCGTACTCGACCGCGGCGTCGGCGTTCTGGTGGGCCTTTCGTAGTTCATCGGCCAGGCCGAGACGAGCCTTGGCGTGGCTGGGGTCGCGCTTCAGGACCTCGCGGTAGTCGTTCATGGTCACGGACGGGTCGGCGGAGGAGCGCCGGTCGATCTCCGCCCGCCAGAAGAACGGCCTGGCGTCGTCGGGGAAGTCGCGGGTCCAACGGTCGAGGACCGTCGAGGCTCTGGGAAAGTCATACGTTTCGAGGTAGATCCTCGCCAGGGCCTCGTCGAGCTGCGGGTCGGGCGTTTGGGCTTCGATAAACGCTCGGCTGAGGTCCGGCTCCGCCTCGGCGTTGCGCCCGAGCTTCGCCGCGATGAGGGCCCGAAGGAAGAGGAGTTGAGACCTGGAAGCGCCGAGCTCCGCCGCCTTCTTCAGGCTCGCGGTCGCTTCGGTCACATCGCCCAGGGCGATGGCCACTCGTCCCTTGTAATAGAAGGCTTCGGACGAGGAAGGGCGTGCCTGGATCCATTGATTGAGAGGCGACTCGGCGTCTTTGAACCGGCCCGAGGCCATGGCCCGGCGGACTTCGAAGCCCGCTTCGGGAGTCGTTTGCCTGTAGACCCAAATTCCCGCGGCCGCGAGAACGGACAAGGCACCCAACGCCCAGGCAAGACGGGTCCAGCGACCGCTCGTAGGCATCGCTCACCAACCGAATGTGCGGGAGTGGGGACGAAAGGCCGCCCTCGACAACCCGACGGCCCTCGGAATCCCCGAATGAGTGGAAAGGCGGCCTCGCCCGGGCTTCGAAAACCTCCCGGTCCACCCCCTCGAGGGCTGAAGCTCGGGAGAAGTCCTACTGGAATCGATCCTCCTGCGCGATTCAAGACGACAGCGGCGAATTCAAACGAGTGGGACGCGAAATCGGTCGTCGGCGATTGCGTTGCCACTCGTAGATCGACTGAAGTACAGGCCGATCGGTGACCGATGCTTTCGATAGGGTTGGGATCTGTTCGGATCCCGATGAATGCCGGAATCTCGACGAATCGCACGTCGTGCGGCCCGTCGGACGGTCTTGACAGGAATTCCGGCGCCGGTAGATTCGCGGACACGGATCGCGTCACTCCGGCCGATCGCAACGCGCACGTCTTATCGAACCGAGCCGGCCGTGTCTTCCGAGCTTCCGTCGTCGACTCCGATTCATCGGCCCGTCTTGCTGGACGAGGTCGTCTCGTGGCTCGCTCCCAAAGAAGGGAGCGTCCTCGTCGATGGGACGGCCGGCGCCGGGGGGCATACCTCGGCCCTGGCCCGAATCGTCGGGCCGTCGGGACGGGTCATCGGCCTCGACCGCGACCCAGAGATGCTTGCGATGGCGGAGACCACGACCCGAGGACTGCCCGTCACCCTGGTCCATGCCCCGTATAGTGATCTATCCGAAGTGTTGGTGGAGTTGGGGATCGACGCCGTCGACGGGATCCTTCTCGACCTCGGCCTGTCGTCCGACCAACTCGCCTGGAGACATCGCGGCTTCAGTTTCTCGGTCGACGGCCCGCTCGACATGCGTTACGACCCCGAGGCGGAGGTGACGGCGGCCGACCTGGTGAATTCGCTGGATGAGTCGGACCTGGCCCGGTTGTTCTTTGAGTACGGCGAAGAGCGCTACAGCCGGAGGATCGCCAGACGGCTGGTCGAGGCAAGGCGGCTTGAGCCGATCACGACGACGGGACGGCTCGCTGAGCTCGTTCGACGGAGTATCCCGGGGAAGTGGGGGCCGATCGACCCCGCCACCCGCGTCTTCCAGGCGCTCCGGATCAAGGTCAATGAGGAGCTCGATCGACTCGACTCGATCCTGGAACAGATCCCCGAACGCCTGCGGCCCGGGGGACGGGCCGCGATCATCAGCTTCCATTCGCTGGAGGATCGGAAGGTCAAGTGGACCTTCCGCGAAGAGGAACGACTCAACGTCCTGACCCGGAAACCCATCGTCGCATCGGCCCAGGAAGCGGCCGAAAACCCCAGGGCGCGGAGCGCGAAAATGAGGGTCGCTGAGCGATGTCCGAACCAGGCAGGGCCCACGACGCCGTCGGGTCTCCGAGCGAAGAGGACCTTCGAATCATGACGATTCCCCCACATCCCAACGCCCCGGACTCGAACGGCCCCGAGCAAGAATATACACTTGCGCCCGAGCCTGTGCATGGACACGAACACGAACACGAACCTCCCCACGAAGCGCACGCGGATGGCGAGCACGTCGAGCCGCATCCTCATCCTCGCTACCGACTCCCTCTCGCCCACTTCAGCCCAGCGGCGATGGCCAAATGGAAGCGGGAGACGCGATTCGGTGTCGCGGCCATGCTTTCGTTCGTGATCTTCGTGACGGCCATGATCATGAATCGTGGCCAGAAGCTTCCTTTGATGGAGGTGGCCAAGAACGGCGATTCCTCGAAATCGACTCAGGCCACTTCCAAGGATTCCAAGGAGTCGAAATCGACCAAGGGCGAGGGGGGGAACTCGAACTCAAGCCCTTCCGACACGGAGAAGGGGAAGTCGACGAGCACCCCGGCTCCATCGTCCGAGTCGAAGCCCGCCCTCTCGACGGACAAGCCCGAGGACATGAAGGTCGGCAGCCCGGCCCATGCGGAAGCGCCGGCGCCGGAAAGTACGTCGAACCCACCCGTTCAGAATTCCTTGCCGACATTACCCACCGGGCCCGGTTCGGACGCCGCATCACCGACAGCGGAGCCCAAGGGGGAACCGCTCGGAGATCCCCCATTGCCGATGAGCAGTGGAACGGCCCCTCCGGGCGAGGTCAACCCACCGCTCCCAACGCCAGCAGACGGCGGCCATTCCGCCGTCGAAAAGACTCCCACAACCGAGTCGACGATCACGGGTCTGGCGAATAATCAGCCTCCGCTCCCAGCGAACACCGAGGCCACTCCTCCGGGCGCAGCCGCCTCGCCGACCGACCCGATGACTCAGGCTCCACCTGCCAACGATCCCGGCAACGCGGCGGCGGGTCTTCCACCGGTCGCCGGAGGGGCCGCCACGCCCCCGACAGCCGTAGAAACCCCGGGCCTCGGGGCTCCGAGTTCGGCGACCCCCGAACCGAACACTGGGACACCTCCCACAACGTCGAATGACGCAGGCACGCTCCCAATGCCCATGCCCACGGGACCGGCGCCTGGCGTACCTGCCAACGCAACAACGCCGGAACCTGGCTCCACGACGCCGGTGCCCACGCATCTTCCTCCACCCGGCGAACCTTCGGCGGCCGCGGCGACAACAGCAGCAGCGGCGGCCAGTGCAGGAGCCGCCGGTGCGCTCGAGGCAGGTGCGACCTCCGCCCCCGTCGGCGCCCCGACGGACGCACCTCAGCCCGGCAATCCCCAGGGAGCGGCACACGACCCGGCACCGGCACCGGCCGCACCGACGGCCTCTCCGGCCTCTCCAGGACCAGCACAGCCCCAACCCGAACCGGGCGGCCTGGTGGATCTGCCCAACGCCAGCGCCCCGAGCGAACCGGCCGCTCCCAAGGCGGAAGATCTCAATTTGACACCGACGCCTTCACCCGTCGAGATTCCGCCCTCCTCCGGGGCCGAGGTCACCCGAGCCTCCACGACAACGGCCGCCGCGATGGGCCTCATCGCACTCCCAAACCTGGGTCGAGGGAAGTTCCCCGACGATGATCAAGTCGTCAGCGACTCATCCGCGTCGGATATCACCGACATGCCGAGTCCCGGCCAGAAGGTGAGCGAGCCACAAGTCGAATCCGAGCCCCACGTCGTCGTCAGCGGCGAGAACTTCTGGACGATCTCGAAAGACTATTACGGCTCGGGGCGCTATTACAAGGCTCTCTGGAAGGCGAACAACCAGCTCGTCTCGGCGCCGGAGAAACTCGCGGTCGGCATGACCGTCCGTATTCCTCCTCCCGAGTCGCTCGACCGGGGCCTCATCGAGCCCGCCCGGAGCCCTCGGGCCACGGCTTCGACCTCGGTACATCGTACGGCCCGACCGGTCTCCAAGAACGGTCGCACACAAGCCAGCGTCCGGAACGTCGAGCTCACGCTCCCCATCGCCGATACGGCCGACGAAGGCTCGTCCGGGAACTCGCTCCGAAACGGAGACCCCTCGGACGATTCGGCTGATCGCTCTCCGCGCAAGGTCTACAAGGTCCGCCCCAACGAGACCGCTCGGAGCATCGCCCGCGACGTCCTGGGCAGCCCCAGTCGTTACAAGGAAATCCTCGAGTTGAACAGCAGCGTCCTCGATGAACACGACGTCATCGCTGCCGGCCAGATCCTCGAGCTCCCCGAAGACGCAAAAGTCGCACAGCGTCGCCGTTAATGCGTCATCATTGAGGCAGGCCGAACACTCCCCCGGCAGGTGGGGCACTCTTGCCCCTCGGCTTTCGTCTGGGCTCATTCAGAAAGAGCGGGGGCAAGAGTGCCCCACCTACCAGTGGGAAGGAAACATTCTCATGCGATGATGCCTCGCGTGACGACATTCCGTCATCAAATCAACAAGCCCCGGATCATCGATCCGGGGCTTGTTCGGAATCCGCGGCGAGTGATCGAGCGACGAAGCCCGACTCAGGCCGAGTTTCGTCGCGACCGTCCTTGCTGGAGGCGGAGCCAACGCGAGGCCTCGGCCCGGTCGTCGAAGGGGAGGGCGTGGTCGGCGAGGATCTGGTAGGTCCGGGTTCCCTTGCCGGCGATGAGGACCGCGTCGCCAGGGGCGGCGGACGCCAGGGCCGTCTCGATCGCGAGGCGACGGTCGGGCTCGACCTGGACTCGGCCGGGCCGGCGGAAGCCGGCGAGCAGGTCGTCGATCACCTGGTCGGGGTCTTCGGTCCGAGGGTTGTCGCTGGTCAGGACGACATGGTCGGCCCCCGCCTCCGCGGCCAACGCGAGCCCCAGGCGTTCAGAGCGATCCCGCAAGCCCTCGGCTCCGACGACGCAGTGCAGTTTGCCGTCGACGAGGCTCCGGGCAGTGGCCAGGGCCTGCTGAAGCTCCGGGCCGTTGCGGGCCTGATCGATCCAGACCGCGAAGTCTTGGCCTTCCGCGACCTCGATGAGCCGGCCGGGGACCTGGATGACGGACTCGAGGCCCGCGACCACCGCGGCGACGTCGATCCCTCGGGCCCACGCCACGGCTGCCGCCGCGAGGGCCTGGGAAACGTGAGCCCTGCCGGTCAGCCGGAGCGAAACGGTCGCCTCGCGATCGAAGCCCCTGAGGCGGAAACGGGCTCCGCGACGGTCGAGCCGTTCGATTTCGGCCGACACGTCGGCCGGCCGCTCGATCCCGAAGGAGACGCGCGTCGCGTTAAGATTCACCGCACCCAGGATTTCGACGTCGGGGTCGTCGGCGTTGACGACGGTGGCCCCGCCCGGATTGACCATGCGGAAGAGCCGAGCTTTCGCCTGACGACGCGACTGGATCGTCCGGGCCTCGAGGCCGGGCACCAGCCCTATGTCGGTCACGACGGCCGCATCGAACCTGAGGCCCTCGGCCTGCCTGGCCTCCAGGGCCTCCGGAGGGACTTCGATGACGCCCCCTGCGCAGTCATGCTCGACCATCTCCGAGAGCATGACGGAAAGGCCCTCGGCGCCGGGGAAGGTCGTCGACATCGACCGGACCGAGACGCCATCCGACCACCCGAGGCCGCCGACGAGACCGAAGCGGACACCGGTCGCCTCGAGGATCGAGCGGAGGAAGAGGCTGGTGACCGTCCTCCCGCAGGTGCCGGTGACTCCCAAAGTCAGGAGTTGATCCGCCGGGTCGCCCGCGAGGGCATGACAGAGCCGCGCGAGTGCCTCGCGAGCATCGGGGACCACGACCTGGAGCCGCCCGGCCTCGGGGCACGGCCGCTCCACCACGACCCCCGCCGCGCCCCGCTCAAGGGCCTGTGCGACGAACGCATGACCGTCGTGCTTCGCCCCTCGGACCGCGACGAAGACCTGCCCGGGATCTAGACGGCGGCTGTCCGACGTGCAACCCGACACTTCCCAGTCCTGGCAACCCAGGAACTGGGCGTCGGGAAGGAGTCGTCGAAGGCTGACCGACGGGATCCCCTGTCGGGGACAACGGTCGACAAACCAGCGTGCCATCGGTTTTCGCCTCCTTGCCTGCCAATCGAGCCGGGCCCATCATGGACCCTGGCGTCTTTCGACCCTGCCTCAAGCGGCGGCATTTTTGGCCAAACGTCGAAAAAAGGCAATGCCAAGAGTGACTCGACGCCGATAAGAGGAGGTTTGTCCCGGGTCTCCAATCTCGGTCCGCCATGGCGCCCGCATCCATTGTCCGCAAACTCGACGCATTTTATCTCGCCACTTATCTATCGAACGTCACGAGTGACGTTCCATCGCTCGGATTCTCGTCCGGTGCTTCGTTTCCAGTGACCTGGAACAAGGCCTCGAGACATTTCGCGATTTCCAATTTCGAGATGGGACGCCCACCTGAAATGACAATCCCCACGCCGAGGCGTGGGGATGTCAGGTTTTCGGCTTCCATCCGAGGGGCCAGCCCCTGGATCAATGGCGGAAGAGGAACTCCTTCGAGTTGATCAAGACCCAACCAAGATCCTCGACCGCCTGTCGACGATCCTTGGCGGCGGAGAGATGCTTGCTTGCGGCCGACAGCTCGGAGGCGTTCGGCTCGCGGGCCAAGGCCAGAAGGTAAAGCTCCTTGGTGATCTCATCGGGGCTCTTCGTGCCCTTCGCCAGTTGGGCCATCCGCCCGTTGTCGTCGCGGAGCTTGCCGTTGACGGTCGCCCCTCCGATGAGCTGGAGGGCCTGCGAGAGGTTCGAGTCGCTCTCGCGCTCACATTCGCACGCGAGCTCTCGCGCCGGACGGCCGAACGTCTTGAGGAACGGGTTCTCCATCTTGCCGTCCGGGATCTGCGCCGCGCGTGAGCCCTTAGGCAGGTTGTCGAACGGCGTGACGGTCGCCGTGACCGTCGAGATCGCGTCGAGGAGGACCTCGGCGGGCAAGAGCTTGGTGAAGGCGTGGGAGAAGTACAGCGTGTCGTCGGCGTTGAGCTCGTTGGTCCGGGCGCTCAACTGATAAGTCCGGCTGACGAGGATCGATCGGATCAACGCCTTGAGATCAAAGCCCCCCTTGACGAACTGCGTGGTCAACCCTTGCAGCAGCTCGTCGTTGGACGACGGGTTCGAGTCCCGGAAGTCGTCAACGGGCTCGACGATCCCTCGGCCCGCGAGGTGGAACCAAACCCGATTGACCAGGCTCTTGGCGAAGAAGGGATTCTCGGGGCCGGTCAGCCATGACGCGAGCGCCACGCGACGGTCGGGGGTCTTCGGATCCTCGAGCACCGGTCCGCCCAAGGCCTTGGGCTTCATAACCTGGCCGG
Source organism: Singulisphaera rosea (assembly GCF_054877945.1). Lineage (NCBI taxonomy): Bacteria > Pseudomonadati > Planctomycetota > Planctomycetia > Isosphaerales > Isosphaeraceae > Singulisphaera > Singulisphaera rosea. The sequence goes on along the minus strand of NZ_JBTYIP020000005.1, from coordinate 231,598 downwards.
TCCTGGGCTGGCGGACGTCGCCGTCCCCGGCCGTGAAGATGACCTCGTCCTCGGGGAGGGCCCCCGGCTTCTGGCGGACCCTCGAGAAGAACGCGGCGAAGCCGTAATAGTCGTCCTGCGTCCAGCGCTCGAACGGATGGTTGTGGCACTTCGCGCACTGGATTCGCACGCCCAGGAAGAGCTGCGCGGTCGTCTCGACCGAGTTCTCGGGGTCTCGGCTGATCCGATAGTAATTGGCGGCCGGATTCTTGAACGCCGACCCGTCCGCGGTCAGCAGCTCGCGGACGAACCGATCCATCGGCGTGTTGCGTTCGAGCTGGGCACGGATCCAGCGATTGAAGACATAGGTTCCCTTCGACTGGATGAGCCGCCCGTTCGAGCGGAGGATGTCGGCGAACTTCAACGTCCAGAAGTCATAGAACTCGGGGCGGACGAGGAGCCTGTCGACCACCTTGGCGCGTCGGTCGGCGGACGGGTCGTCGAGGAACGCTCGAACCTCTTCGGGCTTCGGGAGGACGCCGATGGTGTCGAGGTAGGCGCGTCGGATGAACTCCTGGTCGGTGCAGAGCTCCGACGGACTGATCCGCATCCGGTTCAGCTTGGCGAAGACGGCCTTGTCGATCACGTTGTCCTGGGGGACCGCCGCGACCTCGAAGCCGGGTACCTCGACCAGGTGGGTGAGCCGGACGTTCGCGACGAGGTCGAGGTAATGGGCGATCACGGCGACCTCGCCCCTCGACTTGAAGGTGACGTAGCCGTCGACGTCGACGTCCGCGATCTCGGGGTTGGACGAGTTGTAATAGCAGAGCGGGGTGATGTCTCGGGAGGAGCCGTCGGCCAAGTGGACAACGGCGACGACCTGCTGGTTCTTCGCCGGGGCGTTCAGGACCCGTGCCCCCGGAAGGATCTCGAGCCGGACGGCCGCAGGGGCGCCGGGGTCGTCATGGGCACCTTCCCGAATCCACTCGGTGATGTATTCGTAGCTCTTGGTGTTCCGCGAGATCCGCAGGCCCCCTTCGTGCGGGAGCTCGCCGAGCGGCTTCCGCAGGACCAGGCTCGTCTCAGCGGCGAGTGGATTGATCCGACGGCCCCCCGCCTCTCGGCTCAGGACGAAGAAATCCTGGTCGGGCAAGTAGCCGCGGAGGCTGAGCTTGAATCCACCTTTGCCGGTCGGCGTGCCGTGGCAGGCGCCCATATTGCAGCCGGCCTGGCTGAATGCCGGGACGACATCCCGACGGAAACTCACCGGGATGGTCTGCCCCATCTTTTCGACCTTCACGGTCGCCTTCACCTCGACGCTGCCGCGCCTGGCGACGATCGTGGCCAATCCGTCGGCCTTGGGCAGCACGCGACCCTTCGCGTTCACCGAGGCGACTTCGGGATTGAGGCTGATCCATTCGAGGGCATGGGTGAGGTCGCGGATCGTGCCGTCAGCATAAGTCGAGGACACGATCAACTGTCGGGTCGCCCGGCTCCCATGGAGCGTCGACTCGACGGGGGCGATGACCACCGTCGTGGGGCTGCCGATAATAGCCGCCGGGTCGTCGGCAGCCCGGGCCGAAGCGGCCCCGAGCGCCAGGAAGGTCGAGACGGTGAGTGCCCAGGACCTCACGGTTCGTCGAGCGGGCATCGATCGCTCCTCCTCAATCGTCGAGTTCGGCGGCGGGCTGGTCGCGTGCTCAGGGATCGACTCCCCGAGCCTTGGCGCCAGGAATCGAGCGGCGGGGACTGCCATGGACGGTCGGGAACCTCGCATGGAATGCGCTAACATACTCGAAGGTTGGCGGGAGTTTCAAGGAAAGTCAAACATTTTCGACGTCGAATCCATTCGTGTCACGAACGACGAGGCACAAAAAATCCACTCGAACGCCCAGGACGCCTCTTCTCCGGTACCGTTCAGGTCTTCGTGACCCCTCCATTTCTCGCAGCCGGCACTGGGCTTGCACGAAGGAATCAGATGGATAGAATTTTACGGAAGATGATGCTCCGTCATTCGAGGTCGAGCGTCGTCGACTAAAGTTTCCGCGAGCTCGACGACACGATTTCGGTCGTCCTTTCAATCTCCACCGTCGGGTGTGGTAAGCTAGAGGCGTTCGGTAGCCTCGCGAAGATACGTCCCCGTCCCGGAGCATGCTCCGGGGTTTGGGTCACCGAGAGTTTTCGGTGCATCTCTCCACGGAGGGGAGGTGCAATCCCGGGCCAATCAAGGAGGAGGCGGGAATGCCCTTGCGTGGCTGGAGTGGTGTGGCGCGTTACGGCTTGCCGGGCCTGTTACTGGGCCTGACGTTGATGGCAGGGTTCGGGGGGATCCGGGGGCCTGTCCTCATGGCCCAATCGGAGAAATCGCTCGCCTCTCCGGGAGAACGTCCGCGGGCCGCCGCGGCGGCGACCGGCGATCCTTCGGGGACGCTCGCGTTCACCACGCAGGCCGACGGCGGGGCCCAGATTCTCTACCTGATCGATACCCGATCTCAAGCCTTCACCGTCTATCGGATCGATCCCATGGGGGGCGATAAGACCGTCAAGCTCGTGGGTGCTCGACAATATCTATGGGACATGAAGCTTTCCCAATTCAATAACCAACAGCCCGAGGTCGCCGCGATCGAGTCGATGGTGAAGTCCTTGGGGCGCCCGATTCGCCGATGAGGGTTGGGGTCGTGGGCGTGCATGTTCGCCGACGCGGTCCCCTCCTTCCGACCTCGAGAGCGAAAACCGGTACAACGGCCCAACCCGGCCGGGAAGATCGCGAGGAGCACGTCCATGGCTCAATTCTATACCCTTGAAGAAGCCGCCCGCGTCCTGGGAATGAGTCCCGACGAGCTGAAAACCAAGGCCCAGCAGCGCGAAGTTCGCGCCTTCCTGGACGGCGGATCGTGGCGTTTCCGCGTCGGCGACGTCGATGAGTTGGCCCGCCGCCGAGGACTCGGCAGCGACGCCGAACTGCGACTCTCCGACCTCGACATCCCGGCCGCCGACGCTGGGGACGAGATCGACCTCTCGGAATTCCAGATGGGCGTCGCCAGCCCCGATCTCGGCGCCCACACCACCGAGATTCCCCGCAGCGACTCCGGCGCCGAGCACGACATCCTCCTCGACGACCTATCCCTGCCCCCCGGGCCGACGAACTCGAGCTCGGTGATCATCGGGATGTCCTCCGGCGGCAAGCTGCCGAGTGACTCCGACGTCCGCCTCGTCCCCGAGACGCCCCCGGGTGCCCGGCCGAGCGACTCCGACGTCCGTCTGGCGACGCCCAGCGACTTCAAGCCGCCGAGCGACTCCGACGTCACCCTGATCGCCGACGACACCTCCGACCATCACGCACTCACCCCCGGCGACACGTCGATCCGGCAGAGCCCCAAGTTCGGCTCGTCCGCCGAGGTCGTCGCCGCGAACGACGACGGGGACAGCGACTTCGAGCTCACCCCCTCGAGCGTGATCGACGCCCTCCAGCCGGATTCGGGCAGCGACTTCGAGCTCAGCGCCCTTGAGGACGCCAGCGACGAATTCGAGTCGACCCCGCTCGCCAAGCCGGGAGACTCCGACGTGACCGCGGCCGACCCCGGCTTCTCCGGGATCAACCTGTCGCGGCCCAGCGACTCCGGGATCAACCTCCAGATGGCCCCCGGGCTCGGGCTCGGCGGCGGCGCCAGCTCCATCGAGCTCTCCCCGTTGAGCGGCAGCAACCTGCCTAAGTCGCCCGCTCCCGGGAAGCCCAAGCCCGCGCTCTCGGCGACGCCCCCCCCGTCGACGAAGAAGGGCGAGAAGGACATCTTCGACGACACCGACTTCGAGGTCGACGCCCTCGGCTCCGAAGGCGACTCCGACGACAAGACGATGCAGCTCGAGGCCGCCAGCGACTTCGAGCTCGAAGAGGCGGACACCGGCTCGGAAGTCTTCGCCATCGACGAGGACGAGGTCGACCAGAACGCCGCCACGGCGATGGGTCCGGCCATCCTCGAAGCGGAAGACGATGAGGAGGACGAAGGGGACGACGACGGATTCGAAGCCGCCACCTCCGGCGAAATGGCGAGCGCCTGGGACGTCGAGAGCGAAACGCCCTCCTCCGCGTCCCGAGCCTCGGCCGGGCCCACCGCCCTCGTGTCGGCCGGTCCTTCCGCGGAGTGGGGCGGCCTCTGGGTCTCCATGCTCGGCGTCGCCACCTTCTTCATGCTCTTCCTGGCGTTCGTCGCGATGGACCTCGTCCGAAACCTGTACGAGTACCAGAACGACTCGCCCGCCTCGGGCATCGTCAAGACCCTCGCCGGCCTCATCGGCGGCTGAGATTCGTTATCCGCAGCCGGGCGGGCCAGGGAGGTCCGCCCCGACTCGATCGATCGCCCCGGGGATGTTGAATCCCTCGGGGCTCGTCACGTTCGAGTCCCCTCGTCGTTCAGCGAAGTCGGACGCTCCCTTGCGAAGGAACCGCGAGGATTGTTCGCCCGGCCTCGAGACCCGCAGTGGCCTCCTCGTACCGAAAGGAGTCGGAACGGATGGTCGAGCCGTCTCGGCGCACGCGATCGTTGCGAACCTGGATCCTCGGATGCGTCGGCCTCCTGGCCGGTTGCTCCACGGTCCATCGTTCGAAGCTCGACGAGTGCCACACGCTGAGCCGCACAATCCAGTCGGAAAACTCCCGGCTCAAGGACATGGTCCTCAGCCAGAAATCCGAATACGAGGACCTCGCCCAACGCGCCGACGACGACGCCCGACGTCTCGCCGCCAAGGACGAGGAGAACAAGCTCCTCCACAAGAGCGTGCTCACCTATCAGGATGAGCTGGAGAAGGTGGGCGTCGAGCTCAACCAGATCAAGAGCAAGATCAGGGTCGCCGCGAACCCGATCTCGACGAGTACCCTCGAACGCTTCGAGACCTTCGCGAAATCCCACGCGGGCTGCGAATTCGACCCCAAGTCGGCGACATTGACCGTCACGACCGACCAGCTCTTCCAACCCGGGACAGACCGGGTCAAGCCCGAGGCTCGCTCGTTGATGCAGTCGGTCGCCAACCTGCTCGAACAGCCGGAGTTGCGCGCGTACCACGTCCTCGTGGCGGGACACACCGCCGACTCCCCAATCCAGGCGACCGGGCTCCGCGACGAAGCGCCGAAGTCAGGCCACCTCAGCCTCGAGCGAGCGACCCGAGTCCGCGAGATGATCGCCTCCGACGGCCGGATCGACCCCGTCAGGATTGAGGTCGCCGGGTTCGAGGCGACCCAACCGAAGGACGACGGTCTCGACGACGGCGCTCGAGCCCAGAACCGTCGGATCGAAATCCAGATCCGACCCGACATGGTTGCATCGGGCGTCGGCAGCGACCCTTGACTTCCGCGCACCCCAACTCCCATAATCCAAACAATGTCGAAGGATCCGGGATCCACCCGCCAAACCCCTTTCGATCCGGGAGTTTAGACCTCATGTCTCCATCAATCTCCGCGTTTTGCGGGACATTGATCCTCCTCGGTGCGACCGCGGCCGGCGCGGCCGGTATTCAAGGCGAATACATTGAAGCACGCACTGCGGACGTGTTCACTGGCCCGTGTTTCTCCAATGCCGAAATTTTCATCTATGGCAAGCAGGCCGTGATGGCCTGGAAGGTGACGGAAGGCTCCTACAAGGGGGTCCGGCTGAACGGCCTGAGCGTCGCCGCGGCCGTCCAGGCGACCACGACCTTCTCCGAGGACAAGCCGGAGGAGGCGAAGGCGGTCTTGATCGTCGACGAGAAGGCGACGGCCCCTCAACGTGAGGCACTCGTGGCGATGGCCAGGGAACTCGGCGGCCAACGACTCTCCAACGTCGTGGACATCAAGCCGGCTCGGATCAGCTTGAAACTCGAGTCCCACTCCCCCGGCGAGGCCGAAGCGGCCCATGCCGCACACGGTATGCCCCACGCTCCCCGCGCCTCGTTCTGGGCCGCGGGCCTGGCCCAGATCTTGACCCGACCGCTCGACGACGGCGATCATTTCTGCGGCAACGAGGTCGTGGCCTACCAGCCGCTCTCCAAAGGGGTCGACGTCCTCCCTGCCTACACCCTCGGACACCAGTTCAAAGGGCAAGGCCTCGAGACCCGTTGGGACGACCCGAACTGCCGAAGCAGCTTCGTCGGCCATTTCGCGCTCTGAGTCTCCTCGAGAATGACCCGACTCGAGGCGTGTCGACAAGACACCGAGACGGGGGTCTCCGGACTGCAGCCTTCAGACGCCGAGGGAGGGCCCCATCATTGCGGCCTTTCCATCGGCGTTTCGCATCGCATCCTCGACGTCGAGGCCCCAAGCGACCGAGATCCAACACCCGCCCGCTTCTATTCACGAATCCTCGAGAATGGACATCCGAATGCGTTGGAACCCCCTCGTCCCCTTGCTCGCCCTGCTCCTCGCCCCCTCGATTGTTCTCGCCCAGGGGACTTACAAGATCGCGGCTATGAACGAGGCGCCTCCTGCTGGATACTCCGACGCGATCAAGGGCCAATTGAACAGTCAGGGGTATCGGGTCGTCGACGATCAGGGAAAACCCTACGCCGACTTCTGGCTTCGCAAGGTCGTCCCCGCCTCGGGCAAGCCGGGCGCGCCAAATGGGACGATCCAGTTCCCGGTCCTCGCGCCCGGCGAGTTGCTCGGTGCCCTCCGGTTCCCCGGCGAAGGTCGAGACTACCGCGACCAGTCGATCCCCCAGGGCCTGTACACCCTCCGCTACGGCCTCCAACCCGTCAACGGCGACCACCTGGGCGTGAGCACGTATCGCGACTACACGCTTCTGCTCCCCGCTTCGAAGGATAAGGGGTTGCCGACCCTCGCGAAGAAGGCGCTCGAAGAAGGGAGCGCGGAGTCGGCGGGGACAAGCCATCCGGCGATCCTGATGTTGCTCGGCGCCCCGGAATCCTCGGCGAAGGCCGCGCCGACGATGGTGCACGACGACGCCAAGGATACGTGGGGCGCCGTCGTCCCCTTGACCCTCGCGGTCAAGGGCGAGTCGGCCCCGGCTCTCCTTCCCGTCCAGTTCGTCCTGGTCGGCACGGCGGCGAACTGAACGACCAAATCCCCGATCACGGCGGCCTTCGTGGGTTCGAGACCGAACTCGGTTCATTCCGAGGCATGCCTCGGATCTCTAGCGAAGGTTCGCCGATCACCATTCGCATCTCTGCCTGGTCAACACGGAAGGGGCGATCATGCCTTTCCTTTTGCTGGTCGCCCTTTTCATCGGATTCGGGCTCGAGGAGGCGGTGACGACCGTCGACCAGCCCCAACCCGACTTCGGCTCGGGCCTAACCCATGTCTTCGGGAGTATCGCCACGGTCGCGGCCCTGGCGCTTGCCCTGGGGCGTTGGACGGCGAATCGAATCGGCCGGCTCGGCCGCGCGCCTCTGTGGTTCCGAAAACGCTATGCCTGGGGGATGACAGGGCTTGAGATCCTGTCCTTGATCGCTTACGCGGCGATCGTCCACCTGTGGGGCTGGCCGCAGATCGTCCGACTGGGGCTCGGGGGCGAGAAGATCCCCGTCGTCGACGAAACCCTGGTCTTGCTCCCCTATATCGCGATGCAGCTCGCGATCTGGTGGGGAGCCTACCCGGCCGAGCGGGCGATGCGATCGAGCCAGGTCTCGCGACGCCAGGCCACCCTGGTTCGACACCTGGTACTCCGCGCCCGACAGACCCTGGGCCTCGCGCTCCCAATGCTCCTGATCTTCTCGCTGGGCCAGGACGTGATCGAGCGCGTCTGGCCCCAATGGGGGACGAGCGCCTGGTCGCAACCGGCCGAAGTCGTGGTCATGGCCGGAGTGATGCTCGGACTCTCGCCGCTCTTCGTCCGCGCGGCCTGGCCGAGCTATTCGTTGCCGAAAGGTCCTCTGCGCGACCGGCTCGAACGACAGGCCTGTCGGCTCGGGTTCCGCTACACCGACATCCTCGTCTGGGACACGGGGAATGTCGTCGTCAACGCATGCGTCACGGGTGCGTTGCCCTGGTTCCGATACGTGCTCCTGAGCGATGCCCTGATCGACTCACTCGACCCTTACGAGATCTCGGCGGTGTTCGGCCACGAGTTGGGTCACATTGCGCACCGGCACCTTTTCTACTTCGGCTTCTTCTTCGCCGGCAGCCTTGGACTGCTCGCGATGTTCAACCAGTCGATCGACGCGAGCCTCATGTCTCTCTCGTCGCTCCTGGCGGGTCCGGAACATCCCGCGCTCGCCTCGATCATCGAGGCGACCGTCGTCCTTTCCGTGATCGGTGTCTACTTCCTGGTGGTGTTCGGCCACGTCTCCCGTAGGTTCGAACGCCAGGCCGACGTCTTCGGCTGCCAGTCGGTCTCCTGCGGCCTGACCGACTGCCCGCCGCACGCCGATCTCGACCATGACCCCGACCGCGGGCCCGCTGCGGTCGTGCCGTGCCCCGTCGGGATCCGGATCTTCTCGAATGCACTGGCGAGCGTCGCCACGCTCAACGGCATCGAGCCCCGAGCCCGATCCTGGCGACACGGGAGCATCGCCAGGCGCATCGCCTTCCTCCAGGAGCTCGAGGGCAAACCCGAGGCTGTGCGGACCTTCCAACGAGGCGTTTCCCGGCTCCGTTTCGCGGTCGCCGGGGTTCTCATCGCGCTTGCCTTGATCGCCCTCGCCTCGGGGACGATCTCCTGGCGCTAGGCCCCGGATCTGAGCCCGAGAGTTGTCTACACGCCTGCTTAAGTTTGCCATCCGGTCAGGTCACGGCTGTACCGAATGGACGACAAACGGCCCCTCGGCTGCACGATCGTCAGACTTTAGGAAAACCTTCACGATGCGTCTTTGAGGCTCCAGGGGAGTGTGGTATAGTCCCCCGCGTCATGCCGAAGCGGACAAAGGCACTGTCCGTCGAGCGACAAGGAGGTCGTCGCCATGCCCCAATGGCCTATTCGCGTCAAGATGATTGCCGGTCTCACCTTGGTGGTCGGGATGATGCTCACCCTCATGGGTGGCTCCATCTTCGGCCTCCACTCGTTCCACACCAGCATTTTGAAGCACGTCGACTCGCTCCATGAGCTCGGGGCATCGAAGGATCTGCTTCAACTCGTCGTCCGCCTCGAAAATGTGGGGAACCTCGACTCGCCCACCGACCGCCGCGAGCTCGAGCAGCGGGTGCTCAAGGCCCAAGAAGCCTTGAAGACGTATCACACCGAGCTGAAGAAGAACACGACGAAGAAGACTCGCGCCGACGACGGTCGCGACGAATTGGCGCTCGCGTTCCTGATCGACAGCGACCTCACCGCGATCCTGGCCGAGCTCCACCCCGAACGGAAGGTCGGCCCGCTCTTCGACGGGACCTCGACTTATCTCCACCGCCACCCCGAGAAGCAGCCCCCGCTCAAGGCGCGGTCGAGCTCGGATTCGACCCTGAACATGCGGATCGAGCGGCTGAACCAACGGGTCATGGAGCTGCCCGATATCCTCCATCAGGACCTGTATAGCGTCCTGCTGATGTCCAAAGGCCAGTACCAGACGAGCCGAGTCATCGTATGGACCTCGGCCCTTACCGTACTCGCAATGCTCTGCGGACTCGCGGCGCTCTTCCACCGCTGGGTCCTCTACCCGGTCCGCCTCCTCCAGCGCGGGGTCCGAAGGGTGGCTCGAGGGGGCTTCGACTACAAGATCGACCTCAAGACGGGGGATGAGATGCAGGGCCTCGCCGAGGCCTTCAACGACATGACCGCCCGATTGAGCGTCACATACGCCGATCTCGAGCGTCAAGTGAACGAACGGAGTCGTCAACTTGTGCGTTCAGAACGTCTGGCCGGCGTCGGGTTCCTCGCCGCGGGCGTCGCCCACGAGATCAACAATCCCCTCGCGTCGATCGCGTTCTGCTCCGAGGCGCTCGAACATCGACTCCGCTCGATGCTCGACGCGAGCGAGGGGAGCGACGCCAAGGTTATCCGCAATTATCTGCGGATGATCCAGGAAGAGGCGTTCCGCTGTAAGAACATCACCGAGAAGCTCCTGGATTTCTCCCGATGCGGCGAGATCCAGCGCGAGCGGACCGACCTGGCGGGCTTGATCCAGGGGGTCGTCGAGATGATCCGCCACATGGGCAAGTATCGCGGGAAGCACATCGTCTTCCAGCCCCGCGAGGCGGTCATGGCGCACGTCGACGGCCAGGAGATCAAGCAGGTGGTCTTGAATCTGGTCGTCAATGCGCTCGACTCGATGAACGCCGACGGGACGCTCCGGATCGAACTGCGACACGCCGAAGGGATGGCGGAGATGGTCTTCGACGACGAAGGGTGCGGGATGCCGCCCGAAGTCCTCGAGAACATCTTCGAGCCGTTCTTCACCAAGCGTAAGGTCGGCAAGGGGACCGGTCTCGGACTCTCGATCACGCACCGGATCGTCAACCAACATCACGGCGAGATCATGGCCACGAGCCCCGGCGAGGGTGCGGGCGCGACGTTCGTCGTGCGGCTCCCGATCCGAGCGGCCGAGACCACCACCGCCGACTCGTCGGCGAACCCGAAGAGCCACCGCGCGGCCTGAACGATTCCAATTCCGATGGTGGGGACCTCTCTGCCAATTGGTTGTGTCTCACGGAGGAGACCTGTCTCATGGAGAAGACCCACCCGGGAGGCTTGCGGATCCTGTTCGCCGACGACGAAGCCCATCTGCGCGACCTGATGCAGATGGAGCTCCCCCGCCTCGGCCATGAGGTCACCGTCTGCCCCGACGGCGCGGCGGCTATCCGCGCGTTGGAGAAGGGCTCGTACGACGCCGCGCTACTCGACTTGCGGATGCCCGGGATGACCGGGATCGAGGTCCTGGGAAAGGTGCGCCAACTCAACCCCGATACCCAGGTCATCATCCTGACCGGCCACGCGACCGTCGATACGGCGGTCCAGGCCCTCCGGCTCGGGGCGTTCGACTACTTGACCAAGCCTTGCAAGTGGGCCGAGCTCGAGGTCATCCTCAACAGGATCGCCGAGCGCCGCGACCTGACCAACAAGGCAGCCGCCCTGGAAAGCCGCCTCAAGTCGGCCGAGGGGACCCCCACCCTCATCGGCGACACCCCGTCGATGCTCTCCGTCAGGCGCCTGATCGACACCATCGCCCCGACCGACGCGAGCGTGATGATCCTGGGAGAGACCGGCACCGGCAAGGAGCTGATCGCCCGGAACCTCCACGACAAGAGCCGAAGGGCCGGACACGCTTTCATCCCCGTGAATTGCGGGGCGCTGCCGGAAAACCTCGTCGAGAGCGAGCTGTTCGGCCACCGCAAGGGCGCGTTCACCGGCGCCGACACGCACCGTAAGGGCCTGTTCGAGGTGGCCAACGGCGGCACCCTCTTCCTCGACGAAGTCGGCGAGCTCGACAAGAGCGTCCAGGTCAAGCTGCTGCGGTTCCTCGAGTCGGGCGAGATCCGTCGCGTCGGCGAGAACGACCCGTTCCGCGTCGACGTCCGCGTCCTCTGTGCGACGAACCGCGACCTCCGCGAGATGATCGAGGCCGACCAATTCCGGGAAGACCTCTTCTTCCGGATGAATACCTTCGAAATCCATCTCCCGGCGCTCCGCGAACGCAAGGCCGACATCCCCGCACTCGCAAAACACATGCTCACGCGATACACCTCGAAGCGGGGCAATCTCGACTCGGTCCTGACCCCCGAAGCGATCGAGTGCCTCATGGCGCACGACTGGCAGGGGAATATCCGCGAGCTCGCCAACGCCATCGAACGCGCCACGATCCTCGCAGGTGGAGGCCCGATCAGCCCCGAACACCTGCCGACCCAGGTCCCCGTGCGACGGCCGGCTTCGGCGACCTCGAACGGAACCGTCGTCCACGGCCCGCACTTCCAGATCCCCGACGGGAACCCGACCCTCCGCGACATCGAGATGAAGTACATCCAGGTCATCCTGGAGAAGCATAACGGCAACAAGCCCGCCGCCTCGAAGGAGCTCGGGATCAGCCTCAAGACCCTGTACAATAAGATCAATCAGCTCCAACAGCCTTGAGGCGTGAGAATCCTTTCGTCGCATCGCTTTTCGCATTTTTTCCCCGACCCGCCCCAACCCAAATGACGTCCTGAGGGGGACCTCAGTTCCCCCTCGGGTTCCGCAAGCAGGGACGTTCGACCTGCCCTCGATCTCGTCATATCAGTATATACCGATTCGTTAATTCGGTTCGCGGGTTAGGAGAGTTCTCCTACCGTTCGCCGTGCGATGTCCGCGATCGCGCGGTAGGATGGGCAATCCCACCCACATTCAGAATTCGGTCCAACTGGGAACGACCGAGGATATAATCGGGAGACGGCTCCGCTCGGGTTGCAGCGCAGAGGCGCTCTCGGGCGAAATACGCCCTCAATCAGAATCGGTTTCGGAGTGGACACCATGAGGGACTGGCACGGTGTCTTGCAATATGTTGGCCTCTCCGTCGTTGTGTCAGTCATCGTCCACTCACTGGTCAAACGTTTCGGCATCGCAATTTTTGTCATCGCGACGTCGTGCCCTGCGCTGAGCCTGTTCCTTGACGCCTGGTCGGTCGACTTTCAAGTAAATGTCGGCTGGATGGTCCCCTTGTTCCTCGTTGGTGGCTTCCTCGGGTTGCCGGTAGCCCTTGTGGTGGGCCTGCCATTCCTCGTAGCTCGGTCGGAGGGTCATGTCCAAGCGCCTGATCTGTTGGAGGTTCTGAGTCGGGTCGGGCGGCTGTCTGAGGAGGATCTCACCCGATAGAACGTGCGATGAACTTTAAATTAACTGGCCTTTATGGATTCCGACTCTGTTATCGAATGCTTCCGCCAGGTGAGAAATTCTCAGCAGGACCATCGATCTCGAGGCTACACTGCGCCCGCCATCAAATCTCAACAGTCGCACATGTCAAACAGTTCATCAAACTAGCTTTGCCTCGTTCGTCCAACCTCTCGGTCCGCGCCACGTCGTTCGATCTGCAACACGCTGCGGAACATTGCGATAGCTCCGGGGTTGCATCTTCATCGTGTCGAGCAATCCTCAAGGCCATGGACCATGACTGGAGAACGGATGCGCGTTGACATCTCGACAGCTCTCGCCATCCTGCTCCTGACGATCTCATACCAGGCGAGTCTTGCTCTGGACGGGTCCCTCAACGGCCGCAGGAATGCCCAGGATTCCTTGAAGGCGTACTCGGGACTCGTCGGAGGCTGGCGGGGTACGGGCCAGCCGGAACGTGGGAAGGTCCGAGGTTCCTGGCGCGAATCGGCCCGATGGAGCTGGAAACTTTCCAAGGAGACCGCGTCCCTGGAGGTCGCGATCGAGAAAGGGAAGTATCTCCGATCGGCGTCGTTGAACCCCGGTCCCCAGGCCAAGACGTTCGTCCTCAAGGCGACTCTCGCCGACGGGACCGAGCGAGTTTTCCAGGGCAAGGATCTTGGAACAAAAGCCCTCGTCTTGTCCGCGGGTGCGCCGGGAGAGGGGGTCCGCCGGATCACTCTCACGCCGCTTCACGACACCCGGTTCTTGATGAAGCTGGAGGCCCAGGACTCGGAAAACCAGGCGTACTACCAGCTCGCCGAGGTCGGCTACACGAGGGAAGGGGTGGCCTTCGCGGCCGGAGAGTCGGGGCCGACCTGCATCGTGACGGAAGGCCGAGGGACAACCCCCGTCACTTACAAGGGAAAGACCTACTACGTCTGCTGCTCGGGGTGCCGCGACCTCTTCAACGAGAACCCCGAGGCCGTCCTCGCCGAAGCCGCCGAACGGCAGAAGTCCCGGGATAAGAAGTGACGCCCTGTCCAGCATCGCTCGCGGAGAATCCTCGTCGTCGACGACCTTGGAGTCGTCGACGAGGGGCTTGATTTCGAACTCTGGCGAGGTTCTCAGGGATATCCTTTCCGCCGACGACGCATTCTAATAAGCGGTGCGGCCCCACGACTTCTCTCCCTCGCCGATCATCGGCTCGCGTGGGCTGCGTCCGGGACCTTGCGACGGTCCCCGCCTTTTGAAGAAGGAAGGGCACCCATGATGGACGGGAATCTCCGGCGACGTCGGTTTCTGCAATCGGCCTCGGCGTTGGGACTCGGGGCAGGCCTCGGCCACTGGGCAGGCCTGGGCGCGATCACGCCCGCTCGGGCGGCCGACCTGAAGGTCGGACCCGACGCTGTCCGCTTCCGCCCCGAAATCGAGCCGGTCGTCCGCTGGATCGAGGAGACCCCTCGCGAAAACGCCCTCGAGACGGCGATCGCTCAGTTGAAAGACGGACTGTCCTACCGCGATCTTCTCGCCGGCCTCTTCCTCGCCGGGATCCGGAACATCAAGCCCCACCCGGTCGGGTTCAAGTTCCACGCCGTGATGGTGATCAACTCGGCCCACCTCCTCGGTCAGACGGCGGCGGCGTCCGACCGACTCCTCCCGTTGCTCTGGGCGCTCGACAATTTCAAGGGCTCGCAGTTGCAGGACATCAAGGAGGGTGACTGGACCCTCAGCAAGGTGGACGAGTCCCGACTGCCCCGGCCCGAGAAGGCGAAAGCGGAATATCTTCGCGCGATGAATGCCTGGGACTACGAGTCCGCCGACGTCGCGATCGCCGCCCTCTGCCGCTCCTCGGGTGCGGCCGAGACCATGGAACCCATCTGGCGGATGGCTATCCGAGACCAGCGCAACATCGGCCACAAGGCGATCTTCGCCGCCCAGAGCTGGCGAACCTTGCAGGCGATCGGCTGGCAGCACGCGGAGCCGGTCGTCCGCTCCCTCACCTCGGGCCTCCTCGACACTCACGGCGACTCGCGCCCCGTCGTGGTCGGCCCCTATGAAGCAAATCTCGAGAACGCCGCGAAGATCAACGACGCCTGGCAGGTCGGCAAGGCCGACCCGGGAGCCACCCGAAGCCTCCTGCAAGCCATGCGCGAGGGTAGCCCCGAATCGGCGTCGGCCGAGGCCGTCGCGCTACTGAATCGAGGGGTCGCCCCCGACTCGCTCTGGGATGCCGTCGTCCTCTGCGCCAGCGAGTTGCTGATGCGCAGCCCGGGCATCCTCGCCCTCCACGCCGTTACGTCCTCCAACTCGCTCCACTTCATCTACGGCGCGACCGGCGACGAGACCACCCGTCGTCTCGCCTTGCTCCAGGCCGTCGGCTGGCAGCCGCTCTTCCGAGGTGCCATCAAGCCCGGCGACTCGATCTCGATCGACGGCCTCCAGCCGATCAAGCCCGAGACCACCGGCAAGGACAAGGACGAAGCCATCGGCGAGATCTTCGAGGCGGTGAACGAAAACCGGGGGACCGCCACCGCCAAGGCCCTGGGCTACCTCGAATCCGGGGGAACGCCCGACATCCTCTTTGCCGCCGCCCGTCGCATGATCTTCCACAAGGGCCGGGACAGCCACGACTACAAGTACGCCGCAGCCGCCTGGGAAGAGTGCCAGCTCGCCGCCGACCCGAAGTGGCACGCCCCCCTCGCCGCTGCCATGATGTTCTATCTCCCGGGCGCCAAGACTCCCGACAGCCCCCTCATGAACCGCGCCCGCGAGGCCGTGGGCAAGGTCCTCGGCTGAGCCGGCGTTTCGGAATACGAGGTCATTTTTCGCGAAGGCGCAAGGCACACAGATATTCAGAGGATCGATAGCAGGGGCTGGTAATCCCCGAGAGACCCGGTCTTGACTAAAGACCGGGTTTCGATCAAATATCCAGGACTCAGATGGCTTCTTGAATTTCGCAATTTTTAATCTCAAACATTCGCATTGAATCCTTTGGTCGGCGAGATCGGGCCACCTGCTATTGCCACAGATTGCTCGAAGCTAACCCAATTGAGTGGGGCGCTTCGATACAATTTCAAATAGGATTGCAATTAATATTACAAGGCACTCTCGTGTCGTCATGGGAAGGTACGGTTCATGGAGGATTGAATGATGAAATTGCTTCTCGTCCTCGCCTTGTGCTCCCCATTCGCCACCGAAGCCAAAGACGATTCGAGCGCCCCTGAGAGCTCTCTTACGTCGCTCGCCGGAGATTATGGTTACAGCGATGGATTCACCGGCCACGCGCTTTCGATCACCCCCGAAGGACGATACACGTCAGAAACCGATGGTTGCATGGGTCTCTTCGACTGCAACTCGGGATCCGTCGAGATCGTCGCCGGGGGGATTCGCTTGGAGCCCGATCGCATCAACCTCACAAGGCTACGATTTTACTTTTTCTCTATGAGGGAAACCCTCTCGATGATGACCGGAGGTCTGGTCTCAGAGATTTTCGAGGGCGAACGACGGGCAGTGCCGGATATTGATGAGATAACCTCTGCTTTTCGGGGTTTAGGCACAAGAGTGGGCGAGTTCGTCACGGAGTATCGCGAGGGGAACAAATCGGTCGAATTGGTCCCTGTCCGTTGGGGCAAGTGGATGCATCTCGTCCCGCGCGAGGACGCCTCGAAATACTGCAACCTCGTCAATCTCGGATGGGTCGCTTGCAAGCCCGCGCAGAGTTTCTTCCTAAGAGGCGATGATGCCAAGTTCGAGCCCATAGGTCTGCCAGACGTGCCCGGAGGCTGGAAACCGATGCTCCTCCTGGCACCATTGGACGGTCAGATCGAAGAGGTCAAGTCCGACGGTAGAGCTCGCATCGATCTAGGGATCCAAGACGGAATCTGGAAGGGCATGTGGCTCGATACGGACTCGGGCGATGCCATCGTCGTGCGGGTTTCCGCGACTACCGCCATCATCGAGCGGACCAACGATCAAGGTCACCCGTTTCGAAAAGGAGAGCGTTTCTCTTCAAAAACCAAGCGCCTTCAGTAGATTTTCAAAAACAATCAATACAAATACAAGAGATTAACCAGGCATTCAACGCGAGGCATTCCGAGCCGGCTCACTCGAATTCGATGAAGCCACGAATCATTCGACGAATCCCGAGAGGGCCACCGTATGCAAGTGCTCGCAGAATCGCCCGAGGCGAGCGACATCGAGGAACCGGGCGATGTCGCGAGGTTGGATCGCCCGCCCCGTTCAAACGTTGGCCTGTCACTTTAACGCTTGGTTCTCAATCAGGATTTCCCTCGCGGCCGGTTAATCGAGGTGATCGAGTCCGCCCCCTTGCTGGGCTTCCCTGCTTTCTCCTCCAGAGTACCAGGTTTCGGGCCCGTCACGGACCACCAATCACCCCGAGTCATCCGCGCATGTCGGCGACCAGGGCCTTATAGGCGGCGACGGCCATTCGGTCACAGGCTTCGTTCTCGGGATGTCCGTTGTGGCCGAGGACGTGGGTCACGCGCACGCGGTGACGGGAAAGGAGTTCGTCGATCTTCTGCCAAAGGTCGACGTTCATCACCGGCTTGAGGCGTCCGCCTTCCTTGCGTTGCCAGCCTTGCGCCTTCCACTTGGGCATCCACTCGTTGATGCCTTTGGCCACGTACTGGCTGTCGGTGATCAGCTCGACCTGGCAGGGGCGTTTGAGGGAGGCCAGGCCTTCGATCGCACCCGACAGCTCCATGCGGTTGTTGGTCGTTTGAGGCTCGGCCCCCGACGCGTCGCGGGTCTGGCCGCTGGCGGGGTGCTCGAGGATGTACGCCCAACCGCCGGGGCCAGGATTGCCGCTGCAAGCACCATCCGTATACAGCCGCACCGAATCGTTCGGAGCCGAGGAATCCATTGCCATGAAGACGATCCTGTCGCATGCACGTAGACGATCACGCCGGACGATCCAGGTCGATCGCCGGGCGAGGGGAGGCCTGTGATTCTATCGTGCCGTATCACCAATCACGAGCCGAGACTCGTCGAGATTCTCCGCCGAATGGTGACGAAGGAGGGTGGGAGAGGGGGAGGGGAGACGCCGGCCGATTGATGGGATCCGGCACGACGTCACCCGTCCTGTCCTTCAGGCTCGAGTCGTTCCATCGCAATCCCATCCTGGGGATAGGGCAGCTCTCAATACTTGCGAACCACGCCGACGAGGACGCCGAGGATGTCGACCCGATCTCGGAAGATCGGCTTCATCGTCTTGTTGGCGGGTTCGAGGCGGACGCGGTTCCGTTCGCGGAAGAACCGCTTGAGGGTCGCCTCCCCGTCGTCGTCGCGGACGGCGACGATCTGGCCGTCCCGAGCGGCCTCTTGCCTCTTGATGACCACGAAGTCGCCGTCGGCGATGTGCTCTTCGATCATCGAGTTGCCGGTGACGCGGAGCGCGAACTTGTCGTCGGACCCTTCCCACTCGGAGAAACCGAGTTCCTCATCCTGCTCGATCGCCTCGATCGGCTGACCGGCGGCGATCCGGCCGAGGAGCTTGAGGGCGGCGGGGCGGGGGGCGGTCGTCGGGTCGTCCAGCAATTGGATCGCCCGCGACATATTCGGCTCGCGGTGAATCAGGCCTTTCTTCTGAAGGGCCTTGAGGTGACACATGACCCCGTTGGGGCTCTTGATGTCGAACTGGAGGCCAATCTCACGGACGGTCGGCCCATATCCACGCCCCTGGATCTTGGAGCGGATGAAGTCGTAGATCTCGCGCTGTCGGGACGTCAGCGCCTCGAGGTCGGCCATGGCTGGCTCCGATCGCCGGAGAAACGGTAAGGGAGGGGGACCGCCCTACGAACGGACGATCACCAACTGACCCTTTGGCTGCTAATGTACACAGGTTGTCTAGCGCACGCGAGAACATTTTTCCAGAATAATTCGGAATTGCCGTCAAGCGATCGGAAAAATCGCGCCTCGGTGATTTTTTCCTTGGCGTCCGCGAGGCCCGGCGTTTGATTGGTAAGCGACCCTAGTCGTGGAAAACCCGATGTCCCGGAGCTCGACATGACCGTGCCGATTCGCGTTTTGGCCCTGCACTCCCATCCCGACGACATCGAGTTCCAGTGCGCCGGGACTCTCGCCCTCTTGCGGGAGGCGGGCTGTCACGTGACCCTGGCGACGATGACGCCCGGCGATTGCGGCAGTGCCGAGCACGACGCCGAGACGATCGCCGAGATCCGGCGCGGCGAGGCGAAGGCGGCCGCCGACCTGATCGGGGCCGACTACCTCTGTCTCGAGTTCCGAGACCTTGCCATCTTCAACGACGACGAGTCGAGGCGGCGAATCACCGAGGTCCTGAGACGCACTCGTCCCGACCTCATCCTGACGGCGCCACCGAGTGACTACCTCTGCGACCACGAGATGACGAGCCTGCTCGTTCGAGACGCGTGCTTCACCGCCTCGGTCCCGAACTACGTCACCCGTCAGTGGGAACCCGCGCCGGCGTTACCGAAGATCCCCCACCTGTACTACGTAGATCCCATCGAAGGGAGCGACCGCGACGGACGCGCCATCCCCGCGGGGTTCCACGTCGACGTCTCGCGCGTGTTCGAGACTAAACGTGAGATGCTCGCCTGTCATGCAAGCCAGCGCAACTGGCTTTTGCGCCAGCACGGCATCGACGAATACCTCGACAGCCAGGCGAAGTGGGGGGCCCATCGAGGTGCCGAAATCGGGGTGGCGCAGGGTGAAGCGTTCCGGCAATACCTCGGGCACGCCTACCCGCACGACAACCTTCTCCTCAGCCTCGTCGGGCAAGACGGGCGAGGGAAATCGTTCGCGACTTCCTGAATCCAGTCGTCAAAACGGCCCCAAAGCGCGAGCGAGTGAATTTCCCCGGATCGGATTCACTCGCTTGCGCTTCAGGCTGGTAAAGGGGCGTTCGAAGCGCCAGCCGGTGGGGAAGGCCATGGGCTCGAGGATTTGTTCCCACGGCGAGGCTCAGGGGGCGAAGTAGTCGATGAGCTGGGCGAGCATGCTCCGCAGGTCGCGGCGATGGACGATCCGGTCGATGAATCCGTGCTCGAGGAGGAATTCGCTGGTCTGGAAGCCGCTCGGGAGTTGGACCCGGACGGTCTGGGCGATGACCTTCGGGCCGGCGAACCCGATGAGGGCCTTCGGCTCAGCCAGGATGATGTCGCCGAGCGACGCGAAGCTGGCCGCGACCCCTCCCATCGTCGGATGGGTTAGGACGCTGATGTAAAGGCCCCCGGCCGCATTGTGGCGCGCGAGCGCGGCGGAAACCTTGGCCATCTGCATCAGGGACAAGATCCCCTCGTGCATCCGCGCACCGCCGCCGGAACCCGACACGATGACCAGGGGGAGTTTCTGCCGGGTCGCTTCTTCGATGGCCCTCGTCAGCTTCTCGCCGACGACCGAGCCCATGCTCCCCATGATGAATCCACTATCCGTGAGCCCGAGGACCGTCCGGATCCCCTTGATGAATCCTTGCCCGACGATCGCGGCTTCATTCAGGCCGGTCCGTTCCTGCTCGGCGCGAACACGCTCGGGGTAGGGGCGTCGGTCGTTGAAACCCAGGGGGTCGCCGGGCTTGAGGTCGGGGAACCATTCCTCGAACGTGTCCGCGTCGATGAGCTGCGCGATCCGGCTCACGGCCGTTACGGCAAAATGATGGTTGCACTCGGGACAGACGTTGAGGTTCTGCTCGACTTGCTTGCGGAAGAGCGTGGCCTGACACCCGTCACACCGCATCCAGACGCCTTCGGGCACGCGCTTGGGCTCGAAGTGGCCGTGCCAGGCGTTCGAAGATCCTCCTTGTTTCAGGGCCATGGTCCGCGCTCCTGCAATGCGGGCGAGTCGGGCAGAATAGAAATCGGTGTGGGCGTAAATTTCGAGGGTGGCAAACCCGAAGAACCCTCGGGCTCGTCGAGGATCCTCTCCCTGCCATCGGACATCAAACCGTCGGAACTCGCTTTTTTCAATGGCCGTTGCGGCCCGGCTCCGGGACGATCTGGATCCGCTCGAAGCCGCCGGTGGGGACGCGGTCGTCGAGTTGGACGCGAGGGTCGCGTCGGAGGTAGCAGGCGATCAACTGGGCGATCGGCTCGCCGGCGACGAGCCCGATCACCTCATCCTGGTGTCGCTTGACCAGGGGGCGGACCGCTTGCTTGATCCGCTCGAGGGCATTCTCGATGGTCTCGCCGTGGGGAGGGCAAACGGTCACCGGGTCGTCGAGCCACTGGCGGAACACCTTGAGGTTGCGCCGCTTGATCTCGTCGAGCTGGAGCCCTTGCCAGAGGCCCTGGTCGAGGTTGCGGAGGTCGTCGATTCGCTTGGGCCGAAGCCCGAGGGCCTTGCCGACGGCCTCTGCGGTCCGGACGACGCTCTCGCCCGGCCCGCAGTAGAGCGCAGCGAGCTCGACGCCGGCGCAAGGCTCGGCGATCCGCTCGGCCAGCGAGGCGACCTCGGCACGCCCTCGCTCGCTGAGCGGGATGTCGAGGATCCCCTGGACGCGGTTTTGCTCGTCGTAAACGGTTGCGCCGGGCCGGATCAGGACGACCTGGGTCATTCTGGCGACGAAGGCCGGGCCCTTGAGGCCCGGCCATCACCTCACTCGCTGCCGCGGCGGGCACCCTGGACCAACTCGGCCAGGGCTGCCGCGTAGTTGCCATCGTTGCGAAAGACCGCCGAGCCGGCGACCAGTTGCGTGACGCCGGCCGAGACCGCCGCCCCGATGGTCGTCGGGTTGATACCACCATCGATCGAGATCCGCAAATCGGGGTGCGACTTGCGGAGCGCCCGAACCTTTTCCAGGACCTCGGCCTCGAACTTCTGGCCGCCGAAGCCGGGCATCACGCTCATCACGAGGACGGCGTCGAGCTCGTCGAGAAACGGTTCGATGGCCGAGAGCGGCGTCGGGGGGTTGAGCGCCAGAGACGCCTCGCAGCCCGCGTCGCGAATCTTGCGGAGCAGGGGGCGGGGATCCGGAACCGCCTCGATATGGAAGATGATGACGTCGCAGCCGGCCCGGATGAAATCATCGACGTAGCGAGCGGGGTCAGATATCATCAAGTGCGTATCGAACGGGAAGTCGGTCCACTTCCGCCAGTCGGCGATGACCGGAGCCCCATACGTCAGGTTCGGCACGAAGTGGCCGTCCATGACGTCGAGGTGGACGGCGATCGTCCCGGCCTGCTTGAGCGCGTCGAGCTCCTCGGTCATCCGGGTGAAGTCGCAGTTCAACAGCGACGGGGTGATGACCGGCCGTTCGGCCGAATTCAAGACATCGAGCCGGGCCGAACGATCGGCCGGCGCCTGGCGTGGTTCGCCCATCGCGTTGTCTACTTTCTACGACCGGGAAGCGATCGATGGGAGACGCGGGGCCGTAGGGGGGGGAACGATACGGCCCTCTTCGTTATCGATCGGGAATGACCTTCAGAGAGTTGAATGTTTTCCCCTCGAGACACTCGAGGAAGGCACCCCCGCCGGTCGAGACATGGCTCACCTTGTCGGCAAACCCGAACGACTCGACCGCCTCGGCCGTCTCGCCACCGCCGACGACGGTGATGGCCGGGGAAGCCGCCATCGCCTCGGCGACCTTAACCGTCCCCTTCCGGAACGGCTCGTCCTCGAACTTGCCCATCGGGCCGTTCCAGATCACCGTCCCGGCCTCGCGGATGATCTTGCCATAAGCTTCGGCTGTGGCTGGGCCGATGTCGAGCCCGAGCCAACCGTCGGGGAGCTCCGGCCCTTCGACGATTTTCGTCTCGGAGGTCGGGTCGAGCGAAGTCGCGACCAGGTGGTCCTGGGGCAAGACGAGCTTCGGCCCCGCGAGGGCGAGCAGGCGATTGGCCTCCTCGAGCCTGTCGGCCTCGACGCGGCTCTTGCCGATCGAATGGCCCTGGGCTTTCAGGAACGTGTAGGTCATCGCGCCGCCGATCAAGAGGCGATCGACCTTGGGCAGCAAGTTCTCGATGACCAGGATTTTATCGGAGACCTTCGCCCCCCCCATGACCGCGACCATCGGCGGCTTGGGATGGCCGAGCAGCGTGTCGAGGATCTGGAGTTCCTTCTCGACGAGGAATCCGATTGCGCGATTCTCGGGCGGGAAGCACTCGGGCACGGCCACCATCGAGGCTTCATCTCGGTGGCATGTGCCGAACGCGTCGTTGACGTAGGCGTCGGCCAGGCCAGCGAGCTGGGCGGCGAACTTCGGGTCGCCCTTCTTCTCGCCCGAGTTGAATCGGACGTTCTCGAGGACGAGGACGTCGCCTGGCTTGAGGTCGGCCGCGGCAGCCTGGGCTTCGGGCCCGACCGTGTCGCCAACCTTGCGGACGGAGCGGCTGAGCACTTCACTGAGCCGATCGGCCACACGGTCCAGCCGGAACGCGGCGTCTTCCTCCGGCTTTCCGGTCGGGCGGCCGAGGTGGCTCACCAGGATCAGGCTGGCCCCCTTCTCGAGGGCGAAGGTGAGGGTCGGCAGCGCGGCTCGGATCCGGCGATCGTCGGAGACCGCCCCATCCTTGGTTAGGGGGACGTTGAAGTCGACCCGGACGAGGACCTTCTTCCCAGCCAGGTCCAGGTCGCGAATGGTCTGCTTGGCCAAAGGGGTGATCCTTGAATAGGGAAGAGTCACATGCCGGATGCCCAACGCCCGGGCGTTCGCCGGACATTGGGCATCTCACGAAAGGCACGATCGTCGACGTTCAGCCGAGGTTGGCGATCTTCAAGATCAACTCGGCGGTCCGGCAGGAATAGCCCCACTCGTTGTCGTACCAGGCGATCGTCTTGACGAGGTTGCCGTCGATGACGGTCGTCCAGTCGGCCATGAAGATGCTGGAGTGGGGGTTGCCGATGATGTCGCTCGAGACGAGCGGGTCGGTCGTGTACTGGAGGATTCCCTTGAGCGGCCCCTCGGCGGCGGCCTTCATCGCGGCGTTGACCTCGTCCTTGGTAACCGACCTCTTGAGCAACGAGGTCAGGTCGGTGATCGAGCCGTCGGGCACGGGGACGCGGAGCGAGAAGCCGGTCAGCTTGCCGTTGAGCTCGGGGATGACCTCGCCGACGGCCTTGGCCGCCCCGGTAGTCGAGGGGATGATGTTGATCGCGGCCGAGCGGGCACGATACGGATCCGAATGGATCTGGTCGGCCACGCGCTGGTCGTTCGTGTAGGCGTGGCAGGTGGTCATGAGGCCCTTCTCGATCCCGAAGGTCTCGTGGAGGACCTTGGCCATCGGGGCCAGGCAGTTCGTCGTGCAAGAGGCGTTGGAGACGATCTTGTGCTCGGGCTTGAGCGTGTTGTCGTTCACGCCGAGGACGATCGTGGCGTCGAGTTTATCCTTGGGGGGGGCGCTCAGGATCACGCGTTCGGCGCCGGCGTCGATGTGCTTCTGGAGGGCAGCCTTGTTGGTGAAGAAGCCGGTCGACTCGAGGGCGACCTGGCACTTCAGGGCCTTCCAAGGCAGATTGGCAGGATCCTTCTCCTGCGTGATCTTGATTTCCTTGCCGTTGACGATCAGGGCCTGCTCGCCCACTTCGACCGTGCCCTTGAAGGGGCCGTGGACGCTGTCATACTTCAGAAGGTAGGACAGGTGCTTGGCATCCGACAGGTCGTTGATGGCAACGACTTCGAAGTCATTCGGCCGCTCCGCCAAGGCGCGGAAGACCAGGCGTCCAATCCGCCCAAAACCATTGATCCCAACTCGAACGGCCATGCGTCCCGCTCCTGGCTCTTTCAGAAAGGGCTTCCGACTCAATCGTGCACCGATGCGGCCTCCGGCGTTATGCCAGGAAGCGCGTACCGCCACCTCGTTTCTAATCCGAGACCGGATTATAGGCGTCGTCCGCGGAGACTGTCAACGTAACGGCAGACGCCACCGGCCTCCACGAACACCTGTTGGGGACGCCCACGAACCTGACCTTTCCGAAGAGTTCACGGGCATTGACGGCCACGCTCGCAAAGAGCCCGTCCTTGCCCGATTCCGCAAGAAATCGGCGACCACTCCGCAGCGAACGGCCCGCGTCGAATGACGGTGCTTGAAGAAAATATCAAACGCTCGAGGAACTTTTTCAGGAGAATCGGCACTCTGATTCTGAGACGATGGGTTCAGAGCCTCGAAACTCGTATGATCGCCGTCGAGTGAAGCGGAGTGACCTGAGCGAGTCCATGTTGACGTCGAAAACGGTCCGCCAATCCCTGGTCATTGCCCTCGCCACCTTCCACATGGTGGTGATGCTCGCGGGGCCTTGCCTCCACGCGGTCCCGGGCTGGGATCACGGGGCCTCGGCGGGGGCGTTCGCGACGGACCATCCCTCGGGCGAAACGACCTCGACGCCTCATGCCAACTCGGATCACTGCCTCGTCTGCCAATTCCTCGCCCAAGGGCAGTTGATCGCCCAGCCGACGCTCCAATCGACCGACGAACGCATCGCGACGCTCGTCCCCCTCGACCGCCCCTCGACGATATCCCACCCGTCACATGCTCCCTCGCGCCTCCGCGCACCGCCCCTTGTCTGACGGACACCACGCCTGATCTCGAAGTCAGGAAGTCCGGATGCCGGCGATCGTCAGGTTCGAGGTCGGATTGCCTCGGCAACCCAACCTCGACCGATCACCGTCCGAGGATCGATCTCGATCGGTTCGCCCGAATCCACGAGGGCGACAGTCGTAAGCCCGACTCGTCGGCTTGACGACGCTCCTCCGGTATCCCTCCCCTTCGAGGTCTTCGCGAAATTCCCGGCCCTTAGCGAACCCGACGCGCAAGCGGCCCGAGATCAACGGTTGTCCGTCCAGGGTGATGGTCGCCCTGCACGTGGCTCACTCGATGGATCGCCATCAGGAACGAGGAGCGAGGGAACCCCGATGATCTCGGGAGTCGTGACTTCAGAATCCCGGCGTGCGCAGGCCGCACCTCGCGGGAATCGCTTCGACCATACGGCAACACGACCACGAAAGGCCCTGGTGGGCAAGGGGCAAGAGGGCCTTTTGCTCGAGGTCCAACCCTTGCTTCGACCCATGGTCGCGGTGGCGAGGAAGATCCTCGGGAGCGACGACCTCGCCTGGGACGCGGTCCAGGAGGCCCTGCTGAGCCTCTGGCTCGAGGCCGAGCCGCCGGCCAAACTCCGCCCCTGGCTGATCCGGACGGTGGTCCACCGCAGCCTCCACCTCTCCCGGAGCCGAGCCAGGCGCCGGAAGCACGAGGAGCGGGCCGCGAAGGGACGCCCCGAGACCAGCCGACACGACGAACCTTCCCAAAAGCTGGAGAACGAGGAGCTCGAACGATTGGTCCACCGCGCCCTCCTCGGAGTCACGAGCGACCATCGAGACATCCTCATCCTTAGCTTGCTTTCCGACATGGACTACGCCTCGCTCGCAGAGCACCTGCGGATCCCCCCCGGCACCGTCCGCTCGCGGTTGAACCGCTCGCGGAAGGCGCTCCGGCTCGAGCTCTCGCGACTCCTCTCGAAGGATGATCATGACGACTTATTTCGCCGCGAGCCGAACATCTGATCCGCAACATCGCCGAGGTGCCGAAATGCCCAAGCCTCGAACGTCATCCGCGTGGGAGCCGCGCGGATTCACCCTGATCGAGCTGCTGGTCGTCATCGCGATCATCGCCGTGCTCATCGCCCTGCTGTTGCCGGCGGTTCAGGCCGCTCGCGAGGCGGCCCGTCGCTCGCAATGCATCAACAACCTCAAACAGATCGGCGTGGCCCTGCATAACTACCTCGACGCCCAGCAAGTCTTCCCCCCCGGTTACGTGAGCTCCATCAACAAATCGATCACCAACGCCTGCGACCAGGATGCCGAGGACGCCAGCTCGGTCGACCTGGGGTCGGGATGGGCGTGGGGGAGCATGATCCTGCCGCAGATGGAGCAGGGACCGCTCTTCAACGCGATCAACTTCAACCTCTCGGTGGCCTTCGCCGCCAATAACACATGCAGCACCACGGCGTTGAGCGTCTTCCTCTGCCCCTCGGACTTCGGGCCGTCGGTGGTGCCGGTCCTGAAGGACCCGCCCGATCCGGCCCAGCCGGGGACGTACACCGGCTCGGCGATCGTCGACACGGTCTCGCGGGGAAACTACGTCGGGATGTATGGCCTCGGCGAGATCTGCGACGGCTCGGGGGCCAACAACTCCTCGAACGCCCTCGGGATCTTCTACCGGAACAGCCGGACGGGCGTGGCCGCGATCAGCGACGGGACGAGCAACACGATCGCCGTCGGTGAGCGGAGCCACAACCTTAGTTATGTGACGTGGACGGCCCGAAGTATCGGGGGATGGCTCGGAACGACCTCGCTGATCGAAGGGGGAACCGACCGATTCAACCCCTCTCCCGAGGAATGCTGGACCCAGGTCCTCGGCCCGGCGGGGCTCGAAGACGGGACGAGGACGCCGAACGACATCGAGGCCCACGTCGAGGATTACTGGAGCTACCACCCCGGCGGCGTCAACTTCCTCTTCGCCGACGGCTCCGTCCACTTCCTCAAGTCGAGCATCAGCACAACCGCCTGGCGAGCCCTCGCCACCCGCGCATCCAACGAAGTCATCTCTGCCGACTCTTTCTAACCACGCCCCTCGCGACGCTTGTCGGCGACGATCGACCCTCTGATCGTCGCCGACAAGCGAATCTGCCAATTCGGTGAGTCCATCGCCGACATTTCTCCTTCTCGTCAATACCCGAGCGATCGCCAAATGGGTCGCGGGAATCTTGTCTGCGGGTGACCCGGGCGTCGCTCCGTCGCGGACGCGTCGTTTCTCAATCCGTCCCATCCCAAAGCATGCGCTCCAACCGCCCTGCACCGGGAAAAACTGATCGACTCACGGGTCGAAATCGGTGCTCCCAACTGGGGGTTAGGAAAGTCGTCGCGAACCGCTCGAATTGCGTTGTGTGGGCAGCCGACCGGGCCTTCCGGAAGGCCCGTGGGCAATGCCCACAGGACACGGATCTCAGCACCGATTTCGCTCCATGAGCTAAATCGATCCGTTCCTTAATGGCGGGATGCCCCGGAACCCCCCCGAATTTCAGGGTTCACGGATCGAGTCAAGGTCAATCGACCTTTCGAAGGAAATCTCGACTTCGAGGCGAAATCATTTAAGTTCGCGACGTCGCGTTGAACTTTTGCGATTCGGTATGGTATTGAGGGGGGGGACATTGTGGCTTGCAAGGCCACCTGTCCGGATTTCACACCGCGCATCGCGATTCAAATGCACAGTGGGGGTTTGAAAGACTTTTTTCCCAAGCGGGCCGTTGATTGTAAAAACCACCACACGGACGAGGGTGATTCCCGTCTCGCGTCATCGAGATCGCCATCGAGATTTCGGGATTTGAATCGTCGGAACCCTTGGAGGGTTCTCACCTTCGGAAAGTCAATGCGTCTCCTCGATCGACCTCGTTTGACATCGGCATCAGGGAGGTAGAGCCATGGCACAAGGATTGCACCAGTTATATGACGGATTACGGCGGCAAGAGGTAGCCAGGACGGCCACCCTCTCGGGCTCGAACAGGAGGTTCACGTTGACCACCGGCAAGACGATCGCTTTCGCGGTTCTGGTCTCGGGTCTCCTGATTTCGCCGGTCAAGGCCGACCCCATCTCCTGGACGTCGTCATGGGCGTCGAGCTCGAGCCTCTTCGGGGGGTCATCCATCCCGACTCGGGTTGTCTCCGCCCCATACACGCCTCCGACCACGACCCAGTCCTTCGGTTTCGCGCCGGTGTCGATGTCCGCATTCTTCAAGACCCCCACGTCCACCCCGACACCCATTGCGACGGCCACTCCAGTTGCAACTGCCGTGCCGGCCGCCACGACGTTTGCTCAAGCCGCCGCCGCACCCGTTCAGCCCGCGATGGTCGACGCGTTCATCAACATGGGGACCGGTCCTTACCCCGGCGACAGCCTGATCACGACGGGTGGGACCCAGCCCTGGTACGACAGCACCAAGCTCAACAGCTTCTTCGGCGGCCAGGCCACATCCCAGCAGCGTGCCGACTTCGCCCAAGCGGTCATCCAGGACGTCCAACAGACCTTCTCGCTCAGCGGCGTCCCCGTCTCCCTAACGGGTGACCCGAATGTCCCCGCCGCCCACACTCTGAGCCTGGTCTCCAACACTCAGGCCCAGTTGGCTCCCAACGCCATCGGGATGACCCAAATGGGAGCGAGCGGCTTCAGCTTCATCGATCAGATCGCGGGCTCGGCGCAAAACCTCACGCAGCTCCAGTGGATCGTGGCCCACAACATTTCTCACGAGCTGATGCTCGCCTTCGGCGTCGGCGAAAATCACGACACGACGGGCAACTACATCGACGCTCGCGACGCGACCTGGGCCATGATGACAGACCCGAACTCCACCTTCAGCCCGAGCGCCGTCCAGGACCTCCTCTCGAAGAACTTCCAGTCGAGCACGGTCCCGCTCTCCGGCCAGGCGGCGCAGGTTCTGGACGTCCAGCCCGTCCCCGAGCCGACCACCCTGGCTTGCTGGGCCCTGGCCGGGACGATCGCGGTCGTCGGTCGGCACCGCCGCACTCGACGAGCGGCCGCCTGAATGGTCCTGGGCATGTCCGCAACTTGCCGGGCCCGTGGCTGACCGCACGCAGCTCCAAACGAGTTCAGAGATCTCAATCTCGCCCACCGACTCTGCAAGTCGGTGGGCGATCGAATTTCGAAGGGAGCAAGTTCAGCAGGCCTCACTCGACAACTCGAGAAACCGCTCGCCCGCTGTTGGACCGATCGCCGCGGATGCGACCGTGGGCTCCATCAGGCTACAATCGGCCCGACTTGACCTGGCTTGCCCCGCGCGGTGCTGGGGACGACCTGGGTTCTCTCACCCGAGAGCGACTAACGATGCGATCCTCGATTGTCCTCGGACTACTCGCCGTGCTCGGCCCCGCAGCAACCCTGTTTGCATCGGGCAGGCTGGAGCCCGTCGAGGATTCCAAGCTCGCCGCATTCTTCCAGGCGTATCTCGAGAAGGCCTTCCGAGACGAGCCTCTCATGGCCACGCGGCTCGGCGATCATCGCTTCGACGACCAGCTCGACGACATCTCCGCGGAGGCCAGGAACGCCCGGCTCGAGCGTGACCGGAAGACCTTGACCGAGCTCCCTCGACAGGTCGACGCGAAACGGCTGTCGAGGGATGCGCAGATCGACTACGAGATTTTCGAGCACCACCTGGCTCGATCGATCTGGATCGCGGAGACCTTCCGTCCCTTCGAGGACGACCCTCGGACCTACGGCGAGTACGCGACGGAGAGCGTCTACCTTTTGCTGACTCAATCAACGCTTCCGAAAACCACGAACCTGAAAAACACCCTGGCCCGGATGACGCTCGTCCCTCGGGTTCTCGAGACGGCGAAGTCGACCCTCAAGGATCCGGCTCGAGTCAAGGTTGAGACGGCGATCCGCCAGACCGAAGGGGCGATCGGCTTTTATACAACAGACATCTTTATCCTCTCCGGCGAGCCGAAGGGGCGGGGTGAGCTCGGGAAGTCGGCCGCGGCGATCGTCGAGTCCCTCAACGATTATCTCAGGTTCCTCAAGGAGACCGTCCTCCCCAAGTCAAACGACGCATGGCGGATCGGCAAGGAGAAGTTCGCCAAGAAGCTTGAGCTCGAGCTCGACTCCGGGCTCTCCGCCGCCGAGGTCCTCGACGAGGCCGAGCGAGAAGCGACCCGGGTCGAAGGGGAAATGGCCGTCATCGCGCGACAACTTTGGGGGACGACGTTCCCCGGCGAGGTCATCCCTCCGGACGATCCCGAAGGTCGTCGTCGATCCATCCGGCGCGTCCTCCAGAAACTCGGCGAGGACCACGGGACGCCGGAGTCGCTCGTCGACGACGCACGATCCACGGTCGCTTCGATCAAGGCGTTCATCGCCAAGAACGAAGTGCTGCAACTGCCCGAGCCCGACCAGTGCAAAGTGATCGAGATGCCCGAGTTCCTCCGAGGGAACTCGGTTGCCTATCTCAACCCGTCCCCACCGCTCGACACGCGGGCCTCGAGTGAATACGCCGTCAGCCCGCCCCCTTCCGACTGGTCCCCCGCGAGGGTGGCGAGCTATCTCCAGGAATACAATCGTTCGATGCTCAAGATCCTGACCATCCACGAGGCGTATCCCGGGCATTACGTCCAGCTCGAGTACAGCAATCGCCACCCCTCCCTCATCCGGAAGGTCCTCTCCTCGGGGACGTTCGCCGAAGGGTGGGCCGTTTACACCGAGCAGATGATGCTCGACCAGGGGTTCGGCGACGGAGACCTGTCGCTCCGGCTTCACCAGTTGAAGTTCTATCTCCGCGCCGTCGTCAACGCGATCCTCGATCACAAGATGCACGCGGGCCAGATGACCGATGCCGAGGCGATGGACTTGCTCGTAGGGCGGGCGTTCCAGACCGAGGGGGAGGCTGTCGGCAAGATCATCCGCTCGAAGCAGTCGTCCGCTCAGCTTTCCACCTACTTCGTCGGCAGGACCGCCTTCTATCGGCTCCGCCAGTCGGCCCAGCGTCGACTCGGCGATCGATTCAACCTCGGCCGATATCACGAGGCCGTGCTTTCCCACGGGACTTTACCCGTCAAGTATCTTCCCGAGCTCGTTGTGAAGCCCCTGGAAGCCTCGAAGTGAGCGAGCCTCGTTAAGACGAGAGTGTTGGATCCGTGGGATGCTGATCCCAGGGTCGTCCTTGTTTCGATGTCGAGTCTTGTGAAAACCGAGACGCCCGGCCCCGAGTTGAAACTCGGGGCCGGGCGTCGTTTGTAACCGGATGTGTCGAAGATCGAGATGTCGTGGGACAAGTGCGGGAAGGCCCTCGTCGCGGCCGATCTTATTGATCCTTGCCGCCCAGGTGATTCATGTTCATCCCCTGGAAGAAGTCGGTCGGGTTGCCCTTGGGCTTGGGAGCCGGCTGGGAGGTATCGATCCCGGAATCCTTGACCACGCGGTCGCGGTGGGAGACCAGCTTGGGGTAGAGGTCGGCGTAGATCGCACGCTGCTCGGGGGTGGTGGCGGGGGCGAACCGGAGGTTGTAGGTGTGCATGAAGCCGAGCAGGCCGCCGAGGGTGGTCTGCGGGTGCTTCTCCAGCGCCGCGATCGCCTTCTCCACCCGGGGATTCTCGAGCATCCGGGCGAGGCCGGCCATCGTCTTCACGTAATTTCGCCCCTCGCTCAAGGCGAGCTTGTCGGCAGGGGGTGAGGCTTCGAGCTTGTCGTGAATTCGCAACGGGATCGCACGAAGCGTCGCGAGGGTCTTGGCCTGGATCCGCCCGTTCTCATCCTCCTTCAACACCTGGGCAATCGCCGCTTCCCAGGCCTTTCGTTCGGGCTGGAAGGCGTCGTCCTGGAGGGCGAGGGGCCAGTTGTCCTTCGAAGTGAGTTGATGGAGGCTGAGCGTCACCGAATCCGAGGCATTCTCGAACGGGATGTCGTCGATGATGCTGCCGGCGATCGGGTCGTTGGCCATCCGAATGGCTGAGCTGTGGATCCTGGGGTCGGTGATCTGGTCGAGGACCAGGTTCAGCGCGTTGCCGTCATTGATGTCGGCGTCGGTCGGGTTGTCACGTAGGCGCTGGTAGAGTTGGTCGGATGTCTGGTTGATGGCCTGCTGCCGCTGGGCCATCCGGAGATACTCGCGGCGGTTGGCTTCCTGCTGCGAGCTCCACAAATACTGGTTCCAGCGAACGACCGTGTCGGTGTTGATCGATGCGGCCTCGGCCGTCATCTCGTTGTATTCGCCGGCGCCGATGTTGTAAGCGCCGAGGCCTCGGGCGTAGTCGCCCTGGGGGGTCGCACCACCGCCGCCCCATCCACCCCAACCATATCCCCCGTAGCCGGGGTAATACTGGGCGTGAGCCTCACCGGCGAAGATCGCGATCGAGGCCGCGATCCCCATCAACATTCGTGAACCTCGGACCATCGGAAACCTCCTTCGGGGAAGGCGTTCGCGCCCACCCTCGTTGCGACCTCATGTCTTGTTCGAATTCCGAGCCACCACTCAAATTCTTCTCAAGTCTAAAGCTTAGGGAGCCGGGTGGGATTCACCAGCGGCCGACTTGAGAAAATGGACAACCATGCGAATCCCGAGCCCATAGGACCGGAACCGCTACGATTTTTGGTCAATCACCGGGCGGATTCGAGGCTCACACAACCGGGCTAGTCCACGGGAACAAGATCACCGCTTGGGTCGTGCGGATCGCGTGGGAGGTGCGGAAGGTCGGGAGGATGGGGGTGGACTTTCGGAGAGGGGACGACGGGGGCCGGTTCGGATTGCTCGACACGATAGAGGACGGGTCCGATCGCGACCTCGTCGCCGAGTCGGAGTTGAGACGCTTCCACGACCCGGCCGTTGACCCTCAGACCGTTGCGACTGCCGAGGTCCCGGATCAATAACCGGTCATACGCCAGGGCGATGCAACAATGGCGGCGAGAGATCTTCGCCAGGTCGATGCGGATGTCACACTCGGGATGACGACCGATCAGGATCACAGGCCGCTGGAGGGGTATGACCGCGAATTTTCCGACGGTCAGGGGGGTGAGTTGGGCCGACATGCGTCGAGGTTCTCCACCGCGTCCTCGTCATCACGCATCTGGACGATCACCTGGATCCGGCAACGATCGGCCATCCCCGCGGGTAGCAGTTCCCGGACGGCCGCCGCAAGCGGGTTCTCGTCACCAGGCGGGACGTCGTACGGGAGGTCGCTGAGGGGCGAGCCGGCGTAGACGGGGTCCGAGTCTTTCGTCCCGTTCGAGCTCTCGGCCACGGTCAGCTCATGACCCACACCGTCGTCAAGTCGAAATCGGATGTGGGCAATCGCGAGCTCATCCCCGGGCTTCAACCGACCCGTCTCGACCCGCTGCCCATTGATCCGGATCCCATTCGTGCTCCCCAAGTCGCGGACGATGACCTCGCCCTGATCCCGGGTCATGCAGCAATGGTGGCGAGAGACGCGGAGCGACTCGAGCCTGGCATCGCATTGCGGGTGGCGCCCCACGACGACCATGGTCCGATCCAAAGGGATGTCGGGGCCTTCGTCGAGTGCCACCAGGCGTGTGCGCATGGTCGAGTCCCTGCACCGAAGCCATTGACATCGCTTGGATTATTATCGCCCGGCGTCCCGCCCTGTCACTGAGATTATAGCGCGAAATCCAAGCGATAATCTAGAACCAATCCCCGGGAAAATACAAGGAACCTCGCCCCTCGAAGCCGATCCTCAACGACCGATTTCGTTGTCTCACCCGTCAGTTAAGGAACAAGACGACTCGCGGTCCGTTCGGTTCTGAGTCGGGCGAAATCGCCCTTCCTTCGTGGGACGAGAGCAACGGATCGTGCGAGATGATCCGTCACGACCCATCCCGATCATCGACCGGCCGAGGCCGGTCTGCCCATATTTCTGCAATTCCCGGGCCGCGCTCTCCATCGTCGTCCACCTCCACGCACTACCAAACCCTGTCAAGGTACGAGCGATCCGGCGAGACGTGTCACCGCGATGGTTTCTCGAGTTAGGCCGTCTGCGAGGGGCTCCCGCTCGAATTCGTCAGGGATCCCGTAGGACGGTCTCGATTCGAGTTACGCGGGCCTCGACGCGCTCCGACCTGCCCGACCTGCCGAAGCCAGGTCACGGCGTCCTCGAGCGACTCCCGGACGGGCCGAGGTGAGAGGCCAAGGGCCTCGAGGCTCCTCGAGGGGTCGAAATGCATGGTCCGCTGGGTCAGACGGACTCCCGTGACGGTGGCCTTCGGGGCCACGCCCGAGACGTGGTCGGCCCAGAATTCGCTGAAATGCGCGACCGCCAGGCCCAACGCGTAGGGAACTCGCCAACGTGGGACTGGAACCCCGGTCGACTCGGAGAGGACCCCCAGGAGGCCCGCCAAGGTCAAGTTCTCGCCGCCGAGCAGGTAACGACGGCCCGGTTCGCCGCGTTCCATCGTGCGGACAAGGCCCTCGGCCACGTCGCGGACGTCGATCAAATTGAGAGTGCAGTCCATCAAAGCGGGAAGTTTCCCCAGGCAGAAGTCACGGATCAGCCGAGTGGGAGGCGAGAGCCCTCGATCACCGGGGCCGACCGGCATCGTCGGGTTCCCGACCACGATGGGGAGCCCAGCCCGAGCCCGATCCATCGCTTCGTTCTCGGCCCGGAGCTTCGAGCGGCAGTACGGACCTACCGCATCCGAGAGGTCGACGACCACATCCTCGGCGATAGGGCCCGTCGCCCTGGCACACGTCAGGATGCTCTCGGTGCTCGTGTGCAGCACCCGCTCCGCACCGGCGGCGAGCGCCGCGTCGAGGACGTGGATTGTTCCTCGATAGTTCACCGCGTCGAATTCCGCACGGTCCCGGACCCAGAGATTCGGATTCGCGGCGAGGTGATATACCCACACCCCACCCTTCAACGCCCCTCCCACGGCCGCCCGGTCGCGAATGTCGGCCCGAACAACCTCCACCCCCGCAGGCAGATGCGAGACATCCGCCCCAGGCCGCTCGACCACCCGCACCCGACCCCCATCGGCCACAAGTCGCTCGACCAAATGGCTGCCGATAAACCCGGCGCCACCCGTCACGATCGTCAATGCGTCCATGCGGTCTCCTCGGCAATTCAGTCCATTTTTTGGCCACGGATTGAATACAGATAATAAAATCGAAATATTTAATTTTCGAAACAATTCAGAAATTTTAAATTTGACAACAGATTTATCTGTGTTTCATCCGTGGCTAAAAAATCCGAAGCTCCTATCGCACGCGATACAAATCCTGCCTCTTTCCCAGGGCCACCGGTGCGTCGAGCACTCCCCCATCGATGAGACGAGTGAATTCGCGAGGGGTGACGTACGGGGTGAAGCCGTAGTTTCCGGGAGAGCGGTATCGTTCGATCTCGAACCAGTCGACATAGACGTGGGTGATGCCCAGGTCCCGAAACGACTTGCGAACGTCTTCGGGGGAGGCCCCTTCGGTCAACGTCTGGAATGTCTCGTGGTTGAAGACCGTGTTATAGACGAGCGGGAACCGCACGTGGAAGACGGCAGCCTGGCCCACGAGCAGGATCTTGGAATGGGGCGGAACGTGAGACTCGAGCGAGGCGAGTGGGGGGTTGAGCATCTCGGGGACGCGCGTCCGGAGATCCTCGAGTGACGCGGTCCACTCGTTGAGCCCGGTCAATGCGGTGGAGACATACGCGAGGTTCGTCATCGTCGAGAGGCCGATCATCCCGAGGAGGATCGCCGACCACCCTCGGTCCCGGACCCAGTCGGCTCCCAGGCCGGCCAGGACGGCCATCGGCGCGAGCATCGGGAGCCAGAAGCGATCGAGCCGGTGAGTCAGGAGCCACCACGTCGCGAAGAGGTATGCCACCAGCCCCCAGACCACCAACACTTGGCGGCGTGTCGCCCGTTGCAGGAGCGAGAGGGGAGCGAGGGCCACATAAAGGGCCGACTGCCAGTCGGAACGGCCGGCGACATCGACGAGCGACGCGCCGAGGGCCCGGAGAGTGATCGGCTTGGGGCCGTGTCCCCGGGTCCATTTCGCATCCAGTTCCGCGTCCCAATGGCTGCCGCCGAAAATGCGGAAGGCGAGCGGATAGACGGGGTTGCCCGTATCGACAACGTTCTTGGCGAGCCAGGGGGTCATGACCACGGCCCAGCCTGCCACGAAGGCGAGGATACTCGACGGTGACCGTCCCCGGATCGACGCGGCCAGAGCAAACGCGCCGAAGGGGATGACCGCGGAAATCAACGCAGGGTATTTGCAGGCCATCGCCCCACCGGCGAGGAGCCCGACGAGGGCCCAGGAGCGGATTCGTGCCCGCGGGTCGGCCTCCTCCGGCCAGGCGCGGGCCGCGGCCCAAACGAGGGCCGCGTGGTAGTAGCAAAGCGGTCCCTCGACATAAGGGAGGACGCCGAGGCGATAGATCCAGGGGGTTGTCAGATAGACGACGGCGGCGACCCAACCCGCTCTCGGCGAGGCCCAAACCCTGGCCGTCAACGCGACCATGGCCGCACCTGCCGCCGCGAACGAGGCGATGAGCAACTGACCGACCAGGGCGCCGCTCCACCAGTCGTCGAAGACTTCCATGCCCAGCAAGTGGAGCATCTCGATGCTGAAGGGCATGCTCGTGTAGACGTTATGCGGAAGGAACGAGATGCGACCGGCCTGGAAATACTCCTTGGGCCCTTGCAGGTGGTACTCGATGGCGTCGAAATCGATCGTGGGCAGCATCGCCCCGAGGGCCATGAGCACGAGGAAAGGCCCGAGGATGAGGATCAGGCCCAGGTAGGGAAGTCGCGACGAGAAGTTGAGGCGGCCGACGTTCGCCTTCGAGCCCGGACTCTGACCGGAAACCTGACGATCGCCTCCCCGAAACCGGAGAGCGACTTCCGCGAGGATGAGCGCCCCCAGTCCGACCCGAATCGGCCACGGCGAGAGCGCTCCGAGGCGTCCGGCGATCAAGGTCCCGACTCCGAGACCGGTCGTCCCCAAACCGTATGCCAGCGGGACGATCTCGACCCGACGTAGCGACCTTCGGAGCCCTAAAACGCGGAGGGTGAGACACCCCAGGGCCACCGCCGCCGCGCCGATGTAGCCGGCGACGACGACGATCGGCAGCCGCTGCGGCAGATATTCGAGGTGGGACAGATCCCTGAGAGCCAAGCCGAGATACGACTGCCCAAAGCTCACCCCCGGGACGACCTCGGGAAGAAAACGCGCGGCGAAGATCCAGCGCCGGACCCTCGCACCGGTCTCGCTAGGCGGGACGTTGGGGAGGGGCTCGAACAGGTACCACCCGAACCAGGCGGTCTCAAGAATGGCCAGGAGGCCGATTAAGGTGTAGAGGAGGGGGCCCGACCTCGTCCTCGACTCCAACCTCACAGCATCGGCCCGATCAGCCATGGGGCGAACTCCTCCTCACCGACGCCCTGCTTCTCGCTCTTGGTGCTCTGGCCCCCGGCCACATCCAGGATCAGGTCGAACATCCGCCGACCGACGCTCTCGACCGATTCGCCCTCGAGGATCGTGCCCGCGTTCAAGTCCATGTCGTCGACCATGCGGTCGAACATCGGGGTATTCGTGGCGACCTTGATGCACGGGGTGGGCTTCAGACCCAGCACGCTCCCCCGACCGGTGGTGAAGACCAGGACGTTCGACCCACCCGCGATGAGGCCCGTGGTACACGCGGGGTCGTAGCCGGGCGTGTCCATGAAGACCAGGCCGGGGATGTCGACTCGCTCGGCATAGCCGACGACGTCGACGAGCGGGCTCGAGCCCGCCTTGGCGAGCGCCCCGAGCGACTTTTCATAGATGGTCGTCAGTCCGCCCTGCTTGTTGCCCGGCGACGGGTTGTTGTTGATCTCGGCGCCGAACACTCCGGCGTACCACTCCCACCACTTGATCCGATCGACGAGTTTCTCGCCCACCTCCCGACGCACGGCCCTCCGGGTGAGGAGGTGTTCGGCGCCGTAGATTTCGGTCGTCTCGCCGAGCACCGCGGTCCCCCCGTGCGCGACGAGCAGGTCGGCCGCGACCCCGAGCGCCGGATTCGCCGTCACCCCCGAGTTCCCGTCGGAGCCGCCGCATTCCATGGAGAGGTGGATCTTCGAGGCGGGCTGTTCGGAACGGACCCAGGCATTGGCCTCGGGGAGGAGTTGGTGGACCGCCGCGACGGCGGCCTCGACCGTCTTGGTGATCCCCCCCTGTTCCTGGATGTTCAGCATCCTCGGCCGAGCGGCCTCCGCCCCCGGGCTCCGGACGGCGCCCATGGCGACGAGGTCATGCGCCTCGACCAAGTGCTGGGCGTAGCTGACCTCGCATCCGAGGCCCACGATGACATAAGCGGCGATGTTCGGGTGGTTGGCGAAACCGGCCAGGACCCGCTCCAGCGTCGTGTGGTCGCCCCCCTGGAACGGCATCGCACATCCGCCCTTATGGGTGATCGCGAAGACGCCGTCGACGTTGGGGAAGTCCTTCCGCCACTCGTCGCCCCGAAACCGCTCGGAGATATACTTCGAGGTACTCGCCGAGCAGTTGACCGTGCTGATCACGGCGACATAGTTCCGGGTCCCCACGCGACCGTCGGGGCGGAGGTAGCCTCGGAAGGTCCTCGGGGTGATCAGAGGAGGTGTCGGGGGTGCTTCGGAGGCATAGGCGTAGTCGCGTTCGAAGAGGTCGGCCCGGACGTTGTGCTCGTGGACCCAGGCACCGGGCGGGATCGGCTTCGTCGCGAAGCCGATGATCTGCCCGTATTTGCGGACGGGCTCGCCCGGCGTGATCTCCGTCAGGGCGACCTTATGCCCGAGCGCGATCGGCTCGCGGACTTCCACCGGTCCTTGGCCGACCGTCAGGACGAACCCCTTCGGAATCGGCCGAGCGGCGACCGCAACATTATCATCCCCACGCAAGAGGATCGCTCGCTGCATCTCGGCCGCCATCGCCATGATGAACCCTAATCGATTTCTTCGATGCCTGTGCGTGCCCCTGACGCGGAGATCTCAGTTTAGTGCGTCCCCTCCACTTTGGGAAGAAAGACTGCCCCCCAATCCGACCGTCGCATTACGCTTCACCTCCCAGAGGGCCATCCGCCTCCGGAGACCGGCCCCCCTCCTCACCATTGCATGCTAAGGAGTTTCGGCGTCATCACGAAAGGTCACCGGCCGACGTCTCCTCGAGACTCCGTGCACTCGACGACTCGATCCGCTTGACGAATGTACCCCCCAAGACCGATCCCTCGGGATCGCCCCGTCTAACCTTTGGCGATTTCTCCGGAGAATCACATCTTTTAAATTAAAGAATGCGAGTTCGATGGGATTGTGGATTTATTCTTTAGCTCGAGCCCGAAGATCGAAGGATGGACTCTAACGTGGCCTGGCTTCGCCTGACGGCCCCTCGCCGCACCGTGGTCAGAGAGGGCGGACGAACGACTACGGGCACCCCAGCCCCTAGAGACGCTCCCCCCAGTTGGCCCGCCAGGGCGTCCGGATTTTCCGTAAGGACCTGGACGGGACCATCGAGGTCCGCAGCGACGGCAGGACCTGCCGCGTCGTCGCGCGGCACCTCGCGACCTGGGGGCCCCCGGCCGGAAAGGGCCAGCGGCGACCCCAGAGGGGCGGGATGTCGGGCTCGGCCAACATCAACACCGCGAGTCTAACCGAGCTCGAGGCATTACCAGGGATCGGGCCGAAGTGTCAGACAGAGATCCGGTCTCTGGCGAAGGCCGAATAGGTTCAAGGCATCGTGTATCGCGGTGAAGGATTTGACTGGATCGTGGGAGATATTTCAAATGGAGATAACAAGTGATTCCACGGAGTGGATTCCTAGAAAACGGAGATAGCAATGAGTGCCAGAATAGAAGTCTATCTAAATGTCCAGAGGCGGCGAGACCGAAACATCACGATCTCGCTGTCCTCCCTGGTTGGCGGTGTGGATACGGCACATGTCTTTGCTTAAAGGTTTTAAGGCCCCGACTTCCCTCGGCTCCCCAAGTCCTCGAGGGATCGTGCCGAACACGTAGAAGAGAGGATGGAGTAGCACACTCAACGAGGATTTCGGAGCACGCGAAAGGCAATCTCCTGATTTCCCGAGATCACCGACGCAATAGGCTCGCGACCTGGCGTCCTCTGGCGAGCAAACCGGGTCGTGCAGGAGGAATTCCTGGCCGGCAAAACATCGCCACTTCCCGTATACGCCCCGCCATTTCGAGGTGGGGCGAAACAACATCCATCCCTCGGTTGACCCGCAATGTGTGAGTCCAAATCCCGCCTGAGCCACTGACGCAGCGAAGCGCTTCCATGACCGGGCGGTGGAGCTAGAGCGGTTCAAACACGCGATGCGCACGGCGGAGGAAAACGGGGACTGGCTCCCGGCCGGGTTAGGCTGGGCCGCTCCCGGATCAACTCCGAGGCCGGGTGCCTGTCTCCATTTTCCGGGCCGTCGCCGTCCGCTGCGGCGGAAACGGGGACAGCCTTCACGCCGCCATTCTGGCGGCACCCGAAACCCATGCGCTCTAGTAGACACGCGACTCCGAGACGGTCGTGCCGAGGCCAAAGTCGTGGGAATACGAATCTCCTGTGGTCACTCGATGACGCCCAGAGCGGTCGACACCGCGCGCTGCACCCTCGGGTCGCGATCATCGAGCGCCCGCGTCAGCCCGGGGATCGCGGCCTTCGCGCGGGATCCGTGCCGCGTTAGCGCCTCGGCAACCGATGCGCGGATTTCGGGGTCCTCGTCGCCGAGCTTAGCGATCAAGTCCGGCAGCGTCTCCTTGTGGAACTTGCGGGATTCCTTGTCGATCGCCTCAGCGGCCATTCGGGCCGCGAACCTCAAGTCAGCGGCGCGGGAGCTGTCTCCGGCCAAGGCGCGGAGGGCGGGCAGCGCCTGGTCGGCCTCGAGGCCGAACTCGCCCAGGGTTCGGACGCTCCACACGGGGGTGGGGTGGCGTATGTCAAGGTCGCGGATCAGCACCGGCACAACCCGGCGAGCCATCTTCTGGCCCAACTGGATCAGGACATCGGCGGCCCTGCGTCGCACGCGATCATCTTCGTCCTCCAGGTAAGCCAGCAAAGCCCCCGCAATGGGCTCAGCGACCGTGAAATCCGGGTTGCGACGATACCAGTTGCCGTCCGAGGCGCGGAGGAAACAGTTCAAGGCGATGATGCCCGAGATTCGGACCTGGGGGTCGCGGTCGTCCATCGCCTCCAGGATTGCGGTCAGTGCCTCCGGCTCGTCGCGGTAAGCAAAGCCCAGGACCCACAGCGCGTCGGCCCGGTCGTCCGCGTCGACGACCGAGCGGAATCGGCCAACTGGCTGGCCTGTCGTCCTTGCCGCGTGCAGGAGGATGGCGAAGCCTTCCTTCGACCTGGCGTTGAGTTGTCTGGTCGAGCCCAGCCCGCTCGCCGCTCGCAGGCGGACGGTCGGATGAGGATCCCGCAGCGCCTCAGTGAGCGCCGCCTTGACAGGCCCCGCGAGCGACACATTGGGTTTCTGGTGCGCGGCGTCACGCTGAATAGCAACCGCCATCGCCTGCACCGCCGCCGCACGCACAGCCGGGTCGGCATCGTCGAGTGCAGTGAGCAATGACTCGATGAGGTCAGAATCTGATGCTCCGGAGCCAGTCAGCTCCCGGACGTCGGAGTCAATGATTTCTCGGATGGCCGCAATCTTCCCGTCGGCGTTGGCATACCGAATCTGGCGGGCGCGGGCGTAGGTCGGGTCGTAGACCCCGCGGCGATACAGGAACGCGGCCATAAACGTCGCGCACACGGCGACCAGAACGAGCATGTGCCAGACGCGGATCCTCGGAGCACCCATCGCCCACCCCCAGCTCGGCTAGCGGTGCGTTCGTAGCGGCCCGAGTGTAACCTCTGACGCTTGTCGTGTCCATGAGTTGTTGCTCGGTGCCTCCATGGTAGCGGTGGGTTCTGCCTCGTCGCGACGGCGTTTGACGAGGAGAGAAGTCGCTCCGACGACTGGGGCCAACTATGCTATCCGTGACGACGACGGTATGTGGATCGCCTACAACCAGGGGGGGGTTATGGCATAAATTTGCAAGCATCAAGAAAATCATTTTGCATTCCGGGTTTTGGCCAGTTATTTTGAGGAAGAATCCCCTTCCCAAAGCGCAAACTACTACGGCTCAATCTGGCTGATCATGAACTCCGCCGACCCCGCACGAATCATGAGGTCGATCTCGAGAGCATGCCTCATGCTCTTGGGATTGGTCCTGTTCGCGCCGGCCCAGGCGAATGCGGGGTGCAGCCATCGCGGTTTGACGAGCATCACGATGCCGGGAATGGATTCGCTTTCTGGCCTCGCGTTGCTCGACGCGACCGATGGCCGGGCGAAGACGGATCCTCCTCCTCGCGACCGGCCCTGCTCGGGGCCTACGTGTTCGAAGAACTCCGGCGTCCCCTACGTCCCGGCTCCCGTCACCTCCGTGCGGAGCGAACCGTGGTGCGAGACGTCGATGGTGCTCCGGCCGGTCACTCCCGACCTGGTCGATGAGCTTTCAGAGCTCGCCCTCCTGAACTCGGCGCCTGTCGGGTCCGCACTCGAACGTCCCCCTCGATCCCCCGCCTGACGTCCCTTCTCTCCAGATCGCCCGAGCAAACCATCGAGGTGGGGTCGGACCATTGGGTCTCCCCGAAGCCTGTCGCACGCCGCTGGGTTTTCCAGGCTTGCTGACGAGTCGAGGCATCGACACGTCGAGTGACCGGCCCGAGGATCCTCCCGTTCGGGTCAGCTCACCACCTCGCTCGCCTGGATACCGTTCTTCGACAATCGAACGCGGTGCCGACGCCGCTCCGAGTGTCATCGCCCAACGTCCGGGATCCGCCTCGATCTTGCCCAACCTCTCCCGGGGTGTGGTCGAGGGGCTGTCCATGCGATCGCCTTGTGCACGTCCATAGTTTCCTTGATCTGAACATCTCAAATCATTTTGATGAGAAAGAATCGAACGATGCGCCGCAATCGTACCGGTTTCACCCTGATCGAGCTATTGGTCGTCATCGCGATCATCGCCGTCCTCATCGCGTTGCTCCTCCCGGCCGTCCAGGCGGCCCGCGAGGCCGCTCGCCGCACCCAGTGCGTGAACAACCTCAAGCAACTCGGCCTGGGCTTGCAGAATTACCACGACTCGACCAACGCCATCCCCCTCGGCCGCACGCTCCAGGCGGGGACCTATCGGCCCTTCTCGCAGTTCGCGAGGATCCTCGGCTTCATGGAACAGAAGAATATCTTCGACACGCTCAACTTCTCCGTGAGCAGCTATGACCCCATGAACGTCACCGGCGCGGCGGCAAGCCTCAGCGTGTTCCTCTGCCCGAGCGACACTCCGACGCAAATTCCCCCGGGTCAGGTCCTGCCCGGATACGGCTGGGGTGGCGTCAACTACCGAGGCAATGAAGGGACCAGTGTAGCGATGTGGTATGGGGCCGACGACACGGCCGGCGTCAACACGGCGATCCTCGCCCCGAACGGGATCTTCCACAGCGACAACCTGGTCACGATCGCGACGATCACCGACGGGACGAGCAACACCGCCGCCTTCAGCGAGCACCTTCTCGGCGACTTCAGCAACTCGATCTCCACCCAACTCAGCGACACGTATGCCCCGGGGACTCACCCCACGACCTCGGACGAAGCCGTGGCGTTTTGCCAGGCGACCGACGTCAAGAACCTGACCCTTCAGGGGTATTCCAACGTCGGGGCCCCCTGGATTTACGGCTATCACTCGACGACCAGCTACTGGCACTCCTCCGCGCCGAATACGCTCTCGTGCATGTTCCCCCCGTCGCGGATCTCGACGACCGCCAACAGCCGGCACCCCGGCGGCGTCAACGTCGGGCTGGCGGACGGCTCGGTCCGGTTCGTCAAGTCGACCGTCAATCTCCAGGCCTGGCGCGCGCTGGGCACTCGCAACGGCGGCGAGGTCATCAGCGCCGACAGCTTCTAATGGCCTTTCGGCGTCACCCGATCCCCCGAAGTGGAGGGGATTCCGCGCCGGCGGCATCCCCGACCCGAGGAGTCGACAGACATGAGAATGCGACTGCGGTACGCCGGGCCCCTCTCGCTCGCCCTGGGCATGATCGCGAACCTTTCAGGTTGCGGAGGTGCGGCAGGATCCGCCGCCGACCCGATGCGGGCCCAGGAGGCCCTCCAGAAGGTGCTCGATGCGTGGAAGGCGGGTGAGACCCCCGAAGCCCTCGCGACTCGGACGCCTCCCATCCACGTCTCCGAT
Source organism: Singulisphaera rosea (assembly GCF_054877945.1). Classification (NCBI taxonomy): domain Bacteria; kingdom Pseudomonadati; phylum Planctomycetota; class Planctomycetia; order Isosphaerales; family Isosphaeraceae; genus Singulisphaera; species Singulisphaera rosea. Next base: position 187,234 of record NZ_JBTYIP020000005.1, on the reverse strand, counting down.
GGCGACTGGCGGAGCGGCTTCCGCCTCGTTGGCTACAAGGCCATTGGGGAAGGCCAGCTCGTCGGCTACGACATGACGTATCCCGTCACCCTCGAGCTCAAGAGCCCCAAGGGCCGAGGCGTCGCCAAGAAGGCCGTTTACACCATCAGCACGAATCCCATGCTCCTCGTCCTCCGACAGGAAGGCTGAGCACGCCGACACGCGGACCATCACAATATCCAGGCACATCCATGAAGCGTATGGAGAACCGTCCGATGCGAACGAAGCCCTACCCGATCGCGGCCGGTTGCCTCTTGTTGGCAACCTACGCCCCAGGCGCTTCGAGCGCCGCCGAGACATCGCCGTCCGACAAGCCGACGCCGATCTCGCTGACCCGTCCTGAGTTGAAAGAACAGCTCGAACGTTCGAAGAAATCCCAGCCAAGGCTACCCCTTCCGCCACCGACGCAGGAAGAGATCGCCGCCGCCGAGAAGGCGAGGGCCGCTCAGAACCGGGGGCCGATGGGCGGCATCATCAACAATGGCCGGATGCGGAAGTTGTACCTGCCGGCGGAAGTGACCGGCGGCGGCTTCACGCGCGAGCCGGACCCGGCGATGACCCTGAGCAACACGTTCAAGACGATGTTCTTCTGGATCGTCTCACGGGCCAACAACTGCATGTACTGTCAGGGCCATCAAGAGGTCAAACTCGCTGGCGACGGCGTGACCGAGGACACCATCGCCGCCCTCGACGGCGACTGGTCCGAATTCACCCCCGCCGAGCGTGCGGCGTTCGAGTTCACTCGCAAGCTGACTTTCGAGCCCAACCACCTGACCAACGCCGACGTCGACCACCTTCGAAAGCACTACAAGGATCTTCAGATCCTCGAGATCATCACCGCGGTCGGCGGATTCAACGCCATGAACCGCTGGACCGGGGCCCTGGCGATCCCCCAAGAGGATCATCGCGAGTACCTGACCGCGACCCCCGAGAAGTTCAAGACGGTCCGAAGCCATAACGCGCCCCAGGTGATCAGTTCACCGAACGCGCCGACCTGTGCGAAGCCGGCCGATCGCGGGACGCTCGAATCCCGAGCCGAAGTGGACGCCGCCTTGGCGGCCTGCCGAAAGCGTGAAGCCCGATTGCCGCTGGCGACCGAGGCCCAAGCTCGCGCGGTGCTCCCCGAAGACTGGTCTGGCTCGGGTCCGCTCCCCGCCTGGGTCAAGCTCCTCGCCAACTTCCCCAAGGGGGGGAAGAACTGGGTGGGCATCGCCTATTACAGCCAGACCAAAGGACGCCTCAGCCCGAAGCTCAAGGCGGAGATCGCTTACGTCGCCGCCCGCAACGACCGCGCCTGGTATGCCCTCGGGCACGCACAGCAGCGACTCAAGGAACTCGGCTTCGACGACGCCTCGATCGACGCGCTGGATCACCCCGGCGACTCGATCCCCAAGGCCGAGCGCAACGTGATCGCTCTGGCCCGCAAGCTGACGGTCGACCCGGCCCTCATCACCGACACCGACATCGCCGGACTCCGCAAGGATTACTCCGACCGTGAGGTCGCCGAAATCGTCTTCCACGTGACCCAGGCGGCCTTCTTCGACCGGCTCACCGAGGCTGCCGGCCTCCCGCTCGAGTTTTGAACGTGATTCCCGAATCAGACCAACGCACAAGGCCCGCCCTCCGCGACGGAGGGCGGGCCTTTCGTCATGACATCTGGGGATTGTCGCCCGATTGGTCGACGGAGACCAGACGATCAAGGTCGCGGGACGAGCCGGTAAATCTTGCCGTCGAAGGCAAGGATGTAAAGCTCACCCGCGGCGTCCTCACCGAAGGCCGCGATGTTGAGCCGGGTCTTCTCACGCTTCTTGTCGATGATCTCGGCGTTCGCGACGGCCTTGCCATCCTTCTCGCGAAGGCCCCAGATCCGGCCCGTGTCGTAGTCGCCGTAGACGTAGACGCCCACGAGTTCAGGCAAGGCCTTGCCGCGATACACGTAACCGCCGGTGATGCTCTTCCCGTCGTCGGGCCGAGCGGCCGTGGGGGCGTGGGGGTATTCGACGATCGGCGGGCTGATCTTGCCGCTGGCACGCTCGATGCGCTGGCGGCGTTGGGGCTCGAAGGGGTGGAAGGCTTCCTTGATGCTCCAGCCGTAATTGCCGCCGTTCTCGATGATATGGACCATCTCATAGAGGTTCTGGCCCACTTCACCCGCCCAGAGCGCCCCCGTCTGGCGATCGAAGGTGAACTTCCAGACGTTCCGCAGCCCGATGCAGTAGACCTCGGGGGCCCACTGGGCAAACTTGGGAGAGCGCTTGGCGGGGTTGTCGGAGGGGATCCCGTAGGCCTTGCCGTCGGAGGGGTGGTCGACGTCGATCCGAAGGATCGAGCCGAACCAGTCCTTGGGGTTCTGGCCGGTCGTCAAGGGGTCGGCCGCGGCACCGCTGTCGCCGAGCGAGATGTAGAGCAATCCGTCGGGGCCGAACTCGATGCAGCCACCGTTGTGGTTCTCGAACGGGTCCTTCTCCGAGACCCAGATTCTCGTCTCGCTCTTGGGGTCGGCCTTGCGGGGGTCGTCCTTCGAGACGAGGAACCGAGAGACGACCGAGCGCCGTTCGCCCTTGTCGTTCGCGGAGTAGTAGACGAAGAACTGGCCGTTCTCTTTGTACTTGGGGTGGAAGGCCAAGCCGAGGAGCCCTTCTTCGTTACCTCGGTGGATCGGGTCGGGCAGCGTCAAGAACTCTTTCTTGTCGCTCGTGGTCTTGTCATTCGGGAACGAGAAGATCTTGGGCGTCTGCTGCTCGACGACGAAGAGCAGGCCGCTGCCGTCATTGGGATAGGCGAGGGCGACTGGGCGTTCGAACTTGAGATTCGGGAACGCGACTTCGGTGGTCAGGGCGGGGAGGGTCTGCGACTGCTGCGCCTCGACTCGGGGCGCAAACACCACTCCGAGTGCCAGGGCCAGGGCGAAGCCGAAGGAGGCACTCGACCGGAGAGGTCGCGGGGCGGGGGCGGGCATACCAGTCCTTTCCGAAGGAGTCGTCGGACGAGTCTCGAGCATCGCGGCCGGCGACGATCCGGCGGTGGCCCGAGACCCGGTGCACCTCGGGGGCGGGAGAATCCCCCTCCCGAGCCAGTAGACCGGATCGCAAGGCCGAGGTCAAACCTCCGAACGACCTTCCATGCTGCTGGACCCCATGCCCCGGCGCCATTATGCTGGCCTTTCGATCCATTCAAATCCAGAACTTTCCCCGCCGCACCAGTCGAGGCCTCGATGGCTACCTATCCGCTTACCGACCTCACGCACGACGTCTGGATTGATAGCTTTGATCTTAGTGCCTTCGACTTCGATATGCCGCCGGAGCCGGACTGGACCGTGATCAAGCGGACGTTGCGCGGCGGGCGGCGGCAAGGGGTCGACCTGATCCACGTCAACAACGGCGCACTCTCTTTCACGATCGTCCCGACCCGAGGGATGGGGATCTGGAAAGCCTGGTACCAAGGCGACCCGATCGGCTGGGATTCGCCCGTCAAAGACGGACCTGTCCACCCCCACTTCGTGAACCTCATGAATTCGGGCGGCCTGGGTTGGCTCGAAGGCTTCGACGGGTTGCTGGCCCGTTGCGGCCTCGAGAATAACGGCGCTCCGTACGGCACGAAGTCCGTGGACCCGGATGGCTCCGAGCGTCACACACTCCACGGCCTGCATGGCAAGATCGATTATCTCCCCGCGTCGTTCGTGGCCGTCCACATCGCCCACGATCCTCCCTACGAGATCACCATCGAGGGGCATGTCGAAGAGGCGAGGCTTTTCGGCCCCCAAATCCGGCTGGTCACGAAGATCACGACGACTCCGGGGTCGAATACGGTCAAGATCCACGACGAATTCGTGAACCTGAAAGACTCTCCCGGAGAGATGCAGATCCTCTACCACTGGAACTTCGGGTCACCGTATCTAAACGAAGGGTCGCGATTCGTCGCGCCGATCAAGGTGGTCGCCCCTCGCGATGCCCGAGCCCAGGAAGGCATCGACCACTTCGAACACTACGCCCGCCCCGAGCCCGGATTCGCCGAACAGGCGTATTTCGCCGAGCTCCACGCCGGCAAGGACGACCGGACCCTCGCCATGCTCCGCAACCAGGCCGGCGACAAGGGAGTAGTCCTCCGCTATGCGAAGAGCCAACTCCCCGCGTTCACCCTCTGGAAGAACACCGGCGGGCGCAAAGAGGGGTATGTGACCGGGCTCGAACCCGCCACCAACTACCCCAACCCCAAGCCGTTCGAGGCGTCGAAAGGCCGCGTCGTCGCCCTTGCCCCGGAAGGTCGCTACCTCACCGAGACGACGCTCGAAGTCGTCAGCTCAGTATCGGCCGTCGCCGGCATCGAAGCCGAGATCCGCGCCATCCAAGCGCAAGCCGCACCGGTCGTCCACCGGGCACCGACGCAGCCGTATTCACACGTGGATTGAAACCCCAACACTCCCGGCCGTCCCCGAACGGGACGGCCGGATCGGCTCTTCGATACTCCACTCGTCAGGCATTCTCGGGCAGCCAGACGGTCCGCTCAGGCCGGTGGACGACTCGCTTCGCCGCCCACCCGACGACGAGCAACAGCAGCAGCACGCCGACGGCAATCGAGCCATTCGTCCCCAGGATCCCGGCGATCGTGATCAGGATCCGCTGGAGCCCTCTGCGCCGGACGCCGTTGACTTCGACGTCCACCCCGGACGCAAGCTCGCCGGCCGTGTGGTAGATCAATCCCCAAATAATCCCGCCAACGACCCCGAGCAGGGCGGGCGGGATCAAGGCCTCGACCACGCCGATTTCTTCCTGGGCGGGTTGGTAAGTCCGGCCGGACCGGGCCAGGATCGTCCGGAGGATTTCATCGGCATTGTCCTCCGCCGGGGCGAACTCGACCTTCGGCGCCCCCTCGCCCTCTCCATGCAAGGTCAGCGAACTGTTCCCCGGACTGACGACGGCCTTCCCGATCGCGCGGACGTCGAGCGTCTGCTGCAGCTTCGCCTTCACCTCCGCCGGGTCTTGCCCTTGCCCCAAGGCGTCGAGGACCCCTTGCACCTTCCCCTTCAGCGTTATCGACATCCCCGACACCTTCAGGCTGCTGACCTCGTTTCCTCGCAGGATGAGGATATTGGCCCATTTCTCCTGGGTTTTGCACCAGATTTGCGTTTCCATCATGCACCTTGAACCGAGACAACCGAGCGTGCGAATCGGTCCCTAGCCGGACCATCCGAGGCCGGGGATTCGTCCAAGGGCACACTTTACCATCCCACCAGGCATGAATGAAACGCAGATTGGTTCAACCACTCAGGGTTTCGATCGAGTGGGCCATCAACGTTGAACGATTCTTGAAGACGACATGAGGACATGACCGAGCCCGAAGGCAGGACGACCTCGGTCAGGGGCGAGGGCGTGCGGCATGCTCGGCCCCGGGCGAATGAAGAAGGCGGAGGGCGTTCGCGGTGACCAGGAGACTGGTGCCAAGATCGGCCGCGATCGCCAGGCCGAGGCTCGCGTAGCCGAGTGTGGCGAGGATGAGGACCAGCCCTTTGGTGGCCAGGGCCAGGGCGATGTTCTGGCGGATCCGAGCGAGCGTTTTGCGGCTGTGTCGGACCAGCCAGGGGATTCCCTCGAGGTCGTCGGCCATCAGGACGATGTCGGCGGTCTCCAGGGCGGCACCGCTCGAGATTCCCCCGAGCGCGACGCTGACGCGGGCATTCGCGAGTGCCGGGGCGTCGTTGACGCCGTCGCCGACCATCCCGGTCGGCCCATGCCGAGCGTCGATGTCGGCGAGGGCCGAGACCTTGTCCGCGGGGAGTAGCCCCGCCCGATGCTCGTCGATCCCGAGTTCCCGCGCCATCTCCGCGGCGGTGGGCGAGTTATCGCCCGTGAGCATGACTACCTGGACGTCCAGCTCCTTCAGCTCCGCCAGGACCCGCGCCGCCTCGGGACGGGCCCGATCGGCGAGCCGGATCCACCCGAGGGGACCCGAGCGCGCGCTCAGGGCCACGGACGTCCCCGCATCGCGCTCGGCGTGGCCGAGCCTCGCGTGGAAATCCGGGGGGCAAAGCCCCGCCTCGTCGATGTAGCGATGACTCCCGATATGGTACTCGACCGATTCGATCCGACCCGAGGCCCCCAGGCCCGGCTGGGCCACGTAGTCGTCCGCAACCGGGACGCTGAGGCTCAGACCTCGGGCATGCCTGGCAATCGCCCGGCCGAGCACATGCTCACCGCGGTCACCCAACGCGGCGGCAATCCGCAAGACGTCCTCGTCGTCCTGGCCGTCGGCCGAGACGACCTCGACCACGTCGGGCTCGCCGCGGGTCAACGTCCCCGTCTTGTCGAAAGCCAGGGCTCGGAGTCGACCGAATTCCTCGAGGTACGCCCCCCCTTTGACGAGGATCCCGCGCCTCGCGGCCGACGCAAGCCCGCTGACGACCGCGACCGGCGTCGAGATCACCAACGCACAAGGACAGGAGATCACGAGCGAGACGAGTCCTCGGGCGAACCAGGTCCGCCAGACCTCGGCCCCGACCGAACTGCCCGAAGCGAGTTGAAACAGTGGCGGGACGAGCATGATGGCGAGTGCCACCACCATCACGGCCGGCGTATACGTTGCGGCAAATCGCCCGATCCGACGCTCGACCGGCGCGCGGACCGCCTGAGCCTCGCGGACCTGGGCGATGATCCTCGAGATGAGGGCGTCGCCGAGCGTCCCCGAGGCCCGCACCTCGAGCGCCCCTTCGCCATTCACGGTCCCGGCGAACACGGGGTCGTCCACCCCTCGCGAAACGGGGACCGACTCGCCCGTGATCGCCTTCTGGTCGACGCTCGACCGTCCGGTAACCACCGTCGCGTCGATCGGGATCCGCGCCCCCGGGCGGATTCGGACGCGGTCGCCGGCCTTCACCTCGCTGGCAGGGATCACCTGGACCTTCTCGTCGGGACCGACGAGCTCGGCCGTCTCAGGGGCGATCTCCATCAGCCTCCGCACGGCACGCCGGGCCCTGTCGAGGCTCAGGGCCTCGATCGCTTCCGAGAGGCTGAACAGGAACGCCACCGTCGCCGCCTCATCCCACTGCCCGAGCGCCAAAGCCCCCGCGACCGCCGCCGACATCAGCACGTGGATATCGAGCTTGAGCCCGGTCAGGCTCCGAAACGCCTTCGGGAAGAGCTCCGTCCCTCCCAAACCGATCGCGAGCAGGTACAAGACTCGGGCGATTTCGACTCGACCACCCAAGGAGTCGATCAGGACGCCCAAGAGAAGCGCGATCCCCGAGGCCCCCGTCGTGAGCCAACGGCCGTATCGCGGCCACCAATCGTCCTGGACGTCCGCCTCGCCGACGACGGACGCTCGCATCTTGGCGTGCTCGGAGATGCGGCCGACAAGCCGTTCCGGCGCGGTGGTGTCGACGTCATAGTCCACGGTCATCGTGCCGTGGATCAGGTCGAAGCCGAGCGAAACGACCCCCTGGTAGGCCTCGAGCGCGGCGCGAAGCGCTTCCATCTCGACAGGGCAGTCGAGTCCTTGGACTTTGAGCGTACAACGAGCCCGACGCATCTTGGCCCATCCTCTCGGCCACGGGAAGGACGAGCCGCAGGCGTCTTCGGCCCGAGCTCTCGCGGTATTCCTATTCCGACCGCTGCGGCCATTCCGGTCGCTCGGTCGCCTCCTCCGGAGGTACGTCGCCGCCCCGATCTAGTCCTTGAGACGACGCCCGAGGATCACCGAACGGACGACGCCCCAGAGGGCGCAATCCATTCGGTCCTCATTCGACGCATTATAGAGAAGAGTCGCGGTTTGCGAAAACGCGAGGTCGTCCCGTTTTGGTCGACTTGCCACGGTTCAAGTGCACCTGTTACCTTGGATCACGATCGGATCCCCCCGTGTCGAGCAACGAGGCCTGTATGCCCTTTTGGTACGTGATCCGCTACGGCCTGATGGGCCGAGTCGGCCGGTTCTCGTCGGAGTCCTCCGATTACCAACGCGGTCAGACTGTGGTCATCCGTTCCCATCGGGGGACCGAGCTCGGCGAAGTCCTCGTCTCAAGCCCCGCCCCCTCGCCGACCGACCCGACGTCGGCGTCCCCGGTCTCGGCCCAGATCCTCCACCTCGCCGACGATGAGGACTTCGAACGCGCGCAGCGGGCTGATGCCGATCGCTCCGGACGCTTCGACGCCTGCCGACGCGTCTTCGAGGACGGCACCTGGCCGCTCGAGCTTGTCGACGTCGAACCCCTGCTCGACGACCGCCGCACCGTCCTCCATTACCTCGGCCCGCACCGGCTCGACGTCGCCGGCCTCCTCGCCGCGTTCCGCTCGACCTGCAACCTCGACGTGATGCTCGAACCGGTCGGCCGCGACGCCCCGGAGCCCGAAGACGAGACGGACGAAACCCCCGAGGCCGAGCATGGTTGCGGCCAGGGGGGCTGCGGCTCAGGCGGAGGTTGCGGTTCCTCCCACGGCGGCTGCGGCTCCTGCAGCGTCAAGAAATTGGTCTCGGGCCGCAGCACGGCGATTCCCGGTTGAAAGCCCCTCCTCCCCGATCGTCCGTCGCGGCCTCAGGCCCGTGGAAACCCGACCCTCGGCCACGACGGATCGTCGCCGATCGGTTTCCTCAGCGAGCTCGAGGCGCCCTTCGATTCCCCTCCTCAAGCCGTTCTAATTTTGACAAATGAACGTGCCTTCCTTTTTCCCACAATTCGCGACCAAAGAAATCCGCAATTGTTTTCATTCTTTTATATTGAATGGCTTCTTCTTTAGTGAGTTGATTCGCATGGCTTTTCAGCATCAAATGTCCCTTTTCCTTCAGGAGCGAGCGAAGGGTCTCCTTGTCGGCCTCATATTCCAATTCTTCGATCTCCGCCTTCGCGCGAGAATCGGCGATTCTCTGCCGCTCTTCGGCGGCCAGCTCGGGAGTCTCCCCCTTGGGGACTCGAGGGGCTTCGACGGGTTTGCCATCCGTCGCGGCACTCGTTTCCTGTGCGGTGTCCCCTGGTTGGTTGGCCTCTCGCTTGGGAAGTTGGCCGAATCCGACGGTGACCATCCCCACCGCCAGCAAGAGTCCGCCCGCGCCCAAAACCTTCGAATGGCTCATCGTTCTCACCGTTCCCTTGACTAGGTTGAGGACCGACGGCGAGGTAATCCCCGCCGTCATGGTTCGTCCGGTCGCGAGACGGCTCGCGGCCCGAACGAGGGACGACCGCACCGCCACCGGGATTGCCGCCGAAACGATCTCGGAAGAGGCCAACGAGCCCGTGACGGCGAACGTCGGGGTGATTCCTCGACGGGTCAGGCGAATCCGAAGTCGCTCCCGGGCTCGATTCAGGCGGCTCTTGACCGTCCCAATGGGGCGCGCAAGAAGACGCGCCGCCTCGTCGTAAGAGAACCCTTCGAGGTCGCAAAGCACGACCGGACGCCGGTATCGATCCGGTAGACGATCGATCTCCTCGTGCAAGATCGCCTCGAGCTCGGCGCGAGCCTCGATGTCGTCTGATTCCACGGGAATCTCGATCGTGCCCGTCTGGCCTTTGCGCCTTCGATCGGCAGCGATCTTCGCGTGGGTGGCCACGCGATAGGCAACGCGATGGAGCCAGGGCCCCAGCGAATCCTCGATCCAAACGGACCTCTTCTTGAAGACAAGGATGAGGAAGGTGGCCTGGAACGCGTCCTCCGCCTCGTGAGAGTCGCGAAGGACCCTCCGACAGGTGTTCAAGACCATCGGCCCATGCCGCTCGACCAGGGAGTTGAACGCCAACTCCGAGGCGTCGCCAGCATCGGACCGGAAATGCTCCAAGAGCTCGCCGTCCGACCGGGCCGCGACCCTTCCCACGCCGAAGAGAGTTCGCAGGTATCGCGTCGGGGTCTCCCTTCGATCGTGCATCATGGGTCAGGAACTCGCTTCGGCTCGCGTAAGATCGTCCTTCGGATAGAAAGAGGCGAGACCGCGAAATGTTCCCGATTTCTCGAAGATCGCCGAGCCGCTTTGGCCGCATAAGGAAGAAGGGCGGCGAGACCAACCGGAACTTCTCCCGATTCGATCCTGCCGCCCCTTGGATTGGCCGGTTCGCTCGTGGCGAGGCGTTCGCGAGGTCGTTCCCGTTCTTATCGGGCCGGACCCTCGAACAGGAGCTTGCCGTAGTCCTCGTAGCGGTGGAAGCTCGGCTGGGTCAACGGGGCCGAGCTCATGAGGATCGGGTCGGTCCCGTCCGGACCGTAGTCGTAGCGGCAGAGGGCGAAGTTCCAGGTCGCGCCGGCCTTGGGCCGACCGCCGGTGGGCGAGAAGGCCGACCAGGGGATCCGACCTTCGACGGTCCACCCTTTGTCCTTATCGCCGGGCTTGTCGAGAGTCCCGTCGACGACCGCCACCGCGACGAAACCGTGGGGGGGGAGTGCGGCCAGCTTGTCGAAGTCGAACCCTCGCTTCGGGATCGGCAGCTCGAGGATGACCGACTTCGGGTTCACCTGGAACTCGTAATACTCCGGCCGATTCGCGTTCGGCTTGAAGAAGAGCTCGAAGACATCGCCGTCCCAGAGGTGGTCATTCCGCTTGTCGCCGAAGGCCCGCATCTCGGCGTCGGTCATGCTCGCGGTGAAATAGAACGCATCGGCGTCCCAGAGTAGTCGGGCGCGAGTCCCCGTGCCGGTGTCGGTGTTGCTCCAGAACGCCGGGAATTTGTCGATCACTTGCGCCTTTTCCCAGACCGCCTCGTCGGGCTTTCCGTCGATCTTCGGGGCCGACGCTGTCCAGCGACAGATGGCTTCCTTGGTCGCGGGGACCTCCTTCAAAGCGGACTTCACCTTCGAGGAGACCTGCTCGGCGAGGGCCAGGGAGCCGGCCTTGGTGAAGTGGACCCCGTCGGCGACGATCGCCCCCTCGGCCCCGATCCGCTCGACCACGCCATGCAGGTCGTCGATCTCGACCGCAGGGGCGGCCTTCATCACCTCGAGCGCCACCTTGTTGTACTCGCGGACATCCGCCTCGTGGCGCGAGAAGACCTTGTTCGCCTGGTGCCGAGCATCGATCACGGGCGTGGTCGTCGCGAAGATCAGCCGTGCCGAGGTCTTGCCCTTGAGCCGGGTCACGACCTTCTCGAGGTTGGCCCGGTAGGCGTCGAGCTCGACCTGGTGCCTCCCGGACTCACGGTCGGTCTTCAGGTCGTGCAAGCCGGCGTTGAAGTGGATGACCGCCGGCTTCGGGTCGACGGCCCATGCGTCGAGATGCTTGAGGACGTTGCTACTGTCGCCACCGTTCTCGGGCACGCTGATCACGGTCGCCACTCCCTTGAGTTGCTCGGCGACCATCGGCGCGTAACCCATTCGGATCGAGTCACCGATCAAGACAACCACCGGCGTCGAGGACGTGTCGCCCTGGACGGTTCCGTTCGCGGCGATCGCCGCCAAGGCAGAGACGATGGGGAGGAAGGCGAAGCGGCGCGAGTGTTTCATGATGGGATAGCCTCACCATTTCGCGGGACGTTGAAGGCGATGTCGAAATGACCCCGGACAGGATAGTTCACCCCAAAGCGCCGGGCAATCGTCGAGGCTGCGGGAACCGAACATCCCTTCGAGACCGTTCAGACGGATGTCCGTGTTGACCAATCCGGGGACCTGGACCAGAATTCGGCGCGAGAAACGCCTTGTCGGTGCGTGCCGACAGGTCGAGGGGTCCTCTCAAACGGAGCCGGCAAGGATGCCCGATCGACGCGTCGCCTGGGGATTGATCGCGCTGGCGGTCGTGGCCCGATCGGCCCTGGTTTTGGTTCTCCAGAGCCACCACGTCCCGAACAGCACCTACGAGCACGGCGAGATCGCGGCGAACCTGCTCGCCGGGCGGGGCTTCTCCACCCGATTCCTCGGCGCCGAGGGGCCGACATCGCAGCAGGCCCCCGTCTATCCGGCCCTCGTAGCTGGGGCCTACGCGCTAGGTGGGGTAGGGACGCCTCGCTCCCTCCTGTTCCTCGAGCTCGGCCAGTCGCTCCTCGGCGGGTGCCTCGTGGCGAGTGTCCTTATGCTCGCGCACGAGGTTCTCCCAGGCCGGACGTGGACCGCCCGGCTCGCCGGACTGATCGCGGCGGTACATCCTTCGCTCGTGTACGCCGCCACCCATGTCCAGGTCGCGTTACTCGCCGCGGCAGGGCTCACGGCCACGCTCGCCTGGGGATATCGCACCGGGCGGACGGGACGTCTTCGCGACGCGGTCGTCTGCGGTGGCTTACTCGCATTCCTCGCCCTGACCGACCCAATCCTGGGACTCGCGGGGGCGGGAGTGGCCTGGGCCATTTTCCAGGGCAGGGGGCTTCGTCCGGCGATTGGGCCCCTGGTCACGGTCCTCGTGGTCGCGGGGCTCGGCGTAGCACCCTGGATCGTCCGCAACGCCCTGGTCCACGGCGAGCTCTTCTTCGTCAAGAGCTCGTTCGGCTACGCCTTCTGGCAGGGCAACTGCTCGTTGAGCGAGGGGACCGATAAGGTCGTCCGCCCCTCCGTCGAGGTCGCACTGAAAGGCCCTCGTGGCAGCCTCCGAGCGATGAATCAATCCCTCTGGGAAGCCCGGCACCAGGCCGGATATATCGACGACATCGCCCTGTCGGCGGCCGACTACCGCGAGCTATCCCAGGTGACCGAGCCCGAGCGTTCTCGCATCTTGTTCCGTCGAGCCCTGGTCGACCTCCGCGCGGCCCCTTGGCGATACGTCCGGCTGTCGGTCCGCCGGCTCCGCTACTTCGTCCTCTTCGACGAGACCAACCCGAAGACCCGGAACCTGATCTATCGATCAAGCCACCTCGCGTTGACCTTGGGAGCGTTTGTGGGGTTCTGGCTTGCCCCCTACAATGTGAAACGGCGACTCGGGCCCACCGTCTTGACGGCGGCCCTCATCGCCACGTTCCACAGCCTCACGATCGTCTCCGCCCGCTTCCACATCCCGATCGAGCCCTTGTTGGCCCTCTGGACAGGGGCAGGGGCTTCGAGCTGGGTCGGTTCGATCGCGACTCAGCCCCGGCTACTGACCACGTCGAAGGCGTCGGCGTCGAATTCGGGCTTGGTGAAGGTATAACCCTGGGAGTTGGCCCGATTCGCTAGCCTCGAAAAGTGGACCCAGGCGATGGTGGTTCCGCCCAGGACGCCCATACCGGCCACGATCATACTCGTGAACCAAATCAGCTCGCCCATACCTCTCATCTCTTCGCTCGCGGCCCAGGCGAGGACGAACAACCCAAGCGGCTGAAAGACCCCAAGGGCGACGCTGATCCGGGGCGCCGACCACCACGACTCATCGCCGAGGTGATTCCGGCCGAGCTCCATCGCCCGAATCCGTTCCCGATGCTCGAGCTCGCGCACGAACCGCCGATGTTTCATCCAGAGAGAGATCGGGACGATGATGATGGGGATCGACATCGCGAAGATCGGGATGATCAGAGGGTCGATGGAGGAGTGCATGAATAAGGTCCATCGCGTGACAACGTGAGTAGATGAAAGCGGGCGACCTCGACAAGGCACTCGCCTTCAAAAGTCCGGAGGAGTTGCCCCCTCACATTCGCGGATTATCGAATTTCCAGGCCCGTCGGGGAAGGCTTCATTGGTAGAGTGGGGCCTTCCCAACCACCAATCCGAGTTCTCGCACCGAGACCTTGCTCCGGGGGCAACCACGATGGCTCGCGACCACCTTTTGGCGATCGACCAGGGGACGACCAGCACCCGCGCCCTGGTTTACGACAACCGGTTGCGGCCGATCGGTCAAGCCCAGGCGGAGGTCCTCCCAACGTATCCCCGATCGGGATGGGTTGAACACGATCCCGCGGCCCTCGTCGACTCGATCGGCCCGCTCGTCACCCGAGCCCTCGCAGAGTCAGGTCTCGTCGCCGACCGGATCGCCGCGATCGGGCTCACCAACCAACGCGAGACCACCGCCATCTGGGATCGCCGGACGGGACAGGCGATTGGGCCGGCCCTCGTCTGGCAGGATCGTCGGACGTCGAAGTTCTGCGAAGAGCATCGGGACCGTCGCGGTTGGCTTGCGGAACGGACAGGGTTGGTCCTCGACCCGTACTTCTCCTCCACCAAGATCGCCTGGCTGCTCGACAATGTCCCGGGCGCCCGCCAGCGTGCCGAAGCTGGCAAGTTGGCTGCGGGGACTGTCGACAGCCTGGTGATCTGGCATCTGACGGGGGGGCGTCGATTCGTAACCGACGTGACCAACGCGTCTCGGACGCTGCTGATGGACCTCCGAAGCTTGCGCTGGGCCGATGACCTCTGTGAGTTCTTCGCCGTCCCTCCCGGGATATTAGCGGAAATCCTGCCGAGTTCCGGGGAGTTCGGGCGTACCCTCGGCCTCGACTATCTCCCCGACGGCCTGCCGATCATGGGTGTGGCGGGCGACCAGCAGGCGTCGCTCGTCGGCCAGGGCTGCCTCGCCGAAGGCCAGGCCAAATGCACGTACGGCACCGGGGCCTTCCTCCTCGCCCACACCGGCTCTACGATCGTCCCTTCGACCCGAGGGTTGGTCACGACCCTGGCGGCGACCTTGGGAGAAGGGCCGCCGCAATACGCCCTCGAAGGGAGCGTCTTCGTCGCCGGTGCGGCCGTGCAGTGGTTCCGCGACGGCCTCAAGGCCGTGGGGGCGGCCCCCGAGATCGACACCCTCTCCCACGACGCCGATCCCAACTCGGGCGTCCTCTTCGTCCCCGCCCTGACCGGCCTGGGCGCCCCCCACTGGGATCCCGAAGCCCGGGGCACGATTTTCGGCCTCACCCGCGCGACCACCATTGCCGACCTTGCCCGCGCGACGCTTGAAGGGGTCGCCTACCAGATCGCCGACCTCATCGACGCGATCAACGCCGACCTCTCCACTCCGCTGGCCGACCTCCGCGTCGACGGCGGCATGGCCCGCTCCGACCCGTTCCTCCAGTTCCAGGCCGACCTCCTCGGACTTCCCCTGCGCCGGAGCCCCCAGACCGAATCCACGGCATTGGGTGCCGCCCTCCTCGCCGGCCTCGGCGCCGGCCTCTGGCCCGACCCCGCATCCGCCGCCGAACTCCTCCAGGCCGGCTCCCACGCGTTCCAACCGGGCCGCGACCCCGCCTGGCGAGCCGCAAGCCTCGGCCGTTGGCAGCACGCCGTCGCCACCGTCCGGGGGCACTATCGAGAATGAATTATCGGGCAGGCGACAGTTCCGGTCCGATCCGCAACAAATGCTGGGGCTCAGGACATCGGTCATTCTGGCGGGGCAAGAGTGCCCCTCCAGAATGAGCACTAGATATCAGTGAAATCCTCTAGATCTGACGATCGGATCCGGATGCCTTCGACGTCCTCTTCCTCATTTTGGACGCCTTCCGCCCGTTGTTCCGCCCGTTGACGCGGGTCACCGTCACCGGCAGGATTGGCCGTCGGACGGATTCGAGCGAGAGGCCTGCCCGCAATGCGCAAAGGACCCCGACGGCTTCGAGATGGTTTTCAACGACGTGGAATTGACCAGACGCCCAGGGCAGGGCGGCGATGTCATTGCGCATCAAATTGACGTTGTCGCGGACGGCGATGACCGGAATTCCTTGCTCGAGGGCCGCAAGGACGGGAAGGCCGAGGCAGCCGTCCGGCGTGATCAGGCAGGAGACGTCTCGCGCCCCGAGGATCGACGGGTGATCGAGTGCGGCGGCGTCGGTCACGATCCGAGGGCTTCGCTGGAGGCCCTTGAGGATCGACTGGAGGAAGGTGATCGAGACGGCCTCGGCCGCCATCCTCGGATCGACGATACCAGGGTCGGCCGACTCGATCTCCTCGGATTCGATCATCGGTGAGTGGGCCGAGGGGATCCCGCGCAGGAGTGACAGGGCGTGCGTGAAGATGGCTTCGACGCCCCCCCAGGGGTTGACCATCTCGCCGCCGCTTTCGAAGTAGTCCTGGTGGAACTCCGGGGGGACGTCGATGACCGACGACACCGCCAACGCGTCGAACTCATGGGAATACGGGGCGATCGCGTCGAGGAAGACGGAGAGGTTATCGACGCGACCCGCGGCCCGGCCCGAGGCCGTGTAACTGGAGACGAGCTTGACCGGCGGGTCGAGCATCAGGATCCGGGGGCACTCGAGTCCGTAGCAGGCCCGCGCGGCATTCATGGAATTGATGGCCGCGTTCGAGTAGGCAACTTCCTCGTGGCGATCGATGACCAATAGGACGCGGTTCGACCTCGTGCGTTGAAGTCCCGCCGTCCCCATCAGGAGCCGGCAGATCACGCTCCCTTCGACGTACAAGGTGTTCTCGGTCATCTCGTTGATGTCCGAGCCATTCACGACGTTCGGATGCGTGATCAGCGTATCGGCCACGCTGGCGATGAGTCGCGCGACCGGCCCGGCGTCGCCAGCATGCCCCCCGAGCGTCGCGTGGACGCCCGTCGGGACGAGGAGGACGACGTTGAACGCGTCCGTATTCTCGAAAAGGCGTTTCCGGAACCCGAAGATCGAAGGAACCTCCGGCGTCTCCCCAGGGTCCACAGCGAGCAGCCCGACCTCGCAACGATAGTTGCACTCGTCAGTCACCGAGACGACGAACCGGACGGGAAACTCGCCGGGTGGGAGGCCCTCGGAAACGCCCTTGGCGAAGCTCGAGAGCAGGTTGCGATGCCCGGGGACGAGGGGAAGGTCCAACTCGCGTTCAAAGAGACGCATCGCCGGTGGCTCCGGAACGGGAGAGGAAGTCGTCGTAAGTGAAACGCCTGCGGAGCACGAGCCGGCCTTCGGCCGTCATCGAGTAGATCGTCGGGAGGTTGACCCCGTTGAACATGTGAGACTTGACCATCGCGTAAGCCCCGACGTTCGGCATGACGACGCGTGAGCCGAGCTCCAGCCGCCTCGAGAAGGAATACTCGCCGAAGAGGTCGCCGGCCAGGCAGGTGCATCCGGCGAGCAGGTAGTCGTACTCGCCATCGTCTTCATGCCCGAGCACGTCGGGCTCGAATTGGTACTCGAACACTTCCGGGAAGTGGTTGACCGTCGTGTCCAGGACCGCGACGACTCGGTTGCCCGAGCGGAAGACGTCGATCACCTCGGCGACAAGGTAGCCCGCGTCCCGGACCAACGCCGCGCCCGGTTCGATGAAGACTTCGAGGTCCTGGCGGGATCTCAGGAGCGCCACCGCTTCGGCTAGTATCCCGAAGCCGTCGGGATTGTCGAAGACGTAGCCCCCTCCCAGGTTGAACCACTCGAGGCCGGGGAGCAGGCCTCGGAGGCGTTCCTCGACGTGTCGTACGGTCCGCAACCAGGGCTCGAAGTCGGGGCTGTCGCAGTTGGTGTGGAACTGGAGGCCCTTGAGGCCATCAAATGCGGCGGGATCCTGGCGATGGGCCTTCACAAGCCGATCGATCGGAGCCCCGAGCTTCGAATACGGTCGGCACGGGTTGTATCGGGGGTCGTCGACCAGCGGCAGTTGGGGGTTGATGCGCAGCCCTGCCTTCGAGGGCCCGCACAAAGTCCCCGCCAGGCGCTCGAACTGACTGAGCGAGTTGAAGGCCACGTGGTCGCAGAAGCGGTCGATCTCCGCCATCTCGGCCGCCCGGAAGCCTGGAGTCGTGATGTGGACCGAGCCGGAATCGCCAATCACCGACCGCGCGAGCCTGGCTTCAAAGGGTGAGCTCGTCGCGAAGCCTTCGACGTGCGGCGTCATCAACTCCAGGACGAACGACGCGGCCATGGGCTTGAGTGCATAGAGGAGCTTGCACCCGGCCACTTCGCACGCCCGACCCGCGACCTCGAGCGCATCAAGGATCGAAGGCTCGTCTATGACGAACGCCGGAGTTTCCACCTCGGGCCACACCGAGACAAGATTCATCGTGCGGGAGCCCGCCTCGATCCCATGACCCCCTGCGCCAATACGGCTTCGCCCCAACCTCCGAGGCGGTCTTCCTGGCTGAGGAGGTTCCGGTGGAATATACCCCCGATCGTCGGCCCTTGCGGATGATCCCATCGTCGCCTCGTCCCGTTCTCGACGTCGCCGTGACCGATGGAGATCCGGCCCGGGCCCCAATCCAAGCATTCGACGACCGACGCAACGCCTTGGAAGGCCCGGAAGGAAGCCCTGCCCGATCGCGCCCCATTCCAAAGAATTCGGGGTCTTTCCGGCCTTTTTTGTCTCAATGCCAACCTTGAAGATGCGGATCGACTCGGCTATTTTATCTGAACACCTCAAACGTCCAAGTCGCATGTAGCGAGGCAACAGGACGTAGGACGATCACCCGGGGGAGTTCTTCGCGATGCGAACCAGCGTCGGGAACCGTAGGCGCTTGGTTGGAATTTCCGCGGTCACGATGCTGGTTCTCGTGATTCCCGCGTTCAAAGTTCGAGCCCAGACGCCAGCACCGGCCCCCGCACCCACACCCTCTCGCGGGACGCCTGGCGGCTCGGTCGCCGGATCGCCCAGGTATCGGGTGAACTACCGACCGTCCAGTTCGCAGCCGTGGCAGTTGTACGCGGAGGCCCGGACGAAGGACAAGGCCAATGCGACCGCGGCCGAAGTCCGTGAGTCGGGCTACGAGGCCGAGGTCGTCACCAACGCAACGCCACTCCCGCAACCATATCCCGACGTCTCCGAGTCTAGCGCCTCATCATATTACCCCACATCAAACTGGTCGAACGACTACAACTATTATTCCGTCCCCGGCGGGGGATACAACTACGGTTGGTGGGGGGGTACGAACCCGTCCTACGGCTACCGTTCCTACCCCACTTACTCGGCCGGGACGGGATCGAGCTGGACCAGCGGAAACTGGCGTGGCCACGGCTGGAACGGCGGTTGGCGACGCGGGAGTGGCGGCTACGGCTGGTACGGCGGGACCGGCGGCTACGGCGGTTGGGGCGCGAGCCACCGGAACTGGAATTACAACCACTCGAGCCGGGGCTCGCACTGGAGCCATAGCGGCCGACATAGCTTCACCGCCCACCACGGCTATCACGCACACTCCGCGACCGCCGGCCATCATTATGCCGGACATCACGCGGCCGGGCGCCACTCGAGCCACCACACGAGCGACCATCGCGGGACCGGCCATGCCGGCCACGGAGGCCGGACCGCCGGCCGGAACGGGAATCATCAGGCCGGGGGCCATGGGCGCGGGGGCGGAAGCCGTTCGGCCGGGCATCACGCCGGCGGCCACGGCGCCCGGCATAACGATCCCTGAGGGGCGCCCGACGCTCCTTCGCCTCATTTTTCGTCGTCCCTCGACCCGACCAAACTACGAAGAGGTTCGATCAACGATGATTTATTCGATATTCTCGAGAAACCTCCGACGGTTCGTCATCGTCATACTCCTCGCAGCGGGTGCCCCGACGATGAGCGTGGCCCAGCAGGGACCTGACGCCAAACCGATCGAGCAATGGGTCCAGCAGTTGAAGGACGCGGACCCCGCTCAGCGCCGACAAGCGGCGGTCTCGCTCGGCTCGTTCGGACCCGACATCACGAAGTCGGCCATCCAGGCCCTCGGGCAGACGCTCGCCGATGCCGATAAGAACGTGAGGCACGCCGCGATCCTCTCGCTGGGGAACTACGGCCCGTCGGCCAAGATTGTCCTCCCGGCCATCCGAGCCGCCGTCAAGGATCAGGCACCCGCAGTCCGCCGTGCCGCGGTCTTCGCCATCGGCAACATCGGCACCCCGGCCAAGTCGGCGGTACCTGAGCTGATCCAGGCCCTTGGCGACGACAACGAGAACGTGCGACATGCCGCGGCCTACGCGCTCGGCAGCGTCGGCGAAGAGGCCAAGTCCGCCGCCGAGGCGCTCGGCAAGGCCGTCGCAGGCGACTCCGACGCCGACGTCCGACAGGCGGCCGCCTTCGCACTCGGCGAGATCGGACCGGACGCCGCCGACGGTATCGACTCGCTCGCCAAGGCCCTCGAGGATGCCGACGACGGCGTCCGCAAGTCCGTCGTCGAAGCCCTCGCCTCGATGGGCCCCGAGGCGAAGTCGGCCGTCGACGCCCTGGCGAAGGTCATGCTCAACGACAACGACTTCGCCATCCGACGCTCCGCGGCCTATGCCTTCGGCGAGATGGGCCCGGAGGCTCGCGGTGCGACACAGTCCCTCGCCCAGGCCCTTCGCGACCCGGATCCGGGAGTCCGCCACGACGCGGCCCAGTCGCTTTCCGTCATCGGCCCCGACGCCAAGGCGGCTGTCCCGGCGCTCGCCCAGGCCCTCGTCGACGAGGACGTCGAGGTCAAGAAAAAAGCCGCGTTCGCCCTCGGCGAGATCGGCCCCTCGGCCAAGGACGCCTCCGACGAGCTCGGCCGGGCGCTCAGCGACCCGGATGAAGACGTCCGCAAGGCGGTCGTCTACGCCCTCGCCGCGATCGGGCCCGGGGCCAAGCCCGCCGTCCCCGCCCTCATCCAGACCTTCCGCGACAAGGTCGAGAGCGTCCGACTCGGGGCGGCCTACGCCCTCGGCGAGATCGGCCCCGACGCCGTCGAGGCGGTCCCGACCCTCATCAACTTCCTCCGCGACCCCGACGACGACGTTCGCCAGGAAGTGGCGTTCGCCCTGGGCGAGATCGGCGACAACGCCAAGCCCGCTCTTCCCGCCCTCCAGGCCGCCCTCCAGGATCGCTCGGGCGTCGTCCAGACTGCGGCCCGGGAAGCCATCGACAAGATCAACGACACCGATGGCGAAGAAGACGACGACTCGGACAACGCTCAGACTCCCCCTAATACCAAGCCTGACGCCAATATCAACAACCAGGGTGAGGCCAACCCAGCTCCCCCCGACAACGATCAACCAGCGACCAGGCCGATCCGACGCAATCGGCGCACGCGTCGTCCGCCCCCTCCCAACTGACCACGGATCCTACGATCCCGCCCGCACCGCATGCCTGTCCGATTGATTGACCTGCGAGGTGAGAATCTTTCCTGCCGCACCTCATTGACTCGGCCCTGGCTCGGACTTAGCCTGACGAGATGGATTCCGACGTCGTCCGTCTCATTCCTCTCCCGTAGGTCAACCGGAGATTCGTCCCATGGCAGAGGCCAAGGCTCCCCACAACACCGAATGCGGCTCGATCCTCTCACGACGCGAGTTCGTCAAGGCCCTGGGGACGACCGCGATCGCGGCCTCGGTCCCGTTGATCGGAACTCGTGGGGCCTCGGCCGCCGCACAGGGCCCCACCTCCTCGGCGGCCGCGGAAACGGCCGTGGCCCGCTTCTTCAAGACGCTGAAGGACGATCAACGAAAGCTTATTTGTTTCCCGTTCGACCACCCGCTACGTTCGCAGGTCCGGAACAACTGGGCCATCGTCAAGCCGACGATCGGCGACATGTCGACAGAACAGCAGGCGCTCTGCGAGGAGATCTTCAAGAACCTCTGTAGCGAAGAGGGCTACGAACGGTTCAAGAAGCAAATGGACGACGACTACGGCGGGTTCGACAGCTACCACGTCGCCGTCTTCGGAGAGCCCGGCACCGACAAGCCGTTTGAATGGGTGATCACCGGTCGTCACGACACCCTCCGGGCCGACGGCAACAGTGTCGATGGCGCCGCGTTCGGCGGGCCGATCTTCTACGGACACGCCGCCGACGGCCACAACAATGAGGATTCCAAGCACACCAACAACGTCTGGTGGTATCAGGGCCAGCAGGCGAACAAGATCTTCGGCACCCTCGACGAGAAGCAACGCGCCAAGGCGCTTGTCGCCAAAGGCGAGGCGGACGATGCACGCTCGGTCAAACTCCAGGGCGAGAAGCTCGGCGAGGCGGGCCTCGCCGTCTCCGAGCTCGACGGCCAGCAGAAGCAGATGGTCCAGCAGCTCCTCAAGGACCTGACTCGGCCCTTCCGCGCCTTCGACGTCGAGGAAGTCCAGGAGTGTCTCCGCGACGCCGGCGGCGTCGACAAGCTCCGCCTGACCTACGCCAAGGAAGACGACATCGGCGCTGACCAGGTCTGGGACATCTGGAAGCTCGAGGGCCCGGCCTTCGCCTGGTACTTCCACGGTTCGCCGCACGTCCACACTTGGGTCAACGTCGCCCACCAGGCCCCGAAGGCCTGAACGGAGTGAGTGGCCACACCATGAAACGAGGACGCCCGCGGTAAATTCCGCGGGCGTCCTCGTTTCGATGGATTGTGACGAACACCGCCGGGCCTTAAGAGCAGCCCATGCTGTTGCCGCAGTTGAAGCAGCGGTAGCAGGTGCCGCACCGGACCGTGAGGGCGCCGCAGTTATCGCAGGCCGGGGCGTCGCTCTGGAAGTGGGCGAACTGCTTCTCGCGACCTTCCGGGCCGTCCTCGAGCGGGGAAATCGGCGTGATCTGATGGACCTCGCTCACGGCCTGGACGTGTTCGAGGTCTTCGATCGTCGCGGTCCGGTGTCCGTTCACCTTGACGACGGGCGCGGGCTTGGGGGGCTCGGAGTGTTCGTCGGTCGGACGCTGCGGGGCGTTGGCCTCGCGGTAGCCGGGGATGAACTCCATGCCGAGCCAGCGGAAGATGTAATCCGCGACGCTCTTGGCGATCGGGATGTCCGGGTTCTGGGTGAAGCCGGCCGGCTCGAATCGGCTGTGGGCGAACTTGTTGACGAAGACGTCGAGCGGCACGCCGTACTGGAGGCCGATCGAGATCGACGTCCCGAGCACGTCCATCAGGCCGCCGATGGTCGAGCCCTCCTTGGCCATGGTGATGAACACCTCGCCGGGCCGGCCGTCGAGGTAGAAGCCGACGGTGACGTATCCCTCATGCCCCTGGATGTTGAACTTGTGGGTGAGGCTCTGCCGCGTGTGAGGTAGGCGCTCGCGACGCGGGCGAGCCGCGGGAGCGGCAGGGGCCGGGGCAGCCACGACCGCCGGAGCTGGGGCGGGGGAGGGGGAGGGGGAGGGGGTCACGACCGGAGCCGCGGCCACTTCGGCCTTCGCCTTGCCATCCGAATCCGACTTCGTATTTACCGGCTGGCTCCCCTTGGAGCCGTCTCGGTAAATCGCCAGGGCCTTCAGTCCCAGTCGCCATCCTTCGAGATAGGCATTGCGGATGTCCTCGATCGTCGCGTCGTTCGGGACGTTGCAGGTCTTGGAAATCGCGCCGGAGAGGAACGGCTGGACGGCCGACATCATCCGAAGGTGGCCGAGGAAGTGGATGCTCCGCCCCCCCTGCGGCGGCGCGAACGCACAGTCGAAGACCGGCAGGTCGTGGGAGTCGATCCCGGGCGCCCCTTCGATCGTGTCGTGGGAGTCGATGTAGTCGAGGATGCCTCGGATCTTCGGCTCGTCGTAGCCAAGCTTCCGGAGCGCCATGGGCACGGTCCGGTTGACGATCTTGAGCATGCCGCCGCCGGCCAACGACTTGTACTTGACCAGCGCGATGTCGGGCTCGACCCCGGTCGTGTCGCAATCCATCATGAACGCGATCGTGCCCGTCGGCGCCAGGACGGTCACCTGGCTGTTGCGGTAACCGTGACGGCGGCCGACTTCGAGGCACTCGTCCCAGGTCGCTCGGGCCTCCGCGAGCAGGTCGGCGGGGACCGTGGGATCGATCGACTCGACGGAGTCGCGGTGCATCTCCATGACGCGGAGCATCGGCTCGCGGTTGAGGGCGAAGCCATCGAACGGACCGAGGTGCCCGGCGTGTTCGGCGCTCGAGAGGTACGCCTGCCCGTGCATGATCGCCGTGATCGCACCGGCGAGGGCACGTCCTTCGGCCGAGTCATACGGCAAGCCCGAGGACATGATCAGGCTGCCGAGGTTCGCGAAGCCCAGTCCCAGCGGGCGGAACTTGTGGCTGTTGCCGGCGATCCGGTCGGTCGGGTAGCTCGAATGGTCGACCAGGATCTCCTGCGCCGTGATGAAGATCCGGCAGGCCGCCCGGAACGACTTGGCGTCGAAGCTGCCGTCCTCGCGGCGGAACTTCATCAGGTTGATCGACGACAGATTGCAGGCGGAGTCGTCGATGAACATGTACTCGCTGCACGGATTACTCGAGTTGATCGGCGCCGTGTTGGGGCAGGTGTGCCAGCGCTGGATCGTGTCCTCATACTGCATGCCCGGGTCGCCGCAGAGCCAGGTCCCCTCGGCGATCTTGTCCATCATCATCTTGGCCGAGAACGACTCCATCGGCCGGCCGGTCGTGACGGCGCGGGTCGTCCAGTCGTCGCCGTTCTCGACCGCCCGGAGGAACGCGTCGGTGGCGCGGACCGAGAGATTGGCGTTCTGGAACATGACCGAGCTGTAGGCTTCGCCGTTGAAGTTGGCCTCGTAGCCCGACTCGATCAGCGTCTGCGCCTTCTTCTCTTCCTTCGTCTTGCACTCGATGAAGTCGAGGATGTCGGGATGCCAGACCTTGAGCGTCTGCATCTTGGCGGCGCGTCGGGTCTTGCCTCCCGACTTCACAACGCTCGCGACGGCGTCGTACACCCGCATGAAGCTGACCGGGCCCGAGGGCTTGCCGCCGCCGGTGAGCTTCTCACGGCTCGAGCGGAGCGACGAGAGGTCCGTGCCGGTCCCGCTGCCGTACTTGAAGAGCATCGCCTCAGAGGTTGCCAGCCGCATGATGTCCAGCATGTCGTCGGAGACACTCTGGATGAAGCAGGCCGACCCTTGGGGATACTGGTACGCGCTCTCGGCCTTGACGACGGTCCGGGTCTCTTCGTCCCACCGCCAGTTGTTGGCTGAGCCGGTCAGGCCGTAGTTGTGGTAGAGGCCGACGTTGAACCAGACCGGCGAGTTGAACGAGCCGTACTGGTTCACGCAGAGGGTCGTCAGCTCGTCGTAGAACCGGTCGGCGTCCTCGGTGCTCGCGAAGTAGCCGTCCTCACGACCCCAATCCGAGATCGTCCGGCTCACGCGGTCGACCAGTTGACGGACGCTCGTCTCACGCTCCGGGGTATTCACCTCGCCGTAGAAGTACTTGCTGACCACGACGTTGGTGGCCAACTGGCTCCACGACTTCGGGATCTCGCACCCGGTCTGCTGAAACAGAACCCTTCCGCGCTCGTCTTTGATCTCCGCCGTCCGCAAGTCCCAATCGACCAGGTCGAACGGATTGACGCCCTCGGTGCTGAATACGCGAGGGACCGCCATGCCCGAACGCCCCTGGCCTGTCCTCGACTCCGAAGTCCCCTTCGTCGTCCGCTCGTCAACGGTCGCCATGGACGGTCTCCCGAAATCCACCAACTGTACACTGCACCACGTTGCCGCTTGTATAGTGTGAACTGTCGTCTCGGGTCAAGTCAATTCTTGCGAGTTTCTTTCGCGAGGAAAGTTTTTCGGAGAATTGACTGCCCGAGTCCGTTCCGACACTCGGGTTCGTTCGTCCCACGCGTCCTGCGAACGTTCTCAGAGGACTGGGGCCGCCGGGCCTCGATTCGACAGGGATCGCCTTGCGTTGGCAGGGCTCAATCGTTGGTGCAACCAAATATCCATTCTACACAACGTCTGGCCGCTTGTGAGAAATTGGGGAAGCCGGGGACGATAAGTAGAAACAGGAGTGCCGTCTTTAGCGACTATAGCCGCGTCGGAGGTCGTGATGAACGAGTTCGTCGACCTGTTTTGATTCTTGGATTCTTCACTGGGGCCGAGGCGGCGAATGCAACTGCGAACGAGACGGGGACGATTCGGCTTGAGCATTTCGCTGCCGACAGCTTGTCCGAAAGGACCTCGAAAATCAAAAGCCGTTCCTCACCCGGTCGATGACGGGAAAAGAACGGCAACTTCGGCATCGAAAGTGGGCGGATCTGGAAAAGAGACATCCCAAGTTCGCCATGAGGCGCACTCGGGATGTCAATGATTCGCGTTTGACCAGGCGACGATCGCGGTCAGGTCAGGCGGAGGTGACGACCTGGGTGATCTTGATCATGGTGTAGGGCTGACGGTGGCCCTTTCGACGACGCATGTTCTTACGACGTCGGAATTTCTGAATGATGATCTTCTTGTCGCGGAACTGATTGACAATCTTGGCGACGACCTTGGCTCCTTCGACCAGCGGAGCTCCGATGGTCGCGCCGTCGGTCCCGGCGATGAGCAAGACCTTCGGGAAGATGACTTCGCTGCCGGGGTCGCCCTGACGCCGGTCGACAACGATTTGGTCTCCCTCACTCACCCGAAACTGGTGACTACCGTCCTCAAAGATCGCGTACATCCATCAAGCTCCTCGCGAACCGGGCCGAAGTCGGCGAATGGTAGGGCCGGGTCCGTTTTCTCAATCTCGACCGACGCCGGCCCCCCCGCATGGAGAACGTTCCCACTTCTTGAATTCGCGGAGGGCGACTACGGAAAAGGTCGAATTATACCTCGAGCTTGCGCCGAGGGGAAGGCCATCGTGGAGACGTCTCGGTACTCGGTACCCCGGTACGCCAGGCCGGTGGAGCGACGTCCCGCGGACGGATCAGGTCAGGACGGGCCGGCCCCCCAAACAGGGGACCGGCCCGCGGTTGGAACTCGAAGTCGTTCGACCCGACTTAGTGGGACCGCCGACCGGTCGGAGTGGGTTGGGGCAGGAGACGAATCTCCGCGTTAGCACCGTCGAAGCAGTCGATCTGGAGGTGCTCGGCGGACGCCTCTCCCTCGGTCCGAATGTGGATGGTCATGTTGGCCTCCAACTCGATCCGAGCGATCTCGCGCCGCTTCCGGTTATTCAGGAAGGCCGCAACCGCCGGGCTCACGCTGATGTTCACGCGACGGATGTCGTCGCGGTGCGAGGCCAGGGCGAGGAGCCGCATGACGTCGATCGACATGCTCTCGACGGTCTTGACGACACCCGCACCGCCGCAGTTCGTGCAGTCCTCGTAAACGGATCGCTTCAGGCTCGGCCGGATCCGCTGGCGAGTCATCTCGATGAGGCCGAACGCGCTCATGCGGAGGACCTTGGTCCGGGCACGGTCGCGTTTGATCGCATCGCGAAGGGCCCGTTCGACGCCTCGACGGTGGCGTTCGTCACGCATGTCGATGAAGTCGTTGACGATTACGCCGCCGAGGTCTCGGAGCCGGAGTTGACGGGCGATCTCCTTGGCCGCACGGAGGTTCATCTCGTACGCGGTCCGCTCGGCGTCGTTCTCGACCCGGAAGTTCCCCGAATTCACGTCGATGGCGACGAGGGCCTCGGTCTGGTCGATGACGATCGACCCTCCCTCGGGCAGCGGGACGTGCCGGCGTTGGATCTTGGCGATCTCGTCCTCGATGCCGTACTTGTGGAAGAGAGGGGCCTTCTCGTCGTACAGCTTGAGGCGGTTGACGAACCGCGGCATCACGACCCGGAGGAACTCCTGGGCACGCTCGAACGCGGCGGGCTCGTCGATCCAGATCGTGTCGATCTCGGAGGTGAAGATGTCGCGAATCGTTCGCGTGATCATGTCCGATTCTTGATAAATCGGGGCAGGCGTTCGGGCCTTCTTGATCCTCCGGAGGATCACCTTCCAGAGGCGAAGCAGGTAGGCGAGGTCGCGGGCCAGCTCGCGCTTGGTGCGCTCGAGGCCGGCAGTCCGGACGATGAATCCGAGCCCCTTGGGGGGATTCAGCTCGTTCATGATCTCGCGAAGCTTGCGGCGCTGGGCTTCGTCGGCGATCTTCCTGGAGACGCCGACCCGGTTCAAGCCGGGCATGAGGACGAGGTAGCGGCCGGGGATACTGATGTAGGTCGAGAGGGTCGGACCCTTCGTGCCGATGCTCTCCTTGATGACCTGGACGAGGACCTCGTCGCCGCGGCGGAAGACTTCCTGGATCGGCGGCTTGGCCATCCCCCGCCCGCGGGTGAACCGGTTGCCGCCGCGTCCGCCCTCGGGCTCGGCACGTTCGTCGCCGCGTCGAGGACGAGCCTCGACCGGCCCTCGGAGGCCCATCTCTCGCTCGAGCTCGGCGATCTCGGCGATCTCCTTGCGGATTTCCTCCTCGAGCTCGGGGTCGATCTCTTCGTCGACCGCCGCCGGGCGCCGAGCCTCTTGGAATTCATCGGAGGTCAAATCGTCGTCGTCGACCTCGTCCACGGTCTCGTCGCCGAAGTCGAAGTCGTCGATCGCGGGCTCGAGCTCGAGATCGGGATCGGCCGACGCGCCGGGCCTCCGGGATGACTCGCGGGGGGCGCGGGGCTCGACGGTCTCGACATCGTCGAGGAATTCGGTTTCGTCCTCCTCGGACGAGGACGTGACCTCGGAGCGATCGCGTTCACGACGTCGTCCTCGACGTCGACGACGCCGACGCGGGCCATCGGCCTTGGAAGCGCCCGAGTTCGCGTCATCACCGGCGCCGGCGTCATCCTCGCCCTCGACCTCGTCGACGTCGGCCTCGGCGATCGGTTCGAGCCAGTCGAAATCGGGAGTTGGCAATTCGGGGCCGAACGGATCGGTCGGACGCGATCGCTCTCGGCGCGGGACATATCCCGGCTCACCCGCCCGATCATGCGGCTTGGAACGCTCGCGAGGGGCCTCGGGCTCGGCGGCACGGCCGCGCTCGACGTCCCTCGGACGTTCGCGTTCGCGTTCGCGCTCGCGCTCGCGGCCACGTTCGCGTTCGGGCTCGGCGGATCGATAGCGCGATTCGGGTTCGAATTCCGGAGCCGCACCACGCGACCGCTCGGTCACGGGTTGATCGCGCACACGTTCGGGTGTGGGTCGCTCGACGATCGGCTCGCGGGATCGCTCGAGGGCGGGGCGCTCGACGACCGGCTCCCTCGGACGCTCCGGCAAGGGGCGCGGCTCGACGACCGGCTCCCTCGGGCGTTCCGGCAACGCGCGCTCGACGACGGGTTCACGAGGACGCTCGGGGGCGAATTCGCGTTCACCGCCCCGGGAACGGATCGCCGCACGACCACCGCGCCGCTTGGGTGGAAGCTCGGGAAAGTCTTCGGCGACCAGATCCGCAGGCTCCTCGACGCCCGGTGATTTCGGTAGGGACTCGAGCTCGGGTTCCGGCGAGGAGAGAATCGGATCGGGCGCCGACCGACTCCCTCGACCGCGGCCGCGTGACCGCCTCGGCTCGCGAGCGGGCGGCGGCTCCGGAGCCGAGTCGATCGGGTCGGCCGTCCGACCTCGATCCAGGTCCTCGAAATCGAAATCGACCGGACGTGCCGGGGCGGGCGGGGGAGGGGGCGTCGATGCGGCCCCGCGTGAGCGTTGTGTGCGGCTCGGGGGGAGGTCGGGATCGAACGGCTCGGGAGCCCGGTCAACCCGACCGTACAGGTCGTCGGGAGCCGTTGCCCGAGGCTCACGTTCCCGATCTCGATCTCGATCTCTGTCGCGGTCGCGGTCGCGGTCGCGATCCCGTTCCCGATCGCCACGGACCCGCTCGCGTTCCGGGGCGCGGGGTGCCGGGGCGTCGTCAGCCCAGGAGACCGGAGAGGGAGCCTCGCCCCAAGGGGAACGAGGTTCCTCGCGGATCGGCTCGGGTCGAGACGGTTCGCGGGATTGGGGAGGGGAGGGTCGGTCGTCGGCCAAACCCTCACCGAAAGGCCTGGCTTCCGAGCGGTCACGACGCCCTCGTTCGGAGAGGTCGGGCCGTTCGCGATCACGGTCTCGGCCTCGGTCTTCACCCCGCGGGGGGGGAGGCGCACCGCCCGAGTCGCGGTCGTCGACGCGAGGACGGCGCCGGTCGTCGCGATCACGACGAGGTTCGCGCGGGGCGGGCGCCGGCTCGGTTTCGTCGAGCAGCCGCTGATAATATTGCGGCTCCACGTCGGAGATGTGGAGGAAGCCGTTGCGGCCGACCGAGAAATCGACGAATGCGGCCTGGATCGCCGGTTCGAGGTTGACGATCTTTCCTTTGTAGATGTTGCCGGTATAACTCTCGTGACTGGTCCGTTCGACATAGAGCTCCTCGAGGACGCCATCTTCGACGATGGCGATTCGGCATTCCTCGGGTTGGAGCACGTTGATCAGCATTTCTTTCTTCATGCGGTCATCTTTCTGACACGATCGCGGTGTGCATTGGTCGGGTAAGGGGTTCTCGGCTCGAGAGGCCGGTCGGGGCGACGGTTCGGACTCGATCTCGGGTCCTGCGTGCGCCGCCTCCGCCTCGGGAGGCCATGTCGAAAACCCACCTCGGTCAGGAGACTAGTTGCACGTCGGTGCGAACCAGAATCGACCCATTCCCCAGCAGGTCGCGCAGCTCGAGGGCGTCAATCACTTCCTCAGGGCGAGCCGAACCGCTTGGGGAGATCTTCATTCGGAATCGGAGGAGGCCGGAGTCGTCGAATCCGGCGTCGAGGACGAACGGGCGAAGGTCGATCGCGACGGTACGATCGGGACGATGTCGCGTGTACGGCCACTGCGTCTCAGCCAGGAATTGGTCTAGGCGGGCCCGCGCGGCCTCGAGACGCTCGATGGGGACGTCGAATTCGTACGCCACCACGTCGGGTTGCGAGGCGCGACCGGGGTTCACCGCCTCGACGTCGAGCCAGTCGAAGCCGGGAGGGGCGACATCAATGAGTCGTCGAAGGACGTCGTCCGGTTCCATCGGCTCGGCCAGTTCGATCTCGACCACTTCCCGACGCCCCTCGATCCCCAACGCCAAGGCGAGCGTGAACACCACCTTGGGGCGGGGGTTGAAGCCCTGGCTGTGGGCCAAGGGGAGCGAAGCTCGGCGCGCCATCCGCTCCAAGCACCGCATCAGGTCGTGATGGCTGATGAGTCGAAGATCGCCACGTTTGGCGAAGCGAAGTCGCACCTTGGTCGCTGTCATCATTTGCGGCGTGGTCGGGCCCCGGGAGGGGTCCGCATCGTCCGCCGATCGCGAAAGGTCCTCGAACGTCTTCGATGGGCGAGGGCCGCACGACCGCCGGGCGGTCAAAGGACTCGGGTCTTACTCCAGGAGAAACTCGCGATTCCGACACCGAGCCGAAACCACGGACGATCGATTCGCCGGGCGCCGCGAGACCCGCCGACAATCCGGCGATTCGCGCCGGTCGCGGTCGATCTGGGGCGACCGATTGTGTTCTCGAAAAGGGGCTTCGTCACCGGGCACCACCCCGCCCTTGGTCGTGGGGCGTCGGCGTGTCCGGCAACGCACGCCGGAGCGCGTCCCGGAGTAACGCGGTGACCGCCTCCGAGGTATCCAGCCGGAGCGCCTCCGAGGCCAGGGCCCGGGCCTGCTCGGCATGGATCCCGCGGATCACCCGCTTGATTTCGGGGAGTTGGTGCGAGGGCATGCTCAACTGCCGCACGCCGAGCCCCATCAATAGCATCGCGTAGAGCGGTTCGCCCCCCATCGTCCCGCAGACGCTGACGTCGATCCCACGCGGCCTGGCCGCGTCGACGACCATCGCAATCAGGCGGAGCACGGCCGGGTCGGCGGCGCTATACAGGGACGCGACGGTCTCATTCGTGCGGTCGACCGCCAGGGCGTATTGGATCAGGTCGTTGGTACCAATCGAGAAAAAATCCACCTCCTTTGCGAATTGGTCGGCCACCACCGCGGCGGCGGGGACTTCGATCATGACGCCGACCGGCAGGTCGGCCCGGATCGTCACCCCTTCGGCCATCAGGTCGGATGCGACGTCGTTCAGCAACGCCCGCGCCTGGCGGAACTCGGCCAGGTTCGTCACGAGCGGAAACATCACCCGGACGTCGCCCAGGGCCCCGGCGCGGAGGATCGCGCGGAGCTGCGTTCGGAACAGGGCCGGGTCCCGGAGCGAAAGGCGAAGACTCCGGAGCCCCAGCACGGGATTCGGCTCGGCGAAGCCCGCGCTCTGATAGGAGACGAGCTTGTCGGCGCCGAGATCGAGGGTACGGATCGTGACCGGATGACCCTGGAGCGAGCGGACGACGGCGGCGTAGGACTCGAACTGCTCGTCTTCGCTGGGGGGCCGATCGCTGTTCAGATAAAGAAATTCCGTCCGGTAGAGCCCGACGCCCAAGGCGCCTCGTTCCAGGCACGGAGCGACCTCGCCGGGGAACTCGATGTTCCCCCAAAGGCCAACAGCCTCGCCGTCGAGCGTCACGGCGGGGAGCTTGGCCAGCCCTGCCAACCCTTCGAACCGAGCGGCCCGCTCGGCCGCGGCGCGTCGGTAACGCTCCTGCGTCGGCGGGTCGGGGTCGAGGACCACAAGCCCTTCGTCGCCGTCGATGATCACCCGCCGACTCTCCCGGGCGAGGTCGAGGAGTCGCCCGAGGCCGACGACGGCCGGGATCTCCAAAGCCTCGGCGACAATCGCCGTGTGGCTCGCACGCCCCCCGGCCTCGGTCGCGAAACCGATGACGCGTTCGGGGTCGAGACCGGCGGTCTCGCTCGGCGAGAGATCGTGGGCGAGGATGACGGTCGGACCGGTGACATCTTCGAGGGGATTCGCTTCGCGATGCCCGAGGAGTTGGCCGAGAATCCTGCGCTGAATGTCGCGGACATCAGCAGCCCGCGCGGCGAGGTGCGAATCGGTCATCCGCTCGAGGCGGGCGGCATGGACGTCGAGGACCTCGCGAACGGCGTGCTCCGCGGAGATCCGGCTCGATTCGATCAGGGTCCGGGCGTCGCGACGGAGCGTGGGGTCGGCGATCATCTGGGCGTGCGCGGCGAGAATATCGGCGTATTGCGGCCCGAGTCGCTCTCGAGCCTCGGCCTCGGCGAAGGCCGCTTCAGTCCGAGCGGCTTCGAGACCTTGATCGAGACGCTCCAACTCGGCCGGGATCGTCTCGGCCGGGATCGCGCGATGGGGAAGGCGTTGGCCGCGAGGGTCAATCACGAGGGGTGGCCCGATCGCGATTCCGGGACTGACGGCGATCCCTCGGAGGGTTTGCATCGTCATGGCATGACCCGGGGGCATCGGGACGCAGCCCCAATCGTCTGGGCGTCGGATCGTGGGTTCGGCCCGCAAAGGGCGTCGGTCGCCGCGACCCCGCCCGGCTCGTGGTTTAGGCGACTTCGGCTCCGGAGCCATCATGGAATAGGCTCCGGCTCACCCTCGTCATTCTCATAGAACTGGGCCAGGACGAGGGCCTCGAGGGCCTCGAGGGCCGCCTCGGCATCAACGCCTCGCGCCTCGATCTCAAGGCGGGTGCCGCGCTCGGCGGCGAGGGATGTCAGGTCCAGGATACTCTTCCCATTATACTGCGCCCCGTCGTGATAGACCCGGACCTCCGACTGGAACAGCAGAGCCAACTTGACGAACTTGTCGGCGGGCCGCATGTGCAAGCCGAGGCTATTGGTAATCTCGACTTGGCGACGGACGACGGGCGAATCGTGGCTCATCGGAGGCTCGATCGGCCTAGGCTCGGGAGACCACCGAATTCTTCGCAGAAGGGCGACGGTCTCGGGCCGGTAGTTTCATTCGTGGATTTCCGTCAACCCGCCCCTCACGCACGCGGGAGGGGGACGCCGGCGGTCATATCTCGACAAGGATCCGGGCGGTTTCGTCCTTCGCGACTCGAGGGACGGTAGTCCGACGGCCGCGATGGACGACTTTCGGCGCTCGGTCCGATCAAGGCGTTGCCTGGTCGGCTTCTTCGAGCAGGTCGACCACGCCCTCGCGGGTCTTGGCCTGACGGAGGAAACTGACGAAGCGTTCATCCTTCAGGTGCCGCGAGATATTCTCGAGGGCCCGAAGGTGGTCACCCGGCTGATTCGGGGGCGAGATCAGCAGGAAGAGGATGTCCACCGGTTCCCCGTCGAGGGCGGCGAAATCGACCCCGCGCCTCGAGAGGGCGACGGTCCCAATCAGACGGTTCACGGTAGGATGCCGGGTATGCGGGACCGCGACCCCCTGGCCGATCCCGGTCGAGCCGAGTTCCTCGCGACCGAGGATCGCCCGGGCCACGCTCTCCAGATCCCCTTCGGCAAGCCGGCCCGCATGCACCAGGCTTTGCACGATCTCACGGATCGCATCTTCTTTACCGGTCGCCTGAAGATCGACGAGGATCGCCTCGTTCACCACGAAATCCGAAAGCTTCATCCGACCCTCCATCGACGTGCCGCCAGACTCCCGATCCGACCGCGGGCGGCCCCGATCGGGAGACACCAAGGCGGTGCGGCCACGCCGGCCGCCCTTTCCAGGGCGGCCCAGTCGTCGCGACGCTCTCTAGTCAGAGACTGAGACGGTTCCACGCTCGATCGCACCCCTCGAGATCGAATCACGACGACTCCGGAGGCTCGGGAAGATCGGCCTCCGGTGACGCCGTCTTGCCGAGATGGACGTCTCCCTTGTGGCTCTGGACCTTCTCTTTGTACCGGCGAAGCTGCTGCTCAATCTTGTGGACGCACTGATCCATCGCCGTTTCCGGGGTCGGCCCCTCTTCGCGAGCGACGAAGTCGTGCTTGTGCTCCGCAGACACGAGGATCTCGACCTGCCAAGAATGCTTGAGGTGCTCAACCTCCACGTCGATCGCCATCAGACGGCCGAAATACTTCGTGAGTTTCTCGGCCTTTTCGCGGAGGTAAGACTGCTGTTCGGTCCCCAAGCCACCATGGCGGGTCGTAATCTCGATATGCACCCGTCCGCTCCTTGCCTAGTCATCCCGCCTGCCCGAAACAATGTCGCGGGCGTCAACAAAGACTAACTCCGCTGGCGACTTCGGTCAAGGGTCCACCGTCGTCCGACGTGCCTTCCCGGCCCCTCGCGCCGGCTCCTCGCCGTCCCCGATGGAGGCATCCTCCGGCCGGGTCGGACACATCATAAGGTAAGCACGCCAACGTCGGTTCCGAACGGCAGACTCGCCTCGACAGACGACCCGCGACGCCGACCGTGGGCGGGAGTTGTTTCCCGATCGGCTAGTAAACTACTATGCGAAAGCAATGCGTCGTCGCAATGCCTCCTTCACGGATTCGACTCAAAACCTGCGCAGGGGCGATGGGCTTATGGCTCTGCTTGGCGTCCTCGATCGCGAACGGACCGTGGCCCCGCCCGGGTTCGATCGCTGGCTCATCCCGCCGGCCGCGCTCGCTGTTCACCTCTGCATCGGCGAGGTCTATGGGTTCAGCGTCTTCAACAAGCCCTTGACCCAGGTGATCGGGGTCACCGAATCGATCCGAGGCCGCGATTGGACCATCCCCCAGGTCGGCTGGATCTACTCGATCGCCCTGATCATGCTCGGCCTCTCGGCGGCCGTGCTCGGGCGCTGGGTCGAACGCGTCGGGCCGAGGAAGACGATGTTCGCGAGCGCCTGCTGCTTCGGCGGCGGGTTACTGCTCTCCAGTCTCGGCACCCACCTCCACAGCATCGGGCTCCTCTACCTGGGTTACGGCGTCATCGGGGGCATCGGCCTGGGACTCGGCTACATCGCCCCCGTCTCGACGCTCGTCAAGTGGTTCCCCGACCGCCCCGGGATGGCGACCGGCCTGGCAATCATGGGCTTCGGAGGAGGGGCCCTCATAGGAGCCCCCCTGGGTATCGAGCTCATGGGTCACTTCAAGACGAGCACCTCGGTGGGAGTCGAGGAAGCATTCCTCGTCATGGGACTCGTGTACTTCGCCTTCATGATGTTCGGTGCGATCAGCGTCCGAGTCCCCGCGGCGGGCTGGACGCCCGCAGGTTTCGTCCCGACGACTCGACCGAGGGCGATGGTCACCCAAGACCACGTCGCCGTGGACCGCGCCTGGACGACGCCCCAGTTCTGGCTACTATGGGCCGTGCTCTGCCTGAATGTCACCGCCGGGATCGGCATCCTCGGCCAGGCCTCCTTGATGTGCCAAAACATGTTCGGCGTCCCCGAGGCCGTTGGCGCCGGGTACGCCGGGCTCCTGAGCCTCTTCAACATGGGGGGCCGGTTCTTCTGGTCCTCGACGTCGGACTGGACCGGGAGGAAGGTGATTTACACCCTCTACTTCGTCCTGGGAGCCTTGCTTTACGCCCTGATTCCACTCACTCAGAAGATCCACAACGTCTCACTATTTGTCCTGGTGACCGCCCTGATCATCTCGATGTACGGCGGCGGGTTCGCCACGATCCCCGCCTATCTGCGCGACCTGTTTGGCACGATGCACCTCGGCGCGATCCACGGGCGGCTGATCACCGCCTGGTCGATGGCCGCCGTCCTCGGGCCGCAGCTCGTCAACTACGTCTCGACGTATCGGATCGAACACGGCGTCCCGAAAGCGGAGGCTTACAACGCCACCATGAACCTGATGGCTGGCCTCCTCCTCATCGGCCTCGTCTGCAACCTCCTCGTCCGACCCGTCCACACTCGGCATCACCACCAACGGGATTCGCCAGTCCTTTGATCTAGCCAACGGAACCGACCCATGATCGATTCCCGAACAAAGACCCCGACCGGCCGGCTCGCGTTGGCCTGGATCATTGTCCTCGTCCCGCTCGGCTGGGGGGTCTACCAGAGCCTCCTCAAGTCACTCCCCCTGCTCCGCGGCACGACCTCAGCCACTTCGCCCCTCGCCCCGAGGAATCCGGGACCAGATGGAAGCCACTAATTCTTTCAATTATTAAAAATGAATTTCGTCGACATCCAAATATTATAAATCGACAAAAATCAACCGGCACAGTCATCCCGGCTTCTCGCGTTGACTCGGCACGAGCCTTCCCCCCGGCGGGCGGGGCACTCTCGCCCCGTTCTTGCGGCGGGAACCGAGGCGAAAGTGGCGGGGCAAGAGTGCCCCGCCTTCCGGGGGATCGCCCTCATCCGCGAAGGATCCCTGCAGGCGGCCCAACGTTTCGCCTCGACCCCCCACTTGAAGATCGGCCTCGAGCCTATCGAGAAGGCGAAAGCGGTCGGTGATTTGACAATTCAGTGAAGCCTCCCAATCGCGGCAGTCATCATGTAAGGTCGTTCCCGGGGATTTCGACCTGACGAAGAGTCGGGCGACTTGGCCGGAAGCCCCTGGGGAGCGATGCTGACGTGTGGACGCAAGTTTATGACCCGTTGGGCAACTGGCCGGCCTCGACGTTCATGGCGGCCCTGCCGGTCCTGGTGTTGCTCGGGCTTTTGGCCTCGGGGAAGGTGGGCGCCTGGCAGTCGGCCCTCTTCGGGCTGATCTCGGCGAGCGCGGTGGCGATTTTTATCTTCAAGATGCCGGTCGCGATGGTCGTCTCGAGCGCCGGGGTGGGGGTTGTCTTCGCCCTGTTTCGGATCGTCTGGTTGATCGTCGCGGCGGTCTTCCTCTACGACCTCGCGGTCGCGACGGGGCAATTCGAAGTGATGAAGGCGTCGATCGCCGAGTTATCGGGGGATCGCAGGCTCCAGGCCGTGCTTGTGGCGTTCTCTTTCGGAGCGTTTATCGAGGGTGCGGCGGGGTTCGGAGCTCCGGTGGCGATCTCGGCAGCCTTCCTCGTCGGACTGGGATTCGACCCTTTCAAGGCGGCCGTCCTCTGCCTCATCGCGAATACCGCCCCCGTCGCCTGGGGAGCCATCGGGACGCCGATCCTGACCTTGAGCAAGGTGACCGACCTGGATGTTGAAGCCCTGAGCGCGACGTCGGGACGAATCCTCCCGCTCCTTTCGCTCCTGATCCCGTTCTGGCTCGTCCGGACGATCGTCGGCTGGCGCGAGACGTTCGCGATCTGGCCGGCCCTTGCGGTGATCGGGGGAACATTCGCCGCGATCCAGTTCGCTTGGTCGAACTTCGTCGGCTTCGAGTTGGTCGACCTCGTCTCGTCGGTTGGTAGCCTGGTCGCGGGCGTCGTCCTGCTAAAACTCTGGCATCCTCGAGAGACCTGGCGTTTCGCCCACGACGGCGGGACGCCCGAGGCGACCGCCTCGCCGACCATCGAGCTGACGACGAAGCGCGTCGCCCGAGCATGGATGCCCTTCGGTTTGCTCTCTCTCACGGTCTTGATCTGGGGCATCCCCGCGATTGCGCCGTTGGGGACGCCGGCGGTCAAGGACTGGCTCGACGCTCGGACCTCCTGGAAACCCGAAGTCCCCTGGCTTCATCTGAAAGTGGCGAAGGGGGCTGCGGTCACCGGACATGAGACCCCCGAGGAAAAGGACAAGGAGAAGGCCACGGTCGACCTGGTCCCGGCCTCATCCACGGGGACCGCGGTCTTCCTCGCGGCGATCTTGAGCGGCCTGTTTCTGGGCGTGAGTCCAAGCAGGATGGCCGCGATCCTGGGACAAACCGTCGTCCGGATGATCCCCGCCATTGCCGCGATCTTTAGCATGCTTGCATTGGGTTTCGTGACCAAATATTCGGGAATGGACGCGGTCCTCGGTCTCGCATTCACCCGGACCGGCCCCTGGCTTTACCCCGTCTTCGGGACCATGCTGGGCTGGCTTGGCGTCGCCTTGACGGGCTCTGATACGTCGAGCAACGTCCTCTTCGGTAACCTCCAGAAGATCACCGCGAAGACGCTCGGCCTGGATCCGGTCTTGATGGCTTCCGCCAACACGACCGGCGGTGTGATGGGAAAGATGATCGACGCCCAGTCGATCGTGGTGGCCGCGGCCGCGACCGGAGAAGGGGGGCGCGAAGGAGAAATCCTCCGGGCGGTCTTCATCCACAGCATCGTTCTGGCGCTACTCGTCGGGGGGATCGTGTGGGTCTATGCCCACTACATGCCCTGGATGGTCGCCGCCGCGGGCGCCTCGGGACCGTGAAGCGAAGCGAAGTGATCGGTCGAGTCGCGACCCTGTCGGATTGTCCGAATCGGACCAATGGAAATGCCCCGCGACTTCACCCGGTGGCCGGGTCGGAATCGGCGGGGCATTCGGAATGGAAAGCGATCGAGGTTACCGGCCCGAGGTTCGGGGGGACATCCGGGAGAGAGGAGCCCGCGAATGGGCCGGTAGAACGGGGCGGTGGGGCCTCCGGAATCCCAGGACAAGGTCCTGGCCCGACCGCTCAGCTCTGGCTCCGGCCGTGCGTGAATTCATGCTCCGAGAAGGAGGATCGCCCTTCCCCGGCGTCGGGGGCCTCGGCCCATCGTCCCGCCCGGGTTTCCGGGGCCTCGCGGACGACGTCTTCACGTTCGGGGGCTTCGGCGACGTTCGATGCCGGCAGGCTCTCCATCGAGAGGGGGCTCGACACCGACTTGGTCGAGGACGGGTTAATCAAACGCTTCGTACGAATCGCGACGGACATGCAACACCTCCCCGCGCGGCGCGGGAAAACCCAGGGACGGGGAGTGGCGATCCCTCGAAAGGGTCAATCCGGTCTCCCTTCCCGCGACAGACCTTGCTCGCGGCCGGTCGCGCGACCGCCCCACGGGGGCGATCGCGGAGCCTTCCAAGGATACGTTCGCCACCCTCTTCGAGGTTCGACGGACCCATCCTCGAGTTCTCCATTGATGAGTCTAACCGCTCACCAATGGTTCGGCCAGTGAGATAAGAGGGCGGATTCGTCGGGTTCTACTTATTAATCGGCGCCGGTAAGATCCCCGGTTCCGGACTGAAATCCTTGGGAGAGAGACGATGCGGATCGGGATCCTATCCGACACCCACGACCAGGTCGCGAGGACGGCCTCGGCCGTCAGGCTCCTCGTCGCCGAGGGGTCCGAAGCCCTGATCCATTGCGGCGACATCACCATCCCCGACGTCGTCTACGAGTGCGCCCGGCTCCCAACCTATTTCGTGTTCGGGAACAACGACTTCGATCAAGACGACCTCCGCCGGGCCATGAACGACTCAGACGGAGTCTGCCTCGGACGCGCCGGCGAGATCATGATCGGCGGGAAACGGATCGCCGTCGCGCACGGAGATTCCTCGCGAGACTATCGGCGCCTCCTCGGGACTCGGCCGGATTACCTGTTCTACGGCCATACCCACGTGGCGGCCGATGGTCGCGACGGTCCGACCCGCGAGATCAACCCAGGTGCGATTTATCGCGCGTCGGTCTGGACCGTCGCCACCCTCGACCTGGAGACCGACTCCCTCCGGTTCCACACCGTGACCGATCCGATCGTCAGGGGCCGTTGAAGGTCCAACGGTTACATCCCTCGCCTTACGAACGAGGGATGTTCCGATCTGGCGGACATTGCGGGCTCGGTGATATGATGCCGGGCACCTCTCAAGAGACCACATCCTCGGCACGAATGGACTCGCGACGGCGCCGCTCGAGACCTCGACTCTCCCGCGTGACATCCACTGGAATGGAGGTAAGGATGCGTCTTTGCCTGGTGGAAGACGACGCTGTGGCCGGGCTGGAGCCCTTGACGTTAACCCGACCCGCGTATGAACTTATCCTGGGTGCGACCACGCTCGGCGCGAAGATCGCGCGCGCCTTTCGGATCGGCCCCGGGCCGCATCGCCGAGGCGCGGTCATTCGCCCTTACCTCGGCCCGATCCAGCAATTTCGGGATCCCCACACCACCGTGAACGACCGGGACTGGCTGGCTCGAGGGCCGGTGCTCGTGGCGAACGCCCGCTGGCTACCTCCCGACGACCTCGAACTCCCTCAGATCGGAGGGACGTGGCTCGGCCTGTGCGATGGTTTGCCGGCGTGTGCCCTCGTCGGACCCGACCAGGCGGTCGACCTCGAGACGAATCGTGTCTCGGGATGGTTCGAGGAGCAAGCCGAACGACTCGGAGGTCAGGAACTCGGCGGCGAGTGGATCCGGAGGCCCTGGGACCTTGTCGCCAAGAATGCCGATCACCTCAAGCGAGACTTCGTCGCGGAAGGGCGGATCGGGGTCAGCAATCGCCACCTCGTGACGGCGGCGGTTGTCGGGCCGGTCAACCGCCTCTTCATCCACGAGTCGGCCAGGGTTGATCCGTACACGGTCTTCGACACGACGCAAGGGCCGATCATGGTCGGCGCCGGGGTCGTGGTCCAACCGTTCACGAGGATCGA
This sequence comes from Singulisphaera rosea, assembly GCF_054877945.1. NCBI lineage: Bacteria > Pseudomonadati > Planctomycetota > Planctomycetia > Isosphaerales > Isosphaeraceae > Singulisphaera > Singulisphaera rosea. The sequence continues at coordinate 146,641 of NZ_JBTYIP020000005.1, read as the reverse complement.
AGGCCCCAGCTTCATCGGCCGAGACACCCAACTGTTTCGCGCCAACATCCGTGGTGGGGTGACTCTCGGGCCAAACTGTCGGATTGGCGGGGAAGTCGAGGCATCGATCGTCCACGGCCATTCGAACAAATACCACGAGGGATTCCTCGGACACGCGTATGTCGGCGAGTGGGTGAACCTCGGAGCGATCACGTCGAACAGCGACCTGCGCAACGACTATGGCGAGGTCTCCGTCCCGCTCGGCGGCGACCCCGTGGCGACCGGCCAGGCCAAGGTCGGCTGCTTCATCGGCGACCACACCCGCACCGGCCTCGGGAGCCTGCTCAACACGGGGACCGCGATCGGCGTCATGTGCAACGTCTTGCCCGCGGGACCGCTCCTTCCGAAGCATGTCCCGTCATTCACCGCAGTCTTGCACGGTCGGGTCGCGCCGGGTTCCCCTCTCGAATCGATGTTCGAAACGGCCAGGACGGTCATGGCACGACGGGGCCAGCACTTCACTGACGTCGAAGAGCATCTCTACCTCGACCTCTACGAACAGACCCGCCTCGAACGCGAACGCGCCTGGCAACGCAACTACGACCGACGTATCGATCCTTGGCCGCTCGGCCTCCGCAACCCTCGTTCGGGAATTCCAGGCTCGGACGCGGTCTGAAGGGAACGACTTCGAGGTGCTTGAGTGGATCCACAGATAGCGTAGAACGACGCAGATGGAATCGAAAACGTTTTCGACGTTCATCTGCGCCGATCTGCGACATCGGCGGAAAGACTGACCTCCTCGGTACGGTTCGATGGGCTCCAACGCCAGCCGAGCCGGCGATGGACGACCTCGGCGGAAGGGTGAGTCGACTCCCGTCCGCCGAGGATGCCACAACGCTCAGTAAGAGTCGGCGCTGATGACTTCGCCGGCGCTCATCGATCCGAGGGCCACCCAGGTGGTGATGTTGACGGTGTTTTTGGCGAAGCGAACCGAGCCGTCGCACATCAAGGAGTTGACGCCACCGGGATGTCGGCTTCGCGAGGCGGCGTAGCAGCCGGCCTCTTTGCCCTGGGCGAAGCAAGGGAGATTCTGGCCGGGCTGGTTATCGCAGAGGTCGCCATTGGCGAGATTCGCGGGGCTCTGGCCGGGCTTGGACGACCCGTAGGCCGGGAGGTTGTCCATCGTGTTGCCGCCGGCAGAGTCGATGTAAGGCGAGCCGGCCCAGAAGTCCACATTGCCGTTGGGGGCGAGTCGCGTGACGAACGAATGCGCCCCAGGGAAGTCGGTCCAGATCAGTCCTCGGATATCATCCGAAGCACCCTGGAGGATTTCGCCACCGAGTAACGTGTTGCTCGTACCGTCGGTGACCGAAGCGATCGAGGCGAGCAGCGGCCCCGTGGCCCCCTGGTTGTAACCGAACGGCGAGGCGCGGTGAGCAGAGGGGTTCGACACGAACCAACTGTCGCCGGTCTGGCCTTGGCCGTAGTCGGTGTTCCCCCAGTTCACCCCGTAATTCCCCTTCGTGATCTGGAGGGCCGGGACACCGGATAGCACGGCTCCCACGGCCGACCCCTGGACACTGAACGTCTTCGGCGAGTCGCTGGGGCACTGGAAGAAGCCGATCTTAGTCGTCAACAACGTCGAATTTGCTACGTACGAGTATGGATAACCCGTCACCAACATCGTCCCTTCCGAGCCAACCGAGAAATTGAAGGCATTGGCCAGGTTCACACCTTCCATGTAAGGCAGGGTGAGGAGGAACCAGGTGGTGTTCTGGCAATTGCTGCCGAAACCCACGCCGCCACACGGCGGCATCTTGGTGTTGAACACCTTGCCCGAGGGGAACGAATTGTTGGAGCTGTGATAGTTGTGCATCGAGAGGCCGAACTGCTTGAGATTATTGACGCACTGGATGCGTCGCGCCGCCTCTCGGGCCGCTTGCACGGCGGGCAGCAAGAGGGCGATCAGGACCGCGATGATCGCGATCACCACCAACAGCTCGATGAGCGTGAACGCGCGACGACCGGTTGACGTCCTCATACCATGCGACCCCGATTATTGTTGGTGACGAAGGTTGGTTTCGAGACGGGGGGATGGTGAAAGGCTTGCCCCGTGTATGAATAAGCATACTCGATCAGATTCACCAGTAACTCCATGCTCCCGTTCATGACGTCAGATTGCAAGGGAATTCCCAGAGTTTTTTTTGAATCCGAGGGTGCTGGTCTATCGACGGTGATTGATCACCACATCGTCGCCCGTTCCCTTGAAACCCAGCGGGTTCGGGATCCAGTCGAGGGTATCCTTCGATTGAGCGACAGGTACGGCGCCCGCGAAGACCTGCGGCCTCTAACGGCATGGGACTCAGTCCCGCGCAAGGAGACTCGGTGCTCCGATCCCAAGGTCGACGCAGGATCGGCACGCCGAGCTTCGTTCCAATGGGAAAGCGTTAGTGGACACCAAGGTCTCTTGAGTACTAATAGACATCAACTCGCAGACGTTTCGGACTCCATGAATGGAAGGGGATGGGATCGCGCGTCGGAGACGCGAGCGACATTCATCCTGTTTCCTTGTACGTCGAGCAAATGCCTCTGAGACAACCCTTTCGTAGAATGTCCTCAACAACCTTAGGTTACGCCCGCGTCCGAAGACTCTCGTTACAATCTTTTACAAACACAAAGAGGCGGCCATCGTCGCGAGTGTGGCGCTCGCCCAAGCACAATGGTGCAGGCGAAATGATGCGGACTCGACTCGACGCTGCTCGGAGGTCGTGAGCGAGCCGACGATTTCGCGTTGAGCGAACGTTGCTGAATGGCCGACCTTGATTGGGATAGGCGATCGAGAAATCGATCAGTCGGACGGGAGGTCGGGAGATGGGACGTCGTCGGGGCCGCCGAGGGCGTGCATAGCATCCTGACGTTCGAGCCACCGCCAGAAGCCGAAGCAGGAGGAGAAGAAAGTGTTGGTCAGGTGGTTGAGCAGCTCTTGGTGGATCCCTCCCTCGAAGTTGAGCCACTGTTCGCAGACGACCCGGCCTGAGGTCGAGGTGTTCGGGTCGTCGATCTCGAGGTAGACCTTCGGCATCTTGTAGAGGCTATTCCATTCGTTGCAGAGGCGGAGCACCCGATCCCAGTCGGTACGAGCGACGCGCCTCATGGTGTCACCGCGGAGGCAGTATTGTTCGTCCTCGTCGCCGGAGACCGCGAGGAGGAATCGGGGATAGCCGGAGATCTCCTCGTCGTAGCCAAACTCGACGATGAAGTCGCCGTCACGGTCGCGGAGGTAATGGAGTTCGCCCTGGTCGAGGAAGGACTCGATCATCGTGCGGCCGAAGGTCTCGACGAATCCCATGCAATGGTCCCCCCCTGGACGGTCCCGACCGACAGACCTTTCGCATGCCATTGGAGTCGTCCCCCGGGGCCGCCGCAAGGGGCGTGTCGCCGACTCGAGGGCGAACCTCGGGCTTGCCCTGATGTCTACGATAATGTTTGTTGGGCGTGTGGGTCCGACGAGCAAATGTTGTCGATGTGTTAGAACCGGGAAGGTGGCGTTAGCCATGGCCGCGGCGGGGGTTTCGGAGCCGGGTGTCGTCGATCGTCGGGAAATCGATTTCGGCGCGTATGTCCTTTTGGCCTTAATGGTTGTGATCGGTTCCGGCACGGCGCCGGCGGCCAAGTTCGCGGTCAAGGAATTGCCCGTGGGCCTCCTCCCACTGGCGAGGTTCGGCGGCGCGGGTCTTTGCCTCCTTCCCCTCGTCTGGCGAGGCGGGGTGCTCCGCAGGATGTTCCGCGAGGACCTCGGTCGGCTTGCCCTGGCGGCCGCGTTCTGCGTGCCAATCAACCAGTACTTCCTCCTCAGCGGCGCGAAGCTCGCGCCGACCTCCCATGTCGCCATCATCTATGCGTCGTGCCCGCTCGTCGTCGCCCTCTTAACCTCGGTCCTCGGCCAGGAGCGACTGGCCGCCCGGCGGTTGGCCGGGATCTTGCTGAGCGTCTCGGGCGTGGTGGTGATCGGCATCGGCAACCTCATGCACGGGACGGCGTCGGGCCGTGACGTCCTCTGGGGCGACCTGCTGCTCGTCGGGGCGGTGGCCTCGTGGGGCATGTACCTCACCGTCAACAAGCCCCTCATCACCCGACACGGGGCACTCCCAGTCCTGGCCGGCACATTCCTTCTCGGTGCCCTCTTCAACCTGCCGATCGCGCTCGCGACCCTCCCCGACTGGCCGCCGCTCTCCGCCGCGTCTCCGGCCGCCTGGAGAGGCCTGGCCTACCTCACCTTGATCGTGTCGGTCTTCGGGCTCGCGTTTCAGAATCAGGCACTTCGCCGCCTCGACGCGAGCCAGGTTGCCAACGTCGGCAACGCCGCACCCATCCTGACGGTCCTCTGGGGGATCTGGCTTTTTGAGGAGGCCATCACCCCAGCCCTGGCCCTCGGTGGGTTGCTGACCCTGGCCGGCATCGTCTGGACGAGCCGACCCGAGCCCCGCCGAGCCTGCCTCGAGGCGCGATGACTCTCGATGCGGGTGCGGACGGATCCAATCCGCGGCACCCGCATCTTCCCCGAAAGGCCGGACGACTCGCTTATCGCTGAATCGTCTCTCCGGCAATGTGATCGCCTCGAACGATCCTGCCGGACAGCGCGACGTCCTCGAGGGGCGTCGCCGCGGGAACAGGCCGATAGTCGGGGAGCTTCGACCAGGACCCAGCTTTCGATGGGGAGGCGAGGTCTCGGGCCAGGATTTCGGCGAGGTCGAAGGACAGGGTGTGCGCCCCTTGGCCGTCGAGGTGGGTCGCGTCGACGAAGACATCAGGGCCGTAGCCAGCGTACCGGCCGTCGACGATTCGGATGTGGGGATATCGGGATTCGAATCCGCGGATGAATGCCAGGTATCCCGCCTCCGCTCCCGATGCCTCTCGCCTGGCCTGGAGTTGCGGAGAAAGCGGCGGCAGGATCCAGTAGACAGGGATCGCTTTCTGGGCCGTGAGGTCGAGGATCTTGCGCACGTAGGCCTGGTTGACCCGATGGCAGTACCATCGGTCCGACAGGAGGGTCTTGTGCTGCGCGGCGTCGACTTCGCCGGTGAACGCGGGGTTTTTCGACGCAACGTTGGCGCCGTCGTTCACGCGCCAGTTCCGTTGACAGATCTGGTTCGTCAGGCGGAGCGGATTCACCTCGCCCCGCAAGGCCGCGGTGATCGCGCCTCGGATCTCATGTCGCGAACGGAACGAGGGCAGGGCCCTCCCGATCGCCAGTTCGGTGAGCAGTGACGCGCCCCCACCCGTCCTGACGAGGTCGAAGCATTCTCGGGGCGTCAAAACCTCCTGGAAGTAGCGGAGGTTGTATCGGGGGCTGCCCACCAGGACCCCGGGCTTGAAGTTAAGCACGACCGCCGACGGCTTCGCTCCTGCCTCGAGGGCCCGGCGGAGCAGAAAATACGTGATCGGCGAGGGGCCTCGCGCAGCGGCGAGGTTGCTGGTCTTCCGACCGATCCGGGCCTCGACCACGGCGGGGATCACGCCGTGTTTGACGAGGCTGTCGCCGACGCAGAGGATCTCGGCCCCGGGGGCTCGATCTCGAGCATCCTCGGCACTCAGTCGCCAGTTCAAGCTGACCGGGTCGGAGAACTCGATCGGGTGGCCCGCGACGAACGTCTCCACGAGCATGATCAAGCCGAGCATCCCCACAACCCCGGGGGGGAATCTCCCTCGGCTATCGGCAGCTCGCCCGGGCTCCTCGTCGCTTACACGTGAATCGGCGTCCATCCGCTTCAGGCCCATGTGGTTCGATCTCGCAGCAGGCCCTTGAGATTCCTCAACGTCTCGCCGGCGCCGACGGCAACGCCCCTGATCGGCTCGTCGCTCGGCACTTAATTCGGGGACGGTCGCGCCCTCATAAGCCTCGGATCGCGAAAAAAATCCAGCCCAAAGTCGATGTGTGGCGACGCTGCCGTGATGGAGATGGTCTCTGCACCGTCTTGCACTTGCTGCGAGTCTTGCCCCCGGCGGCGCCGGGCGGTTATCCTCGTCCTCCCCGTCGCCTTGGCCCAAGGGCCCGGCGATCTGCCGCTACTTATGAGTGAGGTTCTTCGATGGGACAGCGCGGTGGACTCGTCGTCTACGTGACCAGCCACGGGTTCGGCCACCTGAACCGCTCCGTGGCCGTAATCAATCGGATGCCGACGGACATCCCGGTCACGATTCGGTGCCATCCAAACCTGTTCGATCACTGGCAGGAGCGGCTCCGGAGGCCGGCGACCCTGGAATCCCACGTCTCGGATGTCGGGGCACTGAATCCCCCCGGCGATAGCGCGACGACCGACGGCGAGGGGACGCTCAAGCTCGCGGCCCAGGTCCATGCGGGAGCGATGGAAGGGGTCGATGACGAGGCCGAGACGCTCCGCGAGGCGGGAGTCGGCGCCGTCCTCTGCGATGCCCCTCCCGTCCCCCTGGTCGCCGCAAGGCGGGCCGGCGTACCGGGCTTCCTGCTGGCCAACTTCACCTGGGCCGACATCTACGCGCCCCACGCGAAGAAGCTTGGCGGCGAACACGTCGCGTTCGTTTCCGAGCTTCGCAAGGCCTACCGACACGCGACGGGCCTCTTCCGCACGGAGCCCGCGCTCCGGCTCGTGGACGTCGCACCGACGACGGAAGTCGGCATGGTCGTCACGCCTGGTCGTAACCGCTCCGTCGAACTCAAGGGTGTCCTCGGGCTCTCCCCCTCCGACCGGTTGGTCTACATCTATGTCGGCCGTTACGGGCAGTCGAACCTAGGCTGGGAGCGTCTGGGCGAGCTCGAGAAGAAGGGGATCCATTTCGTCGGCTTCCACGCGGCCCCATCCGGATCGGCGTCGAACGTCCACGTCGTGCCGGCCACCGGCTGGACCGGGGCCGACCTGGCGGCCTCGAGCAACGCGATGGTCGCGAAGGCCGGCTACGGAACCGCCTGCGAAGCGATGGTCGCGGGGACCCCGATGATCTACCCGCCCCGGACCGGTTTCGCCGAACATCGGGCCCTCGACCGAGCCCTCCGAGACTGGGGAGGAGGCATCCCCGCCAGCGCCCGGGCGTTCGCCGAGTTGCGGATCGAAGGGTTGCTCGAGAAGGCCCTGGCCCTCAAGCCCGGCCCGCCGCCGTTCCCCGCGGACGGCGCGGCGAGGGTCGCCGAACATCTCACCCAGACCTGTCGGACCGCCTCGCCCACCCTGCGAGCGGCTCGGAAACTCTGAACGCGACGTCTCGCACGCCGACGTCACGAGCACGAAGGCGGGCGATCGCGAACTCGAACGCCGCCGGAGAACGCCCCATGAAGTTCGTCATCCATCCGGCCCTCGAAGCCGATCGTCTCGAGACGCTGAGGGCCCAGGCTCCGGAGGCAGAGTGGGTCAACGCCGCCGATCCCGCCGAGGCGATCGGCTCGATCCAAGGCGCCGACGCCTATCTCGGCAAGATCACGCCCGAGATTCTCGCCAAGGCCGACCGACTCTTTTGGGTCCAGGCGTTCACCGTCAGCCTCGAGCACTACATTTTCCCCGAGTTGATCGCCCATCCTTGCCTGCTTTCCAACATGCGGGGAATCTTCGGCGACGTCATCGCCGACCAGGTGATGGGATACGTACTCAGCTTCGCCAGAAATCTTCACATCTACGCCCGCCGGCAGATTGAACACCGTTACGAGCCTGTCGGCGGCGAGTCCGCGCGGGTCAGCAACGCGAGTGGCCCGGGGACGGTCAATGCCATGGACCGCGGCACGATCTACCTCCCCGACGCCACGCTCGGCGTGGTCGGCCTTGGCGGGATCGGGGCCGACATCGCACGTCGGGCCCTGGCTTTCGGGATGACGGTCCGCGCGGTGGATCGCTACCCGGACCGCACGAGCCCGCCGGAAGGGGTCATGTCGGTCGAGGGACTCGACGCCCTCCCTGAGGTCCTGGCGTGGAGCGACTTCGTCGTCATCGCCGCTCCCCAAACCCCCGAGACCGAGCGGCTCTTCGACGCCAAGACCCTTTCCTCCATGAAGGAAACGGGTTATCTCATCAACATTGGTCGAGGTGCCATCGTGGTCCTCGACGACCTGGTGGCGGCCCTCCGCTCGGGCCGGATCGCGGGTGCCGCGCTCGATGTCTTCGAGGTCGAGCCGCTCCCCGCCAATCATCCCCTCTGGGACCTCCCCAACGTCATCATCACCCCGCACACCGCCGGATACTCCCCGATTATCGCCCGGCGACACCTCGCCACCCTGGTCGAAAACGTCCGGCGCTTCGCCGGCGGAGTGACCCCGACCAACGTCGTGGACAAGGCCCTCTGGTTCTGACCGCGGACGCCGAGTCACCTCCTTGGCCTGCCCTTCCGACATCGATTCCGAGATCCGCCACCCCTGATCCGCCTTGATCCCTCAACGCGTGGAGCTCGCCGATGCGAACCGTCCTGACGGGACTCCTGGCCTTGCTCATCTCGTGCTTGCTGAACGTCCAGGCGACCGCCCTCGGTTCTACCCCGTATGAGCGAATCAAGACGGCGATCGACGCCGTCCCGGCGATCGACACGCACGACCATCTCTGGCCGTTCGACCGCTTACCGGGCCTGATCGACACGGACAAAGGCCGCGGGATGACGCTGTACGGGCTCTGGCAGGCGAGCTACATCCCGCCAGTCGCCCCGCTCACGATTCGACAGCCAGGCGAAACGTTCGACGCCTGGTGGTTCCGAGCTCGTCATGACTTCGACGACGCCCGCGCGACGGGGGTCTACCGATACCATCTTCCCGCGTTCCGCGACCTCTACGGAGTCGACTTCGACCGCATCACCGACGCCGAGGCGAAGGCCCTCGATGCCAAGATCTTCGAGAACTACCGCGACACGCGATGGGTCGACCACGTCGTCCGGGAGCGAGCCAACATCGAGTTGATGGTGAACGACCCGTATTGGGGACGCTTCGACTTCATCACACGTTACCCGTACGAAGTCCTCGTCTTCAACGTCACGACCCTCCTCGACGGCTTCCACCCGTCCGAGTTCAAGTCACCCGCCGACGACCCGTACCGATTCGCGTCCGGGAAGAACCTCAAGGTCGAGACTCTCGATCAATACCTCGAAGTCCTCGAAAGTCTCTTCGTCGAGGCGAAGTCCAAGGGGGCCGTCTGCCTCAAGTCGACCCGCGCCTACTCGCGGACCTTGCAGTTCGACGACATCTCGAAGGAACGCGCGAGCAAGGTTTTCGGCAGGCCGAGGAGCGAGCTCTCGCCGGTTGACGTGAAGGCGTTTCAAGACTTCATCATGTGGCGGCTCTGCGAGCTGAGCGCGAAGCACGAGCTCCCGTTTCAAATCCACACCGGGCACGGGCGGATCCAGGGGTCAAACCCGATTCTGCTCGTCGACCTGATCCAGGCCAACCCGAAGACCAAGTTCATCTTGTTCCACGGCGGGTTTCCATGGGTCGGCGAGACCGGCGCAATCGTGCTCCGTCACGGGAGCCATGTCTGGATCGACATGGTCTGGCTCCCCACGCTCAGCCCGACGATGGCCCGTCGAGCCTTGCACGAATGGCTCGAGTTGGTCCCTTCGAATCGCATCATGTGGGGTGCCGACTGTAGCCATGCCGAGGGGATCTACGGGGCGGCCGTCGTGATGCGCCAGACCATCGCCCAGGTCCTCGCCGAGAAGGTCGAGCGGAGCGAGTTGCTCGAGGAACACGCCTTGCGGATCGGCCGCCAGATCCTCCGCGACAATGCCCTCGCGATCTTCCCCCAGCTCAAGGCCCGGACCCGACCCTATCCCGTGAAGTGATCTCGAAGCTCCGTCTCCCCAGGCGTCGAATCCCGAATCCCGGGTTCTTTCTCAAAAACCGGGTTTCTGACGCAGTCGAGGTCGTCAGGCCCGATTGGGGTTCCGCTGAATACTGGCTCAGAAACCCGGTTTTTCAGAAAAACCGGGTTGCGAAACGAACACTCGATTCTCAAAACCATAAACATAACAAGTTTTCTCCGAGATTTATCGACAAACAAGAAGCCCCGACCTCCTCCTGCGACTCTCATCGAGCCACGGTGGACGATCGGGGCAATGGTCAAAGAAATCGCTGTGATGATTCGCGTCAGATCAGCCGTTCGGGCCTCGCGACAGGTCGTCCATCACGGCTCGCTTGTAGTCGTCGTTCGTCGCGGGGCCGGCGTCATTGGCCACCCGGGCGCCGGGAGCGGTGAGGGCGTGATAGGCGATGAGGAGCACCACGGCGCCGGCAATGGCGGCGATCCAATCGGTGATCCCGGTGCTCGGGTCATATCCCATTTCCCGGGCCGCGTAGCCGCCGAGCTCGGCGCCGCCGATGCCGAGGAGCATGGTCCAGAACCAGTTCATGGGGTCGCGGCCGGGGTGGACCATCCGAGCGATCGCGCCGGCGACAAGGCCGAAGATTGCATATCCAACAATCCACATCGAACGTTCTCCTTGATCTTGTGAGGTCGGTTGTTTTTGACGAAATCCGGGAGCGATATCCTGTTCCGACGCCCGGTCAACGATCGTAAGAGCGGTTCAGGAGTTTGCCGGCGATTACCCCCACGAGGCCGGCGACGAGCGGCTTGCTCATCCAGCGGACGAAGAACGGCTTGTCCGCCACGACTCGACTGAAGACCTCGGGGTGGTTCTGCCTCGAGTATTCGGCGAGCTTGGCCACGTCGTCGGCGCTGGCTTTGTCCGGCTCCGAGCTGCCTAGGCCGAGCATCTTCTGGAGCCAGGTCGGTGCGAGCCCGCGTTGCTGGAGCTCGTCGAGCAGATCCTTCGCAATCTCGGAGCGCTCATGGGGCTGCATCTTCGACGCGGCGTCTCGGAATTGCGGCTCCATCTGCTCCGGCGGGACCGACTCGGGATGAAAGGCCTCGCCGACTCCCGCTTCGACGTCGCGTCTCGGGGCGCCCGACGAGAAGTTGGAAAAGTGCTCGAAGTGGTCGGTGTCCGGCGAGTCGCCGCCAGAGCCCTTGGAGAGTTGCTCGAACACGGCATTCTTATAGTCTTGATTGCCCCACTGCGGCATGGACGTGCTCCTTCGAGTTAGTCTTCCCAGCGCACTTCGCCGTCGCGTTCCAGATGGGCCTTCCCGATCCGTTCCCCTTCGGGGTCGAAGACGGTGGCCACGAGCTCGCCCTTCGGGAATTCCTTCCGCGCCCCTTCGAGCAAGGATTTGGTCAGGGGCCGGACGTCGGCCGGCTTCACATCGCGTGTAACGCCGAACCAGAGCCGTCCGTTCCGCTCGAGATCGGCTTCGACGTAGCGGATCAACGACTTGCCGTGGGACTCGGCCCAGGCCGCGAACGTCTTGTCGCGTTCGGTAACTCCGCCCCTTTGGAGGGAATCCGTGGCAGGTGGCTGCGAGGGTGCCGGGACTTGCGTATGCGGTGCGGCATTCCCCGGGCTACCCTCGTGAGCGATCCGATAGCGAACCCCTTCGCCGGGCCGGAAGTGAGCCTTGAGTATGGGCTGTCCCTCCGGGTCGTAGACCGAGAGGAGGATGGGCCGGTCCGGGAAATCTTTACGGGCCCCGGCCATCAAGCTTTTGGTGAGAGGCAAGGTGTCGTCGGGCGCGACCGACCGCGAAACCTCGACGCGCAACTCGCCTTTCTTCTCGAGACCCACGGCGGCTTTCTTGATCAGCCCGCCGGAATGGTCGCGAAGGAACTTCGCGAAGGTGCCGTCGCGCTCGGTTTCCCAAGAGACGTCGGCCACAGCCGCGGGCCGATCCACGTCCCGGGGAGCCGTCGAGGGGAGGGAGGGCCGCCTCGTCTCATACGGTACGCGAGGGGTCTCGGTCGGGATCTCGACGTCCCTCCCGTTGCAGCCGGCTGCAAAGCCACTCCCGGCCGCCATCGCCGCCATCAAGATAGACCGCTTCCAAACCGATGTCACCACGATGGCAACTCCTTCGTCTCAAGCTTCGTCGACGACAGGTCCCGGGACTCCAGAAACTGCCGCTTCCATCTTGAGCAATTCTCGGGCCGAATTCGAGTCATCGATTCGTTGAAAGGACGATGCCGATCGTACGGGATCCGACTCCGCCCTCTCAGTCCTTCGGATGTGGGGCCACAATATCGAGCCCAAGCGGCGGACCAGCCTTGAACCGTCGCGACCCGAACCAGGGGAGGAGTGTACGTAGGATCTCACGCCATCGCGTCTCCGCCTGTTGGATTCCGGGGAAGCGTCGTGGTTAAGATGAGCGGCACGTCGGCGAGTCGGTCCGGGGAGCGAAGAGTTGAGACGTCTGCCCCCGGAGCTCGTCGCGACGCACGTCGCCAAGCCTAAGGTGTCCCCAGGGGTTCGTCCATGAAGAGGAATTTCGTCCTGACCCTGACAGGCCCCGACCGGATCGGGATCGTCGGCGAGTTGACCAGGCTCTTGACCGAGCGTGGGGGTAATGTCGAGACGAGCCGGATGGCCCGGCTCGGGGGCGAGTTCGCCGTCTTGATGCTCGTCACGATGCCCCCCGACGCCTTAAGCTCGCTCGACGACGGCCTCAAGGGACTGCTGGGCGACGGCTACAAGGTCACGACGACCGTCTCGGAACGCACCTACGCCGAGGCCTACCCCGGGTGGCTCCCCTACCAAATCGAGGTCAACGGGGCCGACCACGAGGGGATCATCCACGAGATCTCCCACTACCTCTCGCAGAGGGGGATCAGCATCGAGTCGATGGAGTCGGAGTGTACCCCCGCGCCGACCAGCGGCATCCCCTTGTTCTCGATGACCGCCCAGGTCGTCGTCCCGCCGAGTCTCGCCGGCCAGGGGTGGGAAGCTGGGCTCCAGGACATCGGCAACCGGATGAACCTCGAGATCGAGGCCTTCGCCCAAAAGGATTGAAAGTCTCGCTCCCTTTTGCGTTCGCCCCACGATTGCGGAAGTGCAGGGATTCTCAACGCCAAAAGTGCCACTCCGATCCGACGATCGACCCGTACGAGGGAGGACACGTCCATGAAACGGCTCGTCACGTCTCTGGGGCTGACCGCTTGCCTCGTCGGCCTCGTGTCGGCGGAAGAGGCCTTCGCCGCGGACCCGTCATCGAAGATCGACACGCCTCCGCGTAAGGTTGTCGTAGGGACGGCAATCTTCGGGACCTACGGCAAGTACCCCGGTCTCGAGGAACGGATCCAGGCGCTATGTGGCCTCGTCGACGAGATGGCCCGCCAGGCATCGGCCAAGTCGCCCGGGCACGGTTTGGACCTCGCCGTCTTGCCCGAGACGTCCGTCACCTCCAACGCCGGGGGGGCCTCGTCGCGAGCCATCCTGCTCGACGGGCCGGTCCGCGAGACGTTCCGCAAGTTGGCACAGTCCCATAAGACGTACATCGTGGTCCCGATGGATCTGACGGAGATTGGGCCCAAGGGACCGACGTATTCGAACGCGGCGGTCCTCTTCGACCGCAAGGGGGACATCGCCGGGGTCTATCGCAAAGCCCATCCCGTTGCCTTACTCGGGAGGAGCGACCTCGAAGGGGGAATTTCCCCCGGGCGCGAATTCCCGGTCTTCGCGTGCGACTTCGGGAAACTCGGGATCCAGATCTGCTGGGACATCAAGTACGACGACGGCTGGGACGCCCTCGGCAAGAACGGCGCGGAGATCGTCGTCTGGCCGACCGCGTCGCCCGCCACCGCCCAGCCCGCGGCGAGGGCCGGGGCCCATCGTTACTACATCGTCTCGAGTACCTGGCGTGAGGATGCCACCGTCTTCGAACCCACGGGCCTGATCGCCGCCCAGGTCGTGCCCCCCGGCCGAGTCCTCGTCCACGAGCTCGACCTGAGTTACGCGGTCCTCGGCTGGTCGCCTCCGCTCCAGAACGGGAAGGGACTGACCGAGAAATACGGGGACCGCGTCGGCTACCACTACGAACCGAGAGAGGACATCGGCCTCTTCTGGTCGAACGATCCGAAGACCACGATCGGTGCCATGATCCGATCTTTAGGGCTCGAGGAGATCGACGCCCAGGTCGAGCGGAATCGACGACTCCAGGATCAGGCCGCCGGCAATCAGGGCTCCTCGGCCGCGGACACCCCTCACACTCCCCGCTGACCCACCGAAAGCGGCCGGGCGTCACCCTGAAACGGGACCAACGACCGGCCGTCGACGCTTCTTCTCCATTGTACTCGTGAATCGGTCTAATTCGACCGATGCTCTCTGGACGAGCGAATTCGGAGTCGGTTCAATATTCGTTGGAGACGACCCGCCGAACGAGCCGCTTCGACGCCCTCGAGAGTTAGCGGCTCGGAGATATCTCGTCGCCTTGATGGCGGCCCCGCGCAAAGCCGAAGACCGACCAACCACGCCTCCCCTGGCCCTCGACCCAGGCCCACCATGAGACCTTTCCTCGCCGCCTTGTTCGTCGCGACGACGGTCGCCGTGCCCGCCCTGGCCATCAGCCCCGCCATCCGAGGGATCAGCCCCGTCGGCGGCCAGCGCGGCACGGACGTCACGGTCACCTTCACAGGCCAACGACTCACCGACGCCAAGGAGATCCTCTTCTATCAGCCGGGGATCACGGTCACGAAGATGGAGGTGGCCCAGAACGGCCAGCTCGCCGCCACCCTGAAGATCGCCCCCGACGCCACACTCGGGCTGCACGACTTTCGGCTCCGCACGGCGACCGGGATCAGCCCCTTGAAGACCTTCAGCGTCGGGGCACTCAAGGACGTGTCGGAGGTCGAACCGAACAACGAGTTCGCGAAGCCCCAGCCGATTGAGATGAACGTCACCGTGAATGGCATAGCCGACAACGAGGACGTCGACTACTACGCCGTGCCGGCGAAGAAAGGGGATCGGATCACCGCCGAGGTCGAGGGGATCCGCCTGGGCCTGATCCTCTTCGACCCCTATGTGGCGATCCTCGACGCCAAACGGTTCGAGCTCGCCTCCAGCGACGACTCGGCCCTGACCTGGCAAGACGGATTCGTTTCGATCGTCGCTCCGGCGGACGGCACGTACATCGTGATGACACGCGAGAGCGCCTACGCCGGGAACGCCAACTGCCTCTACCGACTCCACGTCGGCAACTTCCCGAGGCCAACGGCCACGATCCCCGCGGGGGGCAAGTTCGGTGAGGCCGTCGCGGTTCGCTGGATTGGCGACGTCCTCGGCGAACGGACGACGAACCTCACGCTCCCGGCCCACCCCGATCGCCGGTTCGGCCTGGTTGCCCATGACGAACGGGGGACTGCACCCTATCCCAACCTCTTCCGACTGAGCCCATTCGGCAACACGATCGAGGTCGAGCCCAACGATACTCCGGCCACCGCCTCGGCCTTCGTACCGCCCCTGGCCCTGAACGGGGTCATCGGGTCGGCGGAGGATGTCGACCATTACATTTTCAAAGCCACCAAAGGCCAGACCTTCGACGTCCACGTCCTCGCCCGACAGCTCCGGTCGCCGCTCGACTCCGTGCTCACGATCGCGGAGAGGAATGGTGGGCAAGTCGCGGGCAACGACGACAGTGGCGGGCCCGACAGTGCGATCCGATTCACGGCACCGAAGGACGGCGAGTTCGTGATCGCGGTGACCGACCACCTCAAGAAGGGCGGGCCCGACTACGCCTATCGCGTCGAGATCAGCGCGGTCGAGCCGAAGCTGATCCTGACCACGCCGAATGAATCCCTCCGCCGGGGGACCGGCACGATGGCCCTCGCCGTGCCTCGAGGGAACCGGCAGGCGATCCTCATCAATGCCGAGCGTGCGGACTTCGGCGGTGCCCTGTCCCTGGCCGCCTCGGGACTTCCCCCGGGCGTGACGTTCGAGGCCGACGCCATGAATCCCGGCTCGGCCGTCCAGCCCGTCCTCCTCGCCGCGACCGCCGACGCACCGATCGGCGCGACGCTGGCGACGGTCACCGGAAAACTCACCGACTCGACTCGACATGTGCCTTGCGAGTTCACCTCGACCGCCGAGTTGGTCCTCGGGCAAAACAACGTCCCCTTCTGGACGAGGACCGTCGAATCCCTCGCCGTTGCCGTGACGGAGGAGGCCCCTTTTACGATCGAGATCGTGGAACCCAAAGTCCCGCTTGTGCGGGGTGGGTCGATGGATCTCAAGGTGATCGCCAAGCGGAAGCCCGGCTTCACCGCCCCGATCGCCATTGCCTTGCCGTGGAACCCGCCCGGCGTCGCCTCGAAGGGGGGGATCGTCATCCTCGAGAAGCAGGATGAGGCCGTGATCCCGATCAATGCCAGCCCAGGCGCGGATCTCAAGACCTGGCGGATCCTCGTCAACGGGACCTACGTCGAGATCCCCACCACGCCGCCCCCCGCAACAGGCGTTGGCGGTCGCCAGCGCCGCGGGGCAGGTCGCTTGATGGTGTCCTCCCCGTTCGCGAAGCTGGCGGTCGCGTCCCAGTTCCTCGGCCTCGAACTCGCCGCCGTCAGCGTCGAGCGAGGGAGAGACGCGGCCCTCGGTGTGAAAATCAACAAGGCCGTCGATTTCGAGGGCGAGGCCAAGGTGACACTCATCGGCCTCCCCAATAAGGTCACCACCGACGTTGCGACGATCACCAAGGACTCCTCCGAGATCGTCTTCCGACTCAAGACCGACCCGACGTCCCCCGTGGGCGAGACCACGAGCCTCTTCTGCCAGGTGGTGATCATGAAGGACGGCCAACCCATCCTTCACAACCTCGGCAGTGGCCGGCTCCGCATCGACGCTGCACTGCCATCGACCAAGAGTTCGCCCGCCGCAAAACCGGTCGTCGCCTCGGCCGGGACGTCGACCACGAAGCCCCTCAGCCGCCTCGAGAAGCTGCGGTTCGAAAACCAGGAACGCACCAAGGCCGTCGTCAACGAAGGGACAAGGGCCCCTCAGGACCAGGGCGCCGTGCTCACCCCTCAACAACCCTGACCCGTATGCCTGCGGCTGGAACCCGGCGATTCCTTCGAAGTGGGCTTCTTGACACGATGGAATCCGGACCGCCCAACCGGCGTGGACAAGGCAGACCATGCGCGTCGATTCTCGTCGATCCATACGCGACGGCGAGGCAGGGGGCTGGTCGTCGATCGATTCGTCGTCCTTGAGAGATCACGGCCGAGTCGTTACCTTGAAAAATCATTCGGTCCCCGAGGAGGGTGGGGCCGGGAGCCAAGGCTCCCGCAGGATCGTCCTCCTCGGGAACCAGGCCTTCGAGCCGGGTTACGAGAACGCATTTTCCAAGGACGACGACGAACATGGCCAGACCCAGCGTTTACTTCGACATCGCCATCGACGGCAAGCCGGCCGGGCGGATCACCTTCGACCTGTTCGACGACGTGGTCCCCAAGACGGCCGAGAATTTTCGCGCCCTCTGCACTCACGAGAAGGGCTTCGGCTTCAAGGGCTCGAGCTTCCACCGCGTGATCCCCCAGTTCATGCTCCAGGGGGGCGACTTCACCAACCACAACGGCACGGGCGGTAAGTCGATCTACGGCAACAAGTTCAACGACGAAAACTTCCAGCTCAAGCACGACCGGCCCTTCCTGCTCTCGATGGCGAACGCCGGCCCGAACACGAATGGCTCGCAGTTCTTCATCACCACCGTCGTGACGAGCTGGCTCGACGGAAAGCACGTCGTCTTCGGCGAAGTGACCGACGGGTCCGACCTCGTCAAGACGATCGAGAGCCTCGGATCGGGCAGCGGCAAGACCCAGTCCAAGATCGTGATCGAAGACTGCGGTCAGCTTTGAGCCGACTCGCGGACTGAGTGAGATTCACCCGTCCGAGGTCTCGCCTCGGACGGGTCTCTCGCCGTCCACTCTCCCCGCTTACTAACAGTGCCTGGGAGATTCAATAGGGGCGGGCCTTCTCCTTACCGCCCGACCGCCAGCCACCAGGGAGACGGCTTCAATGGGAGATCGGCGATGAGCATAGGCGCGGCCGTTTCCGACGACATTTCCCCGGTCCTGACTCGTGAGCAACTGGAGCGACTCGAGCACTTCGGACAACGCAAGGGCGTCAAAGAAGGGGAGATCCTCTTCGACCAGGGGGACCAGGGGATTGATTTCTTCGTCGTCATCGAGGGCTTGCTCGAGGTCCTGCAGTACTCCGATGTGGGGATGAGGCCCGTCGTCCAGCACGGCCCCGGCCAGTTCAGCGGCGACCCGGCCACTCTGACCGGGCATGCGGCCGTGGTCCAATGCCGCGCGGCGGAAGACTCGCTGATTTTGAGGATCTCGCAAGAACGATTCCGCCGGATCGTCGTCGAGGATTCGGAACTCTCCGACCTGTTCCTCAAGACCTTCCTGGCACGCCGGACGGCCCTGATCGCCGGAGGCTTCGGTTCGATTAAGGTCGTCGGGTCACGCTATGCCCGCGACACCCATCGGATCCGCGAGTTCCTCTTTCGAAACAGCCAGCCGCACGTCTTCCTCGACGTGGAGCGTGACGATGGGGTCGCGACCCTGCTGGAAACGCTCCGGCTCAACGTCGACCAAACTCCGATCATCATCTGCTGCGAAGGCCACGTCCGGAAGAACCCGAGCGACTCGGAGCTGGCGAGGGCCCTCGGGTTCGACACCATCAACCAGTTCGAGTTGTACGACGTGGTCGTCGTGGGCGCTGGGCCCGCCGGCCTGGCCGCGTCGGTATATGCCGCATCCGAAGGGCTGTCGGTCACCACGATCGACACCGGCTCGCCCGGAGGTCAGGCGGGCACGAGCTCGAAGATCGAGAACTACCTCGGCTTTCCCACGGGGATCTCCGGCCAGGAGCTCACCCAGCGAGCCATCACCCAGGCCGTCAAGTTCGGCGCCAGGATGGCCAACCCCGTCGAGGCGGTCGCCCTCGAGAAGCGGGGAACTGACTACGAAATCCGGTTTGCCGACGGCCGACACGTCCGGGGCCGCTCCGTCGTCATCGCCAGCGGGGCGAAGTATCAGAGGCTGGAAGTCCCGGGCTCCGACACGTACGAGGGGAGTGGTCTCTACTACGGTGCCACCCCGATGGAGTCGGAGCTGTGCGCGGGGTGCGACGTCATCCTCGTCGGCGGCGGCAACTCGGCCGGGCAGGGTGCGGTCTACCTGTCGAAGCATGCCCGAAGCGTCCACATCCTGATCCGACGCCCGGATCTCGCCGAGACGATGTCGCGATACTTGATCCGTCGGATCGAGGAGACCCCGAACATCCACCTCCACCCGCGTTGCGAGATCACTCGGCTTTTCGGCGAAGACGGGAGACTCCAAGGCGCCGAGTTCGTCGACCGAGGACGCGGCGAGACCACGCGCATGGAGACCCCCGCCGTCTTCCTGTTCCTCGGGGCCAAGCCATGCACGTCGTGGCTCGAAGGGACGCTCGCCCTGGATGAGAAGGGTTTCATCAAGACCGGCCCCGACCTCAGCCCCGAAGACCTCGGCCTCGGCGGAGGCGACCCCGAGCGCCGACCCAGCCTTTTTGAAGGCAGCCTCCCCCGCGTCTACGCCGTTGGCGACGTCCGAGGAGGCTCGGTGAAGCGGGTCGCCTCCGCGGTCGGTGAAGGGTCGATTGTCGTCCAGTTCATTCACCGGGCACTCGGCGGCGAATAACCTGACATCCCGGGTGGAACCGAACGTTCGCCGTCGTGGTTAATCGACCACGACCACGACGGCGACGATCGACCTTCCAAAACGCTTTCCTTCCATCGATGCGAAAGATGTCGACCCCACACTGGAACGGTTCCGCTCATTGATGAGGGTTCCATCGATGGTCAAGATGAAACGGATCGGCATCCTCGGCGGCTCGAGCGACCAGGCGACCGCCGACTACTACCGTCGGATCAACAAAGTCGTGAATGACCGCCTCGGGGGATGGAACACCGCCGAGCTGATCATGACCTCGATGAACTTCGCCTTCAGCGCCGACTGCGTACGACATGAGCGCTGGGACGCGATGGGAGAGTACCTCGCCGACCGCGCCGCTGCGCTGGAGAAGGGGGGGGCCGACCTCCTGATCTGCGTCTCGAACACGCTCCACCGAGTCGCCGACACATTCATGGCCGGGCGAAATATCCCGTTCCTGCACATCGTCGACCCGACGGCCGAGGCCATCCGCAAGGCGGGCCTCGACCGCGTGGCGCTGCTCGGAACACGACCGGTGATGGCGACCGACTTCCTCAAGCGTCGCTACCTCGAAAACTTCGGGATCGACATCCTGGTCCCCGAGGACGATGAGCAGGAACTAATCGACCGCATCATCTTCGACGAGCTCTGCCGGGGCCAGTTCACCTCGCTCGCCAAGACGGCCTACCTCGAGATCGTCGACCGGATCCGCAAGCAAGGGGCGGAA
The DNA here is from genome assembly GCF_054877945.1 of Singulisphaera rosea. Lineage (NCBI taxonomy): Bacteria > Pseudomonadati > Planctomycetota > Planctomycetia > Isosphaerales > Isosphaeraceae > Singulisphaera > Singulisphaera rosea. The sequence continues at coordinate 126,418 of NZ_JBTYIP020000005.1, read as the reverse complement.
GGCGTCATCCTCGGCTGCACCGAGATTCCTCTCCTCATCGGTCAGGCCGATCGGCCCGACCTGCCGATGTTCGATACGACGGGCCTCCATGTCGACGCTGCCGTCGGCCAGGCTCTTGAGGGCGTCGAGACCCCCGGCTTCTGATGCGAATAGGGATCCGATCCGATGATCATCATCCCCACAGGGACCGATGCGCCCATTTACCACTGGCCCTACGCCACCGTCGGATTAATCCTCATCAATATCGCGTTGTTTATTGTCGTGCCTCCCCCGTCGAGCATCCCCAGGCTCGACGATGGCGAGGATGAAGCCATCGCGAAAGCCGTCCAGTCGAACTTCGGCAAATACAGCCTCACGATCGGCGACGGCCACCTCGACCCTAAACAGTGGGTTACGCACAACTTCCTGCACGATGGGATCGGCCAACTCCTCGGCAATATTCTCTTCATCTGGGCCTTCGGGATTGTCGTCGAGGGGAAGCTCGGGATCTTCAAGTATTTGCTGGTGTACCTCTCGATCGGGACCTTGCACGGCCTATTCCTCCAGCTACTCATGCCGCGTTCGGACATGATTTCACACCTGGCGGGGGCTTCGGCGGTTGTCTACGGGCTGCTGGCCGCGTGCATGGTCTGGGCGCCGAGGAATGAGCTGAGCTGCCTCGTGATCATCCTCGTGGGACTGCGAGGGATCACCCGACATTGCGAGTTCTACTTCACGACGGTGGCCTTGTTCTACGTCGGGGGGCAGGTCTTAACCCTCGTGTTCTGGCACGTTCCCGGGGAGTTGTTCATGTCCTCGGAGTTGGCTCACCTCTCCGGTGCGTTCTGGGGGGCCGCCCTATCCTTGGCATTGCTCAAGCTCAAGCTAGTGGACTGCGAAGGTTGGGACATCCTTTCGCTCTGGTCCAAGAACCGTGACCTGGCTCGAGACTGGAAGGCGCGAGGCGATCGGCAAGAGCGTTCGGCCAACGCGCTTCGCACAAGCGTGAAGAACACGATAAAAGCGAAGGCCGCGAAGCGAGACCGGAACACCGAGGAGGACGCCGATTCCGAGGCCCGTCGCGACGCCGCGATTCAGAAGGTCCAGACCTTGATCGAGAGAGGGGACCTCGCGGGGGCCGCGACGGCGTACGACAAGTCCGCACGGACGTTGGTGAACTGGCCTCCCCAGCCCGCGCTCCTCGCGATGATCAAGGCGCTCCAGGCCCGAGGCGCCGAGGTCGAGTCCGTCCGCATGATGCGTGACCACTGCCGATACTACCCCGCGGCATCGACCCGGCTCCGTCTGAAGCTGGCGCAGGTCCTCACGAAGAACTGCCAGCGCCCCGCCGCGGCCCTCAAAGTCCTCAACGAAATCCCGCCCGGCTCACTCGATGGCGAACTCGAAGTCTTCCGGAAGAAGCTCGCCCTCCAGGCGACTCAGATGTGCGAAGACGGGGTCCTCGAGCTCGAGGGCGACGACTGACGAATCCTGATCTCAGAGCCAGCTCGATCAATCTCGGCAACTCGACATCCGGATAGGAGAGGACGGCAGAGCACGATCCGCCGATGACGCAGATTGGGACAGATGAAATTCAAAATTTTCGAAATTTCATCTGTGTCAATCTGCGTCATCTGTGGATAGATCCGCTTCTTCTTAACCGCCTCGTCAACGACGATCGCCAAGGTTTCGGAGCACCTCGAACGGGGGCTCCCAGGAATCCTTGCCGTACTCGCGTGTCGTGAAGAAGTTGAAGAGGTAGATTCCGTCGGCACCGTCCGCCAGGAGATGACGTGCGTTCCGGCGATAGTCATCGGCCTTGAGGTACTGCTCCTTTTTGCCGCCGACCGTGCATTCGATCCCGCCATAGACCGGGAACTTGCCCAGGGCGGTTTTCCAAGGTCGAATCGAGAGATCTTCGCGGTTGTGAAGAAACTCCGAGACCGTGACGAAGTCGACCAAGCCGTTTTGCACCCAGGCGGCGATGTCGCAGCCCACCTCGCGGCTACTTTCGAGGCTCGGAGGAGTGCGCCCGTAGTTCGACGGGACACGAACTCCTAAGACGAGCCGACGTCGGCGATTTCGGCCGAGTTTCGTCACCACATCGCGGACCTGCCCCATCAGGGCATTCATCGCCTTGATCCGCTCCTCGGTGGACCCGCCTTCGAAGAACGTGGGGAAGCGGTTGAAGTCGAGCTCGATGCCATCACAGTCGTAACGCCGAAGGCTCTCTTCGATCAATCGGAAAACATAATTTCGTACGGGTTCCTTCGCGAAATTGAGGGCTCCTTCACCGAGTCGACAGTCCGGGTGGTCGAGCCAGAATCGCGTCTTCAGGAAGTCGTTGCCATGGTTGTCGTTCATCCGGAACGAGACGAGGGCTTCCCGGCCTCGCTTTCGCGCCTCCGTAATGATCACCGAATAGGGATCAACTCCCGCGTCGAAGAAGCGGCGAAGGTTTTCGTACCGTTGGCGTTCGGAGGCAGGCCAACGCGATCGCTCCTCGGCCGTCGCGAGCGTCCCGCGCATCGTGCCGACTCGGCTCGGGTAATACGTCACCTGGGCATTCACGCAGAGCAAGATCGTGTCGACCTGGCTCCCCTCGTAGGCAACCTCATCGACCAGCCGGATCAAATCCTCGCGGGTAATGGCGACCGGACCAAGCCCCCCGGCCTTGGTGGTCATGCAGGAGTCGCCGTCGAGGTTGTAAAGGACGCGCCTTTCTCGTTCGTCGGCCTCGACCGTCATCCCGATGAGGAGTAGTCCAACGAAGAGGCCAAGCCTGGTCGAAGCTGCATGCGTCACGATGAACCTCACTGCGGGTTTCCATGATCATCCCAAACGGCGACAGAGCCTCGCCCCGGCCTGCCGGCCTTGCGAGAATTATGTACGCGACTCCTCCGCAATTGAAGGCCGAGGCGTATGGCCGTCATCCAATAGGGTCAGACGCCGGCGGACGGAAGACAAGGCCTGGAACCCCTCGAGGGATGAACGATGCCACGTAGTCTCGCCGTGTTGATGGTACTGACGTCGATGATGGTCACGAACGGTACGGCGGCAGAACCGTTGAAGGTGGGCGTGTTCGCCGTCGACGCCTCGCCGCCGATCGGCAGCCCGCTCGCCTATGATCCGACCAGAGGTGTTGCCCATCCGCTCAGTTGCCGGGGCGTCGTCCTCATCGGCGAGGGAAAGCCGGTCGTCCTCTGTGCAATCGACTGGATCGGCGTCGCCAACGACGGCCAGACCGAATTCCGCAAGGCGCTCGCCGAGGCCGCGGGAACCGTCCCCGGCCGCGTCGCCGTTCATGCGCTCCACCAACACGACGCCCCGGGCTGCGACTTCACCACCGAGAGATTGCTCGCCCAGTATGGGATCAACCGCGAGGTCTTCGACACCACGTTTGCCCGTGACGTCATCACCCGGGCCGCGGCCGCCGTCCGCCTGGCCTCTGAGAAGGCCCGTCCTATCACCCATGTCGGGGTCGGCCAGGGAGAGGTCGAAAAGGTCGCATCGAACCGGAGGATCCTCGGTCCTGACGGCAAGGTCCAGTACATCCGTTGGACCGCCTGCACCGAGCCGGAGGCGAGGGACGCCCCCGTCGGGACGATCGACCCGATGGTCAAGTTGATTAGCTTCTGGGACGGAGAAACGCCGATCGCCGCCCTGACCTATTATGCGACCCATCCCCAGAGCTACTACCGCACGGGCCTCGCCAATCCCGACTTTCCCGGGATGGCTCGAGACCAACGCGAGGCGGCCACCAAGATCCCGCACATCCATTTCAATGGAGCGGGGGGCAACATCGGGGCCGGGAAATGGAATGACGGCTCGCCCGGGAACCGGCAAGTCCTCGCCGACCGTGTCGCCGAAGGCATGGCCAAAGCGTGGAAGGCGACGGTCAAGTCTCCGATCTCGGCCAACGACCTCGCATGGGGATCCGTCCCGGTCGCCCTGCCGCGGGCGCCTCATCTCGACGAGTCGAGACTGAAAGCGACTCTCGAGGATGCTTCCAAGCCGGTCGCCGCGCGGTCCGACGCGGCCACCGAGCTCGTTTGGCTCCGGCGCTGCCTCGCCGGTGACACGATCGACGTCACGTGCCTCCACCTGGGCAAGGCTCGGATCTTGCACCTGCCCGGCGAGTTGTTCGTCGAATACCAACTCGCCGCGCAGGCGATGCGGCCCGACCTCTTCGTCGCGATGGCCGCCTACGGCGAATACGCCCCCGGCTACATCGGGACGGAAGTGGCCTACCCCCAGGGCGGCTACGAGACCAGCCCAGGCGCGTCTCTCGTCGCCCCCAGCGTCGAGCGGGTTCTCATGGACGCGATTGGCAAGCTTCTGAAGTAAGAACCTCTTCGGAGACAGCGCCCCGGCTTTCGCGAACGTTCAATGTGCCTGCCATGGCCGTTCCTGGAGCCACTCGCGAAAGATCTCGGCCGCGGGTCGACTGTCGCCCGGAGCCCGATCGATCAGGGTCAAGTCCTGGGCACGGACCAGGCGGCGGATCCGCTCATCTTCGGCCGACTTCGTCGGGTCGGGGGCGACCACGGACGGGTGGACGACGACGCAGTCCCATCCGCCCAACCCGAAGTTCAAGGACCAGTTCATGACCCATGCGTAACTGTGGATAAATGACTCGTCCGAGTCGGCCTTGGCCTCTCGAGGAACAGCCAGGACGACGAGGTCGGGGGCGAGGGGCCGGACACGGGCCTTGGCGTCGGCCTCGACTTCCGCGAGCGACTTCTTGTCGACGCTCCAGGGCGTGATCTCAACCTTGGCCTCAGGAACCGCATCCTTGAAATCCGCGACGATCTGAGCGTCGAACGGCGACATGGCGAGGATCCGAACGGGCTGGTGTTCCGCGATCCTCGCCGCGACGCGAGGGAGGACCGGGGTCGGAGGGGGGACGTCGTCGAGCGAGACGCTTTGCCCCGTGATCGTTCGGGCCAGCAACTCCGCCATACGCTTATGTCCGTCCATATTCGGGTGGACTTCGTCGCTCATCGTCATCCGCCAGGCGAGCGGGTCGCGGGCACGTTGCGCCTCGAGCTCGGTGTAGAAGTCGCAGACCGGCACGTCCAGGCGACGACCGGCTTCGCGGGTTTCCTGGCAGCAGAGTCGAACTTTCTCCGCGGCCGGCCCCTGGCTTGTGATCACATTATTTGTCGTGCATAGGAGCACGTCCGCGCCGGAGGCGCGACACTTGGTGACGATCACCGCGAGGTTCTTGCGAAACTCGTCGATCGGCAGGCGGGCGGCGTCGTTCAGGCCGAACGCGACCGTCACGAGCGTCGGCTTGTGGGCGAGGACGTCGCGGTCGATACGGGACAGACCGTCCTGCGTCGTGTTGCCGCTGATTCCCGCGTTGATCGTCGTGAGATCGGCGTCGGGAAGGATCCGCCGCAGGGCGATCCCGAGCATATCCGTATAGGCCCGACGCCCCCCGGTGTGGTAGTAGACGCCGGTCACGCTGTCGCCGAAGCAGACCACCCGCACGGGCTTCTTGGCCTCGAGGGTCTTCCTCAACGCGGAGTTCGTCGAGACTTGCGCCGGCGGCTGGAGTGAGGCGAGGAGCACCGGGAGCATGAGGTCCGCCATCTCGCGGTGCCCTCGAGGATTCGGATGGCACCCATCCGTCATCCAGTCCCGGAGCGCCTGTCCTTTCGCTTCTGCCTCGGTCCAGTGAGCAAAGTGGTCGACGAGCGGCACGCGTGCGTCCTTCGCCACCTCGCGACAGGCGTCCATGAAGGGGATGAGAGGACCGTTCGGGTTCTGGCCTCGGCCGTCGGTGGCATCCGGCGCCCAACGGGGTTCGGTCATCAGGACCGGGACGATGTTCTGCTGGCGCAGGTCGGCGACGATCGTCTTCAGATTCTTCCGGAACTCCTCCACGGTGATCCGACTCGCAGACTTTCCGGGATCGACATAACTATCATTCGTCCCGTACATGATCGTGACGATTCGAGGATGGGTGTCGAGCACCGACTTGAGCCGCCGGACCGACTCGTCGGTCCTCTCGCCACCGATCCCCATGTTGATCGCCTGGACCTTGAGGCCTTTCGCCTTGAGCTGGCGCTCGACGAGCGCCGTGAACGTCTCCTCGGGGAGGACGCCGGCCCGCACCCCTTTGGTGATCGAGTCACCAAGGGTCACGAGCGTCGGCGACTCGTCCTTCAATACGTCGGCCCTGGCGATCGAAGTCGCCAAAATGGCGACCAGGTAAACGAACAATCGTCGATCCGGCATCAGCGATTCTCCTCTCTCGAGTCCGCACGTCGGCGGGGTTAGGGCCCGACTCTATCACCTCGAAATCCACCTCGCGACCCCGCGGAGGGGAGACTTTTCGGGGGATGGCGCAGGCAATTCGTGTGGGTTTACTTCAAGGGACGGGTCTGGGATAGTCATGCGTCACCGCTACCAGCTTGAACGACGAGCATGGCTCGACGAGCGTCCTCCCGCGAAATCGGAGGCGGCCCTCGCCGTGGTCGGCTGCGCGGTCGAACCGATGGGTCGAGTCCCGACTCCCCCGAAAACGAGGAGATGATCATGAACCGTTCCCTTGTGTGCTCGGTACTGACCACACTGATCGCGGTCGGGATGGCCGACGTCGTCGTCGCCGACGACATCGTGCCGCCCGGCGCGACGTTGGAGTTGATCTATACGAGAACCGTGCCCATCAAAGGAGGGCTGACGGAAGGGGTTGCCGCGGCCCCCGATGGGACGATGTACTTCTCCGAGATCCTCCTGGGTGAGGACAAGGGGATGATCATGCATTTCGACCCGAAGACGAAGATGACCTCCGTCTTCGCGAAAGACAGCCACAAATCCAACGGGCTGATGTTCGACGCGAACGGCTCGCTTCTCGCCTGCGAGGGTTCCGACCACGGGGGACGTTGTGTCGCGCGTTGGGACGTCAAAACGGGTCGGCGAGAAGTCGTCGCCGACCGTTACGAGGGCAAGCGGTTCAACGCCTGCAATGACCTTTGCATCGACGAGCAAGGGCGTATCTATTTCACCGACCCCCGCTATCTCGGCACCGAGCCCCGCGAGTTGAAATATCGCGCCGTCTACCGGATCGATAAGGACGGCACCGTCGTCGAGATCACCCACGACGTCGAGAAGCCGAACGGCATCGCCATCAGCCCCGATCAGAAGACCCTCTACGTCGCCGACCACAATAACGGCGTCGATCGGATCGACCCGACCGCACCGGCCCCCAAGAAGGGTGCGATGAAGGTTTATGCGTTTCCGCTCGGCTCCGACGGGCTCGTCAACGGCCCCAGGAGGACGCTCATCGACTTCGGCGACGAGGAAGGGAGTGACGGGATGACCGTGGACACCGAGGGGCGACTCTACCTCGCCTCGCGACGACCGAGCCGCCCCGGGATCCTCGTGCTCGACCCGGCCGGGCGGGAAGTGGCCTTCATCAAGACCGGCTCCCCTCAGGGTGGTGCCCGCGAGGTCAAGGGTAACCCGAGCAACGTCGACTTCGGGATCGGCGACGACAAGAACCTCCTCTACCTCACCGTCGACACCAGCGTCTACAGGATCCGGCTCAACGCCACGGGCTACCACATACCCTGGGCCTCGAAGTAGCTCCAGGTTTCGGGAACCTGGCGCCGGAAATGACGCCAGGTTCGGTGGCAAAAACCTCAGTCCTGCCAGAACGTCGGGACGGTCGGGGCATGGTAGCGGACCGCGAGGTGGGGCGTCGGCATGCGAACCTGACCGGTGGCGAGAGACTCGACGCACGCGGCGACGAGACCGGTCGTCAGCAGGGTTCGCTCGATCGGGTACGGGGTCTTGCCGGTCAGGAACATCTGCTCGGCGCCGTTCATGAGCGCGGCCGAGTAGACGACGTTCGGGTTCGGCGGGAGATAGAAGAGGGTCGAGAGCGGTTCGGGCTTGTCCTTGAGTTTGGCGGCGAAGGTGAAGTCTTTCACGAGGCCATTCATCAAGAACATCGTGGACTTCAGGCCGTCGGCGTACTCGATCCGGTAGGCGACGGGTTCCTTGACCCACTCGCGAATCTGCTCCGGAGTCGGGTAGCGGTCGCTATAAGTTGGGGGTTGGGCGAGCGTCTGGCTACGGGAAAGGCAGGCTTCCCAGAGTTTCGGATCCCAGCCTCCCGCCGCCCATGAGCCGGCACTCATCGCCTTCCAGACCGAATCTCCACGCAGACCTTGCACCGCGACCACGCCGGTCTCGCCGCCGCGTCGGCGTTCCGCCATGCACTGGATGGTCTCGAGCGCGTGGAAGTCGTAGACGTCGACCGGACCGTTCGCGAGACACATGACCTCTTCGAGGACCGCTCCCTCAGGCATGTCGATCGAAGGCATTCGCCAGGTGTGGGGCAACGACGAACCGGCCAGGAACGGGAAATTCATCGCCTTGGACGCATCGACCATCTCCTTGGCCCAATCCCACTTCCATGACAGATGCTTGTCGTTGAAGACGGGAGCCGTCCGGCCATCTTGCTTGTACACGTCGACGATCTGCCTGAAAAACTCGTAGCGCGGGTACATGTTCTGCCCGAAAGCAGATTTCGGGTACTTGCCGTGTTCCCCGATGACAAGCACCGCGTCGACGGCGAGCGACTTCCCCCCGCAACGAAGTGCCTCCGCAATCGTGGGATAGATGGTGAATCCGAATTCCTTGGCCCGGCCCCGACTCAGATCCTTCTCCGGGAACTGGTCGACGTACGCCGAGACAACCTCCAACTCGGGCGTATGCCACTTGCCTCGGAGTGGGTAACCGACGAGGAACCGCTCGGCCATATGCCAGGCGTGCGACTCGTACCGCCACTCGGTCGTGACGACCGCTATCTTCTTGCGACCCGATGGGCGAGGCTCGAGAGCCCCCGCCGACAGGGGGACCAGCATCGCGGCGCTCGCGGTCGTGAGAAAATCTCGTCGCGTGATCATAGGTGGGCCTCTCTCGTCGGTCGTCGACGGCGGGTGGGTCTGCAGGCGGGAGCAGCGTACGTCGAACTCGAGGCACGAAGGCCCGAAGTCGTCCGGCCGGCTCATCGAGCGGTAGTGGCAATGCCCATGGGTCAACCGAGGGCCGATGATGGTCGACCCCCTGCCGGGTTTGCTTGATTCGCAGTATAGCGGGCAAGTCCCACTCAGATAACAGCCCGCCGCGACCTCGTTGAAAAAACGTAGGGCCGAGTTTCTTCGGTCGGCAAGCCTCGCAGAACCAAACAAAGCACCGGTGCTCGGAAGATCCGGCGAGATCCAGATCTATCACGGTCCAATGCTCGAGGAGGTGGACCGATGGCCGACAGTGCCCTCATCTACGTGGGAATCCTGGTCTCCGTCGCGTATCTCTTGGCCAAGTACTTCGAGCATGCGAGCGGAAGAAAACGCTCGGCGACGACCCAGGTGCGTCGAGGTGTCGGGAACGCATTACTTGGTTTGCAAGGATTCGTCGAACCGTCCGTCGAGTACATCGTCCAGGCTCAAAACGTCGAGCAGAAGGACGAAGAGGGTGATGATGGCGACGGAGGCGACGAGGCGGAGATCCGTTCGGATCTCGGCACGGCGCTGGAGCGTACGCCCGTCGACCTCGAGGAAGTCCGGCGACACCTGGCCGCGGCCTCGCGGCTCGGCCTCGAGTGGAAGGCCGTCTTCGAAGATGCCGTCGCGGCCGAGGTTCAGAAATGCCCCTACCGGTCGCCGTCCATGCCCCCGGTCTGGCGAGTGGCCCCCCGAGAATGAGCGTGACTCCAAGGAGTCGTTGCTTGTCTCGAAGCCGATCTGATTCTCCAGAACAACGACTCGCCTCCTAGAGCGACTAACATGTGATGTGGCTGGCACAAGGCCCGACGTGTCGCTTGACCCGAGAGCGGAGGCGGAAACGGGGACTGGCTCCGCAGCGAAGCGCGGGTGCCAGCCCCCGCTTCCGCCGCAGCGGACGGCGACGGCCCGGAAAATGGGGAGAGGCACCCGGCCTCGGGGCTGATCCGTGAGGAGCCCAGCCTGACCCGGCCGGGGGCCAGTCCCCGTTTTCCTCCGACGTGTTCAATGCGTACGTGAAACGCCCTGGCGAGTCGAAGGGGTCCAAACCATCCGCAGTTGACACAAATTGACATAGATAGAATAAAAAGATTTTACAATCTTATCTTTGTCAATTTGCGTCATCTGCGGGCACATACGCTTTGACTTGTCCCGCATTCCATGCGGGCCTCGCTCGAATCGAGCTGGTTTACACCCCGAGGAGGCGACGCGCGTCGGCGACGCCGGGCGCCGGGTGGCCGTGTTCGCTCGCCGTCACGCGGGCAAGGGCCGCGAGGTGCCGCCAGCGGAAGGTGGGTCGGCCCACGGCGAACTCCTCGGTGACGGTCCGATAGAACTTCTCGGCGTGGAGTGCCCCGTCTTCGCTAATCGCGTAGCGCAGCAGCAGGTCGAACGCGGGTCGAGCGGGGTTCCCGAGCTCGCCGTATCGATGGACGAGGGCGCAAGCACGCGACTGGTCGTTCGCCCGGATCGCGGCGTCGGCCTCGGCCAGCAGGGCCTCTGGTTTGACGTCCCGGATCTTCTCGCGATGCTCGGCGAGCGGGTAGGGCTGCGGGTTCAGACTCCCGGACTGGCCCGCGGTGTGGTAGGCCCCGACGATGAGGCTCGCCATCGCATTCCTCGGATTGCTCACCCGCGCGATGTTCCGCCAGGCGTTGGCGGCGTCGGAGGCATGCACCCCCACCGAGGCCCCGTGGACGCTCCCGACCGGCTTGGCGTCGGAGTCGGCTTTCTTCCGGCCAGGGTCGTGGAGGACCAACTGGTTGGCGGCAAGGGAGATCGCCTCGCCGACGACCTCGGGCGAGACACCATCAGCCAACGCAGCGGCCACGGCGTCGGCCGCCTTCGAACGGTCGTTGCCGTAGACGATCTGGGCAAGCTGGTCGACCCACGCGTCGTCGGGACGCCGGTCGCCGGGGCTTCGACTCTGGAGGTGGTACTGATCCAGGAGTTTGGGAAGGAGCGTACGGAGCGGGTCGTTCCCGAAGTGCTTGCGGACCCCCGCCTCTTCATTGACGCAGAACCGGACCGACTGCCGGAGCATCGTGTGCGCGTGCTCCTTGCCCGTCAGGTCGAGGAGCGCCCAGGCCCGCCAGGCGAGGACGACGCGATGGACGTTCGTGTGATCCTGGACCGAATAGAGGAGGTCGTTGTAGGCCTCGTCGAGCGACCCGCCCACCAGCGTTGCGAAGGTACGCTCGGCGCCGTCCATGTCCTGCCGACGCACGGCATCGCGCAAGGCCTCGGCGGTCGGCCGGTCGCCGGTGGTCGTCGGCACTTCAAGCGAGTGGAGCGTCTCGTGCGCGCAACCGCCCGTGTTCTGAATATGGTTCGTATTCCGGTACAACACCTTCAAGACAGGGAGGGCCCGTTCCGAGGCCGGGAGCTCTTGGGCCATGTGGTACGCCGGCGCGAGGGCCATCAGCGCATGGTAGCCGTCGTAATCTTGCCCGCCGAAGGCACGGGCATTCGCCAGGGCCGCGGCGGCGACGAACTCGCGGAGGTCGGCGCCCCCCCGGATCTTCTCAACGACAATCGGCAGGAGCTTGTCGGCCGGGGTGTCCTGCATCAAGTCGACCAGCGGCTCCATCGCCCCGAACGAAAGATGCCCTTTCGACTCATCCGCCAGCGCGGCCGGCGCGAGTCCCAGGTCCTGTGCGAGCGTCGAACCGACGCTCACCACCAGCATCCCACGACCGACGTCCGCGAGGAATTGACGGCGACGATAGCGATCCATGGACGGTCTCCCTGGGGCGAAATGCCCTATCGAAAGCCTGCAGCCCGGTCACCTCGACACACGACAATCGCGATTCTCCGACGTGCCGCCCCCCATTGCACGACATTTTTTGATCCCGCACGACACATTGGTCAGGGCATTGCCACGCAAAAATCCACGCCGTTTATCAAGTTCAGGACCGTCGACGCCTGTGCCGCCTGGTGAATCCAAATCGATGAAGAGATTTGAAGTCTTGAAGGAACCGCACGGTTTGGACTCACCGCCCCATCTCGCGGGCATGCCAGCCGACGGCGTAAAAATGATCCAGGTGGAGGGGCGTCAGCAGCCCCAACGCGCCTCGAGGGCCGGCCACCCGGAGATTCGCCACCCCGGGTTGGTAAACCGGTCGACCGAAGCCGCTCAGGCCGGGGACCCAGACGTGTTCGAGGTGATTGGTCAGCGAGGCGCAGTCCAACTCCTCGAAGATCAGGCGATGCTCGGGGACCGAGGGGTCGAGCAGAGTGATCCGAGCCACACGCTGGCCGGTGCGCTCCATCAGGACTCGAGCCGCGCGGATGGCAATGATGCAACCCGAGCTATGCCCGACGAGATGAAGGCTCGACGGTTGGACGCCGGCATGGTAGAGAGTCATCCCCAAGGCATTTCCCTGGGCGATCGCGTTCTGCCTGATGATCGCCGCGCGATAGCTCGGCATCGTCGCGGCATTCCAGTCCCAGCCCACGACATTGACATTCGAGCCGTACCGACTCCCGATCGACTCCGCGTATCTCTCGGCGATCGTGAAGTGGAGGCGGGGGTGATACGGGTTGAGGCCGTGGACGACGGCGACCGTCCAACGCGTCGGATCGATCGGGTCGAAGGGCCCCGCTCCCACGGTCGAGTTGACGAGGATCCCCGTCGCCTCGTCACGGCCCTTCGCGATCAAATTGGCCGTGAGGTCGACCCCGGGCTGACCCAGGACCGTGGCCGCCAGCAGCGTGGCAAATGAGATCATTGGCCGACCGGGAGTTGTGGTGTCTAGGTGTGGCATCAAGTTCGGGCGGCTGCCCTGGGCAGCTTGCCGTAAATCTATCACGCGTCCGTCGTATACGTCGGACGCAACTCCGGGATTGGTCCGGCGTATTCAAGGTGGTCCGAGAGCGACCTCGAAGGCGACCCACACGCTCGCTCCGCTCGCCCATTCTTGTCCGTCCCGCAAGAGTTCACGACGGGGGATGGGGATGGCCGTCGTGGCAAGAGTTCGGGTCGTGAAGGTTGGACGTCTGTTCTGGCTTTCGACTTAGGAATGCGCTCGGGACTTGTCACTCCCATGCCGATCTCGTTGATCCGAATCGGGTTTTCGTATTCCTGGAGAAGTCACTTGCAGATTGCTACTCGGATTGACTACAAATGTCTTAGTTTTGGTTCTCGTCGCCTTGAGAGACCTACAAATCGCTGGCGATACGTGACGGCTTCGAGCGAGGATTTCCGAAGTCTCGCGGGTACAAGGTGGAACGGCCGCCCCCCGAGACCGGTCTCCTACCCAACGAAGGTGACATGACGTTGATACGATCGGCGGTGGCGATCCTCATCTTCCTGCCCGGACTGGCGTTCGGACAGGTCAAACCCGACGAGGTCGACAAGGTCTCCAACGATAATCCTGCCCGCCCCCTTCAGATGCCCGCGGCCTCGACCGAGGCGAAGGAGGCCCTCGACGACTTCGACCGGTTTCAACGTCGAGGGGCCTGGGAGCGGGCCTTGAAGTCGCTCTTCGCGATCCCGGACGATCAAGCTCGCCGGTTCGTCGACGGCGACAACGGATTCGTCATCTCGATCGCGCGGAAGCGTCATGTCTTGCTATCACGGCTCCCGGCGAATGGGCAGGCCGCGTTTCGGGTCTTCTATGACGCCGAGGCCCGGAGGCTCCTCGAGGAGGCCGAAGGTCCCTCGGAGTTGGCGAACCTCGAGCGCATTTATTCGGCCTACTTCCTCACGTCGGTGGGCGACAACGCCGCCGATCGGTTGGGCGACCTCTACTACGAGCTCGGCCGGTTCGACCGGGCGGCCGAATGCTGGATGGCGGTGTTGAAGGAACGCACGGACACCGACCTGTCTCCGGCGTTGCTCACCTTGAAAGCCGCCCTCGCCCTCTCCCGCGCCGGGAGGATCTCCGAGTTCGAAGCACTCCGAAGTGAGCTCGCGAACCGCTATCGCGACGATTCGCTGGTGATCGGGGGACGCGCCGGGTCCCCCTCCGAGCAGCTTCGCCGCCTGCTGGAAAGCCCGAGCACTGAGACTGTCGCCAAGAGTCCATCAACATCGGAAAGCGCCACCGATGCAACGCTGGGGGCCGGGGAGCAGGTCGACCCGACCTGGCAGACCCGGGTCGCCGAGTCGATCGAGGCGGGGATGAACCCTCACGAGTTGACCCAGTGGGAATCGAACCCGCTGAGCGCGGCGGTCCCCGCGGTGACGATCGACGGATCGAGCTTGTATGCCAACTACCTCGGCCACGTCTTCGCCATCGACCTGAAGAGCGGGAAGATGCTCTGGCGCTCGGCCTCGTTCCACAACCTCGAAGTCATCGCGATGCAGGACCAGTCCCGGATGTTAGATCCGAACCGGTTCGCGATCATCGCCTCGGGTGACTACGTCTGGTCCCTCGGCCGCGACATCAAGGACCAGAACTTCATGGCCCCGTTCCGACTGACTTGTCGACGGGCCTCGAGCGGCGAGGTTGTCTGGCAATCGTCCGACCTCGCCGACTATGCCCAGGTCGACATGTTCGGGGCCCCACTCCTCGTCGGCGACAAGATCTTCGTGGTCGGGAAGGCGGTGGCGAATCCTCAGCAGCAAGGTCTCCCGCAAGAGCTCCTCCTTGCGATCCAGCCCCATGACGGGAAGCTGCTCTGGAAGACCGAGGTCGCGACCTTCCGCCAGGCCAACCAGATGTACTTCTATTACTATGCTCGCGACACCTCGCCGCTGCCGCGACTGGTCTACCGGGCGGGCTCGATGTATCTCGACACCCAGGTGGGACTTCTCGCGAGAGTCGACGCCGAGTCGGGCACGCTCGACTGGGGCTACGGCTATCGGACCGACCCTTCGCAAAACATGGGTGGCCGATTCTTCTTCGGTTATCCCCAGCAGCAAGACGCAACGACCGCGAGCAGCCCACCTCTCCCGTTGGGAGACGCCTTTCTGGTCAAAGGGGCGCAGTCCGACCGTCTCACGGCGGTCGAGCCGAACCAGATGAAAATCCTCTGGGAACGCCCGATCTCGAAGTCGGCCCGGATGCTTGGCGCGGACGACAACGCCCTTTTCCTGGGTGGTCCTGAAGTCAGCGCGATCGACCTCAAGACGCGAGACCTCCTCTGGGCGACCCGGATCCCGAACGGGAGCCTCGAGGGCCGGGTCCTGGTCCGCCCCGACGGTGTGTGGCAGCTCACACCCCGAGGGGTCTTCGAGATCGATCCCAAGTCGGGTTCGATTCGACGGATCTTCCGCGGCAAGGACCTGGGTTCGGTCGGGGGCGACCTCTACCTGACCGACAAGTTCTTCCTCACCGTCTCCAACCGTACGATCTCCGCCTATCCTCGATCCGGTGCGGCTTCCGACGCCGCCGGCCGAGACGAATCTTCGACCGCAAAGGAGAAGGCTTCGGATGAAGAATGAGTCGAAAGTCGCGGCCTTCGTCCTCTCCCTACTCCTCCTCGGCCAGTCGAGCCCCGCGCGGGCCCAGTACTTCTACGGGCAGTCGATGCCTTCGTCGATGGAGAACATCGAAGGGTTCTCGGTCACCGGCAAGGGCTCGGTCGCGGCCAAGCCGAATCTGGTCGAAATCGACCTCGACATCTCCGCTTCTTCGGAACTGACCGGCGATGCGATCGTCAAATATCGCGACGCCCGGAAGCGTCTCCAGGAAGCTTTCAACGGCCTCAAGCTCGACAACGTGGCCGTTGAAGAGCGGGGACTGCTCGTCGACCAGAAGGGGGCGATGATGAACCCCTACTTCTTCGGCGGGTTCCAGCCCAATTCGAGGACCAAGGCCGAGGTCCAACTCTCCCGCAAGCTCATCGTGAAAACGTCGAAGATCCGAGAGATGGAGGAGGATCGCCTGCTCCAACTCATCGGGAAGCTTCTCGACGTCGCGCAGGATGCCGGAGCTCGGGTCGGATCTCAGCCGAACTTCAACCCGTACTACTACAACCCCTATCAGCAAATGGGGGGAGGGCTCGTCCGCTTCGTCCTCGACGACTTCGACAAGCTCCAGGAAGAGGCCTATGAAAAGGCCATCGCCGACGCCCGGGTCCGGGCGACGCGACTGGCCAAGTTGAGCGGGGTGGAGCTAGGCCCGGTCGTGGCGGTCCGCGAGCTCGCAGTCCCTGCCGATCGGCAAGCCTCGCCTGACGACGAGATGCCCCGCAAGCGGCTGGAGACCTCAAAGTTCCAGGAGATCCCCGTCCGGGTCGAGTTGCTCGTGCGCTTCCAGATCCATTCCAATCCCGACGGGAAAGGAAAGGCCGGAAAGTGATGCACCGATCGGGATCAGATGATCGACGACCGGAGTCGGGCCGACGGACCGATCGGCGCCGGTTCCTGACGAGAATCGGAGCCGGGGCCCTCGCCTCGGCCTATGGAGCGGCATGGGTCGGGATCGGCCGGGCCGCGGAGAAGGAAGTCCTCCCGAAGCACGTCACTCCGGAGACGCTCCAGGCCGTCGTCAAGGGCCTCGACTATCTCGCCGGGAAGCAGTCCGACGACGGGTCTTGGATCATCGGCGGGGGCGAAGCCTATCCGACCGCCATGACGGGCCTCTCCGGGATGTCCTTCCTCGCGCATGGGAACTCGCCCACGCGAGGCAAATACTCGAGGAACGTCCAGGGGGCCGTCGAGTATCTGGTTCGTTGCGCGACCCCGACGGGGTTGATCACGAGCAGCTCGCAAGATAGCGGGATGCCGATGCACGGGCACGGTTTCGCCTTGCTCTTCCTCGCGTCCGTCTACGGGATGATCAGCAAGGAATCGCTCCGACAGCAGGTCCGGGCCGCGATCCGTAAGGCTGTGGCGCTCACGAGCCAGGGGCAGAGTGCCCAGGGAGGCTGGACCTACGTCCCGGGGACCGGTGACGAAGGCTCGGTCACCGTCACCCAGGTCCAGGCCCTACGCGCCGCGCACAACGCCGGGTTCCTCGTGCCGAGGGCCGTGATCGACGAGGCCGGTAAGTATCTCGAACGCTGCCGAACTCCCGAGGGGGGGATCCAGTACTCCCTCGGCTCGGGGGGCGGGCCGAGGCTCCCCATCTCCGCGGCCGCCGTCGCCACCCTGTATAACGCCGGCCAGTTCGACAGCACCATCGCCACGGACTGCCTGAAATTCGTCTGGGACCAGTTCAAGGCCAACGACGGCTGGGAGAAGGGGGGCGGGCACGCCTTCTACACCCACCTGTATGCCGCCCAGGGCTTTTACATGGCCGGCAACGAGTACTGGGATGCTTACTTCCCCAAGGCTCGCGACCAACTCATCGGGATGCAAGGCCCCGACGGCTCCTGGAACGGCGACGGCATCGGCCAGGTCTACGGCACGTCCATCGCCACGATCATCTTGCAGCTCCCCTACAAATATCTCCCGGTCTTTCAAAGATAATAGCGGAGGCACGCGATCTTGAGCGGCACACCTGCTGATCTCGACCTGGCCGAGCTGGAGGATCTGCGATCCGCCCACGACCAGATCCGCGCCCAGATCGCCCGGCAAATCGTCGGCCAGGACGAGGTCGTCGACCAACTCCTGATCGCCGTGTTCGCCCGCGGGCACTGCATCCTCGAGGGCGTCCCCGGCCTTGCGAAGACCCTGATGGTCCACTCGCTGGCCCAGTCGCTCTCGCTGGACTTCAGCCGGATCCAGTTCACCCCGGACCTGATGCCGAGCGACATCACCGGGACCGAGGTGCTCTACGAGGATCGCAACACCGGCGCCCGCGAGTTACGCTTCGTTCAAGGGCCGATCTTCGCGAACCTGCTCCTCGCCGACGAGATCAACCGGACCCCGCCGAAGACCCAGGCCGCGTTGCTCGAGGCCATGCAGGAGCGGCAGGTGACCGCCGGCGGCCATCGCCACGTCTTGCCCGACCCGTTCTTCGTCCTCGCGACCCAGAACCCGATCGAGCAGGAAGGGACCTATCCGCTCCCGGAAGCCCAACTCGACCGGTTCCTCTTCAAGATCTACATCAGCTATCCGACCCCCGACGAAGAACGGCGAATCTATCGGCTCACCACGGGGTCGGAAGAGCAGACGATCACCCCGCTCTTGACCGGCGAGCGGATCGCGGCCCTCCAGAAGCTGGTGCGCCGGGTGCCGGTATCGGACCACTGCATCGACTACGCGATGGACCTCGTCCGGGCCACGCGAGGCCCCGAGCACGGGGGCCCGGCCTACATCGGGGAATGGGTCTCCTGGGGCGCAGGTCCGCGAGCGGGACAGGCCCTGATCCTGGCCGCGAAGGCGAAGGCCGCGCTCGCGGGTCGGCCGAGCGTCTCGATCGACGACATCCGGGCCGTCGCCCGCCCGGTGCTCCGCCACCGGATCGTGGTGAACTACAACGCCCAGGCGGTCGGCGAGTCGAGCGACTCGATCGTCAAGAAGCTGCTCAACGACATCCCGGTCCGGAAGGGAGCCGCCGATGCCGCCGTCGCGGAAATTTTCCGATCCTGACGCGATCGCGCGGATCTCGGACCTGACGCTTCGCTCCCGACGACTCGTGGAAGGGGCGATCAACGGCCAGCACCGCAGCCCGTTCCACGGCTTCAACATCGAGTTTGCCCAGTATCGCGACTATGCCCCCGGCGACGACCTCCGTCGGCTCGATTGGCGCGTCTTCGCGCGTTCGGATCGCCATTACATCAAGCAATACGAGGAAGAGAGCAACGTCCGCGTCACCTTCGTCGTGGACGCCAGCGCGTCGATGAATTACCGAGGGTCGGGGACGCTCTCAAAATACGAATACGGCGCCACCTTGGTCGTCTCGCTGGCAATGCTCCTGACCCGTCAGCAAGACCCCGTAGGCCTCGTCCTCTTCGACGAGAAGGCGAACACGGTCCTACCCCCCAACGCCACGCCCTCGCAGGTCGTCGTGATGTCGGGCCTGCTCGAGCGTTGCACGCCGGCGAGGAAGACGGAGCTAGGAGGACTCCTCCGGACCCTCACCGACCAGCTCCGTCGCAGGAGTCTCGTGGTCATCGTCACCGACCTCTTCACCGACCTCGACGCCGTCTACGACGGTCTGAACCGCTTCCGGTTTCTCGGCCACGAAGTCCTGCTCCTCCAGATCCTCGACCGGGACGAGGTCGACCTCCCCTTCGAAGGGCCGACGATCTTCCGGGACATCGAAGGGGACGAGGAGCTCTTCGCCGAACCCTGGGCGTTCCGACGGTCGTATCAGCAGGCGATGACCGACTTCCTCGAAGGCGTCACCAAGGAATGCCGCAAGCGTGGGTACGACCACGTCCGCTTCTTCACCGATGAGCCCCTCGGGGCCGCGCTCAGCCTGTTCCTGCACACGAGGGAAGAGTCCGGCCGCTCGGTCCGACAGGGCAATCGATCATCATGATGTCACTGCTGAGCCCGCTCCTGATGTGGGGGATGCTCCTCGGCGCGATCCCCATCGTGATCCATCTCCTGAACCGTCGACGGTTCCGGCGGGTGGAATGGGCCCCGATGCGCTACCTCAAGCTGACAATCCAGCGCAATCGGCGACGGATCCAGATCGAGCAATTCCTCCTCCTGCTCCTGCGGATCGCCCTGTTCCTGATCCTGTTCTTCCTCCTCGCCAGGCCGGTGCTCAACCCGACCGGGCTCGAGAAGTGGCTCGGGAACGGCGGCCGATCGAGCCAGGTCGTCCTCGTCGACGACTCCTTGAGCATGGGCTACGCCTCGGGCGAAGCCGTCGCGTTCCGCCGGGCCAAAGAGGTTGCCTCCGCACTCTTGGCGGCGGCACGTCCTCAGGATCGTTGCACGATCCTGACGACCTCGAGGCCCCGGACTCCCGTCCTCCACGAAGTCGAGGGGACCCGACGCGACGACCTGACCGGGGCCATCGCCTCGATCCAACTCGGCGCCACGCACGCGGCCTGGCCGACCGTGCTCGAAGGGGTCGACGAGGTCTTGCGCTCGTGTACGTACCCCACGAAGCAACTCACGATCGTGACCGACCTGAGGCGCGCGGGTTGGGAAAGCGGAGCCCTCTCCGTAGGCCGGCGCTGGAGCGAACAGGGGGTGGTCGTCCGAGTGGTCGACGTCGGTTCCGACGAAACCGCCAACATCGCCATCGATTCCCTCGTCCCGCTCGATCGGACCATCCTCGCGGGGGCGGAGAGCCGATGGGAGGCCGTCATCCGGAACGACTCCTCGAAAGCCCTCGCCGGAGTCAAGGCGACCATCCGCGTCGATGACAGTCCGGCGGAACTCCGCCTGCCCGAGATCGCCCCGCGCCAGGTCGTCCGGGTCCCATTCGGGGTCCATTTCCCCGGCGCAGGCCCGCACGACCTCTCGCTGCAACTCCCCGAAGACCCGCTCCCTGGCGACAACCAGCGGTGGGCGGCGGTCCCGGTCAAGGACTCGCTCCTCATCCGGCTCGTCGACGGCGAGCCCTCCGCCGAACCGTTCGGATCGGAGATCGACTACCTGGCGGCTCCGCTGTCGATCGGGATCGGGGCGGCCGAGGCCTGGCGGGTCGAGGTGGCGCAGGACAACGACTTCCTCTCCCAGCGGCTCGATCCGGCGGACGTGCTCATCCTCGCCAACGTCGCGGCCCCCACGGCCGAGCAGGCCGAGCGTCTGGGTAAGCTCGTCCGGGACGGGATGGGCTTGATGATCTTCACCGGCGCGAAAGTCGATACGGGGACCTATAACGAGCTGCTCTCCCGGCCGAATAGCCGAATCCTGCCGTTCCCGCTCCGGACCCTCGTGGACGAGAGCTTCCGCGGTCTCATCGTCGAACCGGTCAGGCCTTCCCCGCTCGAGAAGCTCCTCGAGTTGAAGCCGTCGGCCCTCGAACGGGTCGCCGTCAAGCAGTTCATGTCGGTGGAAGAGCAGGGGGATGGCGCCCAGGTCCGCGTCCTGGCCCGTTGGAACGACCCGAGTCGTTCGCCCGCGGTCGTCGAGCGGATCCTCGGCGAAGGCCGGGTCCTGCTTTGGACCACAACCGCCGACCGCGCGGGGAACGACTGGCCGATTGAACCAAGTTTCGTGCTGGCCGTGCGCGAAGCCGTTCGCGGGAGTGCGCGGCCGACACGATTCGCCAACAACGTCACCGCGGGCGAGTCGATTCGGCGCGTCGTCAACTCGAGCCAGCAGGTCGCCAACGCCCGATTGAACCCACCAGGAGGCGGCGAGCCGATCCCGCTCACAGCCGTCCCTCGGCCCGAGAAAGCCGAGGACTCCGGGCCCTCGGTCGAGATCACGGTGCCCGACACGCGTCGGGCCGGACTGTACCGGATCTCCTGGGACGAGGGCCCGCTCGGGTCGCAGCAAGATTTCTACGCGTCGAACCCCGACCCTCGCGAGAGCACCCTCGAACGCATCGGCGGTTCGGAGCTGAAGGAGTTGCTCAGACCTTTAAAGGTCGAAGTCGTCCCCGCGAGGGGGGACGCGACCAGCCTCTTCGCGGCGACCGGCCACGAGATCTGGTACGAACTGGCGTGCGGACTCCTCGTCCTCCTGATCCTCGAGTCGATCTTCGCAACATGGGTCGGCCGTTCCCGATAACGCCCTTTTGATCGAAGACCATGAATCAACTTTGGCAGACACTCATGGGAGTCGGTCGATCGCCGGGCGACGCCGTCGGCGAGTCTCGGCTCGATCTTTCGAGCGCCCCCCAGGGGGCCGCGACACTCCTGGTCATCCTCGCGTCGATCGCCCTCCTCGCCTTCCTCTGGCGACTCAACGGGATCGAGAGCCGAGAGCTCACGAAGGCGAGGAAGACCGCCCTGGTCGTCCTCCGCGCGATCACGCTGCTGGCCGTCCTGGCCATGCTCCTGGAGCCGGTGCTGGTCACGTCCCACCGCGAGACTCAGCCCTCGCACCTCGCGGTGATCTTCGACGACTCGGAGAGCATGAAGTTCTCCGACCCCTATACCGACGAGTCGAAGGCCGCCCGGCTCGCGTCCGAGTTGAAGATCCCGTCCGACGGGGGGCGGTCGCCCGTCCAACGACTCCGGGAGACGCCTCGCCTGGATCTCGCGAAGTCGGCCCTGGCCGCGAACCTCGACGCCCTGAAACGAGGCCGAGAACTCCATCTCTATGACCTCGAGTCCGCGGCGAGGAGCCTGCCGAACTCGTCCACCAAGGCACGCAAGCTCGAGCACATCAAGCCGAATCGCCCGGTCTCTCCCCTCGGTGACGCCCTCCAGGGGGTTCTCTCCGGGCTCCGGGGCCAGCCGGTCGCCGGGATCGTGCTCGTCACCGACGGCCGATCGAACACGGGCGAAGACCCACTTCGATCGGTCGACGCCGCGCTTCGCCAGAACATCCCGATCTATTCGATCGCCGCAGGCGCCGCCGAAGGGCCGAGGAATATTCGGCTCGCCGAGGTCGAAGCGAGCCCGGTCGTCTTCGTCCGCGACCCCATGAACGTCGCCGTCGTCGTCGAGGCCCGCGGCCTCCGCGACGCCGAGGCGACGATCGTGTTGGAACAACGCGTGAACGAAAACGATTGGGAGCCGGTCGGGACCCAACGCGTCGTGCTGGGCGAAGACGGGATCCTCAAACGGTCGTTGTTCCGAGTCACTCCCAAGGTCGTCGGCTCGCACGAATTCCGCGCCAGGGTCGAGGACGCAGGGCCGGAGCTCACGCTCGAGGACAACGTGGCGACGGCGGCCGTCAAAGTCGTGAGACAACAGATCCGGATTCTCTGCATCGCGGGCGCACCGTCGCCGGAAGTCCAGTTCCTGCGCAATGCGCTGATGCGCGACCAACACGTCGAGTTCGCGTCCTGGCTCCAGAACGCCGACCCGGGATACCGCCAGGCGGGCGACCACCCGATTCAGCGGCTGCCGAACGACCAGGCCGAGCTGAGTCGCTACGACGCCCTGCTCCTGATCGACCCGGACATGAAGTCTCTCGGCCCGCAATGGCCCGCGATGATCACTCATTTCGTCGGTCAAGAAGGGGGAGGCCTCATCTTCGTGGCTGGCGAGCTCTACTCGCAGCAGCTCTTCGAGTCGGTCGAGGCCGACGCGAGCGGGGGCAACTGGACGCGGATCCTCCCGATCGTCCGGGAGCCCGGCCTTTTCCGGACCGAAGCGGAAGTGCGGCTCAGCACCCAGTCGACCTATACGCTCGACCTCACGCCCGAAGGGCGCGGTGATCCCGTCTTCGAATTCAACGGGGATCCGATTCGCAACCGGACCATCCTCACGAGCCTGCCCGGGATGTACTGGAGCTTCCCCGTGACCCGAGCTCGACCAGGGGCGACGGTGCTCGCACGCCACGGCGACCCGCGGATGTCGAACCAATACGGGCGGAATGTCCTGCTGGATTCGCAGTTGTACGGGCCGGGTCGGACCGTCTTCATCGGTTTCGACAGCACCTACCGCTGGCGTTACCTCTCCGAGGATTACTACGACGGCTTCTGGGCCCGGCTCGTCGATCGCGTCGGTCGGAATAAGGCCCTGGGGGGGCGATTCCCGTTCGAAGTCCACCTCGGCAAGGACCTTTATCACGTCGGCGAGCAGGTGAGCATCGGCATCCGGTACACCGAGGCCGCCGCCCTGGCCGAGGCCACCGACCTGACCGCCGAGATCGAGATCGCCGGCCAGCCCCCGGAACCGCTTCACTTCGAGCGCGTCCCCGATGACCCGGCCCTCCTCAGCGCGACCTTACCCGCCGAGAAAGCCGGAGCCTATACCCTGCGGATCGTCTCCACGACGGCCGCGGACCCGAGTTCGGGCGTCCGCGCCTCGACGACGACCTTCCGAGTCGAGCCCCCTAGACGTGAGATCGACGAGCCCGCGCTGAATCGGACTCTGCTCGCGGACCTCGCCCGGCTCACCAATGGCCGCGTCTTCGAGCTCGGCGAAATCGGGCGCATCGACGACGCGATCCCGATCCGCGAAGTCACCCGAACGATCGAGACTCGCGATGAACTCTGGGATGCCCCCCTCATTTATGCGACAATTGTGCTGGGCCTGACCGCCGAGTGGCTTCTCAGGAAACGGTATCGGATGGTCTAGGGCCGACCACGCATGGATAGGAAGGAAGACGGGTTTATCGACAGACGACGCAGATCAACACAGATTTTAAAGCACAATTATTATTTAATTGTTTTTATTATCCGTGTTTCATCCGTGGCCAGATGTTTTCCTGCCCCATCCGCAACTCCGGGCTCGTAGGGTCGAGAGGTCTGAAACGTGACGATCGCACAGGACTTGCCGAGCCTCGGTTCCCTCCGCGAAGAGCAGCGTGCCCTGCGCGCGGAGCTCGCGAGTTTGCGGCAACGCCTGAAGCTCCAGCTCGCGCTCGAGTTCGCGGTCGATGCCATGACGTGCGTCGTGGCCTCCGCCGCCGTCCTCGTCTTGCTCGACTGGTGGCTCCGGTTCGGCGTCCAGGCCCGATTGGCGATCCTGGCCCTGAGCGTGTCGGGGGGCCTCGGTTTCCTCGTGGTCAGGGCCTTCGGTCGTTGGCGGTCCTCGAGGCTCGACGAGCTGTCTCTGGCGATGGCGCTCGACCGATACCGACCGGGGACGGGCCAGCAGATCGCCGATATTCTTCAACTCCCGGACCTCCTGGACGAAGAGACCAGCTCGGCCTCACCGGCGATGGTCCGGCTGGCCGTCCGGCAGGCGACCGAGGCGCTGGCCCGATCGGACTGGCGAACGCTCTGGAATCGGAAACGGACGACCTTGCACTCCGGCGCGCTCGTGCTCGGACTCGTCATCCCGCTCGTCTTCGGTCTCGTGGCGCCGGACGCCGCCCGACTGAGCGCGGCCCGCTGGCTCTTCGGGTCTTCGGAACGCTGGCCGCAGTGGACGTATCTGACCGTCAACGGCCTCGACGACCAGGGCCGGCTCCTGGCACCTCGAGACGAGCGGGTCGTCCTCGACGTCCGATCCGACCTACCCGAACTCACGTCTCAGAACGGCGAGTGGTTCGTGTCGGGTCGGGGCGAACCCTTCACGCTCCGGCGGAAGCCCAAGACGTTGCGGAATCCCAAAACGGTCCGGGTCAACGAACGGGCTCCCGACGGGGTAACTCGCTCAGCAATCATGGTCGCGACGGGGCCGTCGCGGTTTCGATTCGAGTTCCCGGCCTCGTCGACGTCCTCGACGTTCGACCTCGTCGGGGGCGACGACTGGCTCGGCCCGCTGAAGCTAGAACGCATCGATCGGCCCTCGCTCGGTGACATCAAGCTCCGGGTACGCGAGCCGGGCGCCCCGGCCGGTTCATTCCGGGCGATCCCCGACGCTCGCCAACACCTCCTCTTCCTGCCCGACACCGAGATGGAGCTAACCCTCGTCGGCAGCGAGGCTCTGGCGGATATCCAGTTGAAGTTCCATCCCGAAGGTTCGACGGAATCGAGGCGCGTCGATGAACGGACCTACGCGGTTCGCTGGGTCCTCCGCGAGGCCACGACCCTGGAGATCGTGCTCACGTCCGCCAAGTCTCGACTGCTTTCGCGACCCGCGTTCCTCTCGATCGGGTTGCTGCGAGACCGGGAGCCGCGAGTGACCCTGCGGGCAGTCGGGGTCGGCAGCCACGTCACCCCGGTCGCCACGATCCCACTGACGATCGCCGCGACTGATGACTTCGGCCTGGCCGCCGTCCGACTCCGGGACGAACGGACGACGAACGTCGACGAGAAGTCGGAGGACAAGACGCCCCCGAAGACCGAACGGAAGGTGGTGGATCTCCCGCTCTCTCCCGAGCCCGGGCGAGCGATCCTCGACCACCAGGCTCGACACGAAGTCTTGCTGCAAACTTCCCCACCCCCCGTCGGGACCGTGCTCCGATTCCTCGCCGAGGCCGAGGACCGTTGCTCTCGAGGCGCCCAGGTCGGGCGATCGAGCACGCTCCAGCTGCAGGTGGTATCGCCCGATGAACTCTTCTATGAGCTGTTGATCCGGCAGAGGGCCGAACGGGCGAAATTCGTGACGTTGCTCGAGACGCTCGAGAAGCAGACGCCGGTCCTGGACGGGAACCCGTCGGCCGAAGAGATCGTCAAGATCTCGCGAGTCGAACAGTCGGCGGGCCGGCAGGTCGACCAGGTCGCGGCGAAGATCGGCGACGCCCTCCTGGAAATGAAGCTCAACCAGATCGGGTCGCCCAAGTCCCATCGTCTCCTCCAGGACGGGATCCTCACGCCGTTGAAGGCCCTTTCCCAGGGCCCGGTCAACGAGCTTCGCGGGGTCCTCCAGAACCTCGCGGCCGGCAGCTCGACGCCCACGGCCAACAAGGACTCGGCCCGGAAGCTGCACAAGGAGGTCGTCTCTAAAATGCAGGCGATCCTCGAGCAAATGTCCCAATGGGAGAGCTTCGTCGACGTGGTCAATCAGGTCGCCGAGGTGATCCGGATGCAGCAGAAGGTCCTCCAGAACACGGAAAAGGCCCGTGAGTCGCGCACCCAGGAGATCTTCGATGCCAAACCCTGACACGCCTCCCTCGCGGGCTTCACGGCGACCTCTTCGAGGCTTCGTCGAGCCGTGGATTGTCCGTCTCGTCGTGGTGCTCTTCGTCTCGATCGGTACCTCTTCGATCGTCGTCGGGCAGGACAAGCCAGCGGCCGACAAGGCGGAAGGGCTGTTCGACGACGAGGAGAAGAAGAAGGACGAGAAGGCTCCCGACTCGAAGAAAGGGGCCGACTCACCCAAGGCCGAGACCGTTTCGGATCGCGACACCATCGGGTTCACCCAGGAAAACGTCGCCTCGCAGATGACCGAGTTGGAGGAACGGATGTTCCGGCTCTCCGAAGCCCTCCGGAGCCTGGAGCCGGAGAACGCCTCGCGACTGACACTGGCGCTCAAGTTCTCGCGCGAAGAATTGATCCTGCACCAGATGAAGCAGACGCAGTCGCTCCTGAAAGAGGCTCAACTGAGCAAGGCCGAGACCGAAGCCCGGGAGCTGCTCGCCAAGCTCGAGCACCTGCGGAACCTCCTCCTCGCGGAAGACCTCGACTTCCAGATGAAGCTCGCCCGGCTCCGCCAGATGCGCGACGCGCTCAACCAGCTCGATCGCATCATCAAGGAAGAGAAACGCGAGCTGACCTGGTCGCGCATGGCCACCGATGCCCAAAAGGACCTGGCGACCCTCAAGAAGCACCAGACGGGCCTGGAACAACTCGTCCGCGATCAGAAGGCCGTCATAGGGGAGACGAAAGACTCGTCCGGAAAGGAAGGGGACGCGGCGAAAAAGGCGGCACGTGTCGCGGCCCGAGAACGAGAGACGGGCGTCCGGACCGGGACCGAGGCCCTCGCCGGAGAAGCCTTTTTCGCGGGGCTCCAGCCACCGTTCCTGAAGCAAGCGGGGCCCCACCTGGGCGATGCCGTCACGCACCTCGACGCGACCCGGGTCGACGAGGCCGTGGCCTCGGAAGACCGCGCCCTCGCGCAACTCCAGAAGGAGCTCGACCGCCTGAACAAGCGGGTCGACGACGTCGAGAAATCCGCGTCGACCCCCGAGTTCAAGAAGTTCGAGCAGGACCAGGCCCGGAACCGAGGTGCGGCCGACTCGCTGGCGGAAGCCTCGGCACGCATGGGGGATTCCGGGGTCGCGCTCCAGAAGGATCTCATCCGCGCCGGCGGATCCATGCAGTCCGCCGTGGGCGACCTGGCGAAGACCGAGGCCAAGCCCGCGGCCGACGATCAGGCCGCGGCGCTCAAGCATCTGCAAAAGGCCCGAGAAGACCTCTCCAAGTCCATGGAGAGCCTGCTCGTCGAGCTTCGCGTCGAGCTCCAGGCCCGCATCATCGCCGAGTTGACCGAACTGCACGAGATGCAGGTCGCGATCCGAGAGACCACGGAGGCCCAGGCCCCCCGCATCGCCCAGCGGTCGCGGACCGCCCTCGTCCTTGTCGTCGGGTTGTCGCCCAAGGAGTCCGTCCTGGGGGATCGGACCGACGCACTCGCCGCGCTCGCCGAGGAGACCGAATTCGGCATCGCACTGCCGACCTCGCTTCGCGTCATCTCGCGCGAGATGCGAAAGGCCCAGGCGTGGCTCAAGGAAGGGGACGCGACCGTGCACACGGTCACGCTCGAGAAGCGAATCGAGGTCGACTTGCTGGGGTTGCTCGAAGCCATGAAACGCCTACCGCCGACGACGCCTCCCCCCCCCGGCACCCCTTTGCCCTCGGAGCCGAGGGCCCGCGAACGGGAGCTCAACCGACTCATCGCCGAACTCAAGATGATCCGTCTCCTCCAAACCCGGATGAACGACGACACCTTCGAAGTCGATCGCTCGCATCCGGCCGAAGCCGTCCTGACCCCGGCCCTCCGGCGTGAGATCGAGGCTCTCGCGAGCAGCCAGGAAGAGATACGCGACTCCCTCGACAGGATTTCCGAACGACTCGAACCGGCCGAAGAGGCCGAGCCCAGGTCGAAGGCCGAGATCTTCGAACGATAAGCAACTGTCCCGAGACCCGGTTTTTCTTAAAATCCGGGTTTCGGGATGGGATCTCAGTGTCGATGATCACTGATTCACACGGCAAGCGTTTCCACGGAACTGACGTCTTTTTATCGAACCTCAGCGAGGGTGTGATGAGAAAACTTCGCAACGTCCTCGTCGCGACCACAACGATCGTCGGGATGCTCGGCACCTCGGGCCGGGCTGAGACCCCGATCACTCCGATCACGAAGAAGATGACCGTCGTGGTCGGCGACCTCGGCAAGCCCCAAACCAACGAGCCGGTCCAGACGAAGCAGAAAGAGATCGTCAAGGATCTCGATGTTTTGATCGCCGAGCTCGAGAAGGAGTGTCAGGCATGCAAGAACGGGATCAAGCGCAATAACCCGAAGCAGGGGCTGAAAGATTCGGTCATCCGGTCCGGCACCGGCGGCATCGGCGACCTCGTCGCGCCGGGCGAAAGCGAAAAAGACTGGGCGAAGCTCTCGGGCCGCGAACGGGATCGGATCCTCCAATCGATGTCGGAAGGATTTCCCCCCGAATATCGCACGGTCCTCGAGCGTTACTACCGTCGCCTCGCCGAGGAGAAGTCCGCCCCGGCCAAGGGGGCGAGCACTCCGGCGAAGGACGCCGAGGCCTCGCCGGAGCGTTGATGCGGATCGAATCCGCCGGGGAAGGGAGACCGACCCGGCGGTTCGCTCGACATCAAGAAGGTGGGTCGTCTGAACTCTGACTTGTGCAATCGCGACAGCGAGTCCGGGGCGGTCGCGTCCGAGGAGCTCGAGGAGTCGACATGCAAGGCACGGCCCTGATCTTGTTCTGCCTGTTGGGCGTCGGCCCTCAAGACTACTCGCGCCCCCTCGACGCCAAGGCGCTCGACCAGGCGACGCTCGATACCGAGGGCTACGGCGAGAAGAAGGCGTTCACGCGTGAGAACGCCGGCCTCAGGATCAAGCTGGCCCCCGGCGAACCCGAGACCGGGTGGAAGACGCCGCAGACCGTGAGGTTCGGCGGGAACTTCAAGATCACGGCCAACTTCCTCATCAAGACTCTCCCCAAGCCCGGCCAGGAAGACGGCGCCGCGTTCGGCATCGCGATCGCGTTCCAGGACATCAACCAACCCGACATCACCCTCCTTCGGATGCGTGAGCCGAACGGTGCGGAGATCTTCCGCACCGTCGAGAAGGCCGGCGGCAACCCAATGCAGCCCCAGCACGTCCAAATGATGATGATGATGGGGGGAGGGTTCGGCCAGCCCGGCGGGAAGCCCCCGAAGCCGCCTCGTCCGACGTTCCCGGCTTCCGGTGACGAGGTACGGGTCGAGCTGCAACGCGAGGGGATGATCCTCCGCTACCAGGTCCTCGACGCCAAGTCGAACCGACTCCGCTACCTCGGACAGTCGACGCTTCAGCCGCAAGACGTGGCGGCCGTCAAGCTGTTCGCGGCGAACCGGAACGGGGCCGAGCCCGTTAATGTCCTCCTGAAGGACGTCTCGATCCATGCCGAACGGATCAACGGTCTCGGGACGATCGTCCGCACCGTCTTCGATCGGCTCGTCTACGCCGACCCGACGTCGATCGACAAAGACGTGTTGATCCTCGGCGGCGAGCCCAAGGCTCCCCCCCCGGCGCCGAATGCCAATCCCGCCGCCAAACCGGGAGAGCCCCCGAAGTCTGACCCCGCGGCCAAGCCTAAGGACGCCGAGAAACCGAAAGAGGCCCCGAAAACCGAGGCGGCCCCAGCCGCGGCAGCCGCTCCGGCCCCTGCGGTCGCAGCCGTTGCGGTCGCGGTCGCCCCAGCCGCCCCAGGAGTCGTCGCCGTCGTGGGTGTCGCCCAAGCCGCCCCGGCCGTCGCCGCACCTCCGGCCGCCGCCACTCCCGCGCCAGCGCAGGCAAACCCGGCTCCAGGCGCTCCTAACGCCCAGGGGGGAGCACCGGCCCAACCGCCGAAGCCCAAGGAGCCGAAAGCCAAGATTCCTCTCGACGAACTCGCGAGCATTCAATTCGAACGCACACCGAATCTGACCGCTCGATTCGTCGGCCAGCCGAACCTCGACTTCACCATGCCCGGCCTGAGCGCCAAGAAAGAGGACGCGAAGACGAAGCCGGGAGAGAAGACGGACGAGCCGGCGAAGGACGGTGACAAGAAGCAGGACGCGAAGGAACCCGAAAAGAAGGCCGGCGACAAAACTGATAAGAAAGACGCGAAGGAACCTGAGAAGAAGGACGGCGACAACGCCGAGAAGAAGGACATCAAGGAGCCGGAGAAGAAAGACGGGGCAGAGGCCAAGGCGAAAGCCGAGCCTGCCGCGAAGAAGGCCGAGGCGAAGCCGAAGAAAGAGGGCGAGAAGAAGCCGGGCGCGGCCGACGACCCGCTCGCCCCGCCGCCGGGGACGGCGGCCGTGGCCAAGATCGCCAAACTCGAGCCGAAGAAGAACGGGATCCGCGACATCAACCTCTCACTCGGCAACCTCCGCCCCGTCGCGATCAAACAGATCATGATCACCTGTCCGACCGATGGCGGCCCGACGAGCTGGCGACTCGACACGACCGACTCGCAGGATTGGCCGGTCGTTTTGCGACGTTCAGGGACCGAAGGATGGGCCGACGTCTTCCTCGAGCCTCCCGCCAGCGACTGCCACCAGAAGGACTTCACGGTCAACGTCACCTATGAAGATGGGCAGAACGGCAACGCGAACGCGAAGGCCGAGGGCCATTCCGACGCCAAGCTCGCGATCGACTCAAAGACGCCTCAGACGCCTACGCTCGATGCCTGGGTCGTCCTGTCGGACGACGAGAAGCTGTTCGGTAAAATCGAGGGGATGACTGAAGAGACCCTGAAGCTTACATCCCCCGCGCAAGAACATCTCAACATCCCGTTGGGTCGAGTGGTGGGGATCCATTTCTGCCTGCTCGACCGCAAGGAGACCCCCGCGTCGTTCGCCAAGCGCCTGAAGTCGCGAGGGACCGAGGATGTCCTCCTGGCCCAGACGAAGAACGGCGAGGTCGTCGCGATCTCCGGCGTCGTCGAGAAGCTCGAGAACGAGCGGCTGTCCATCCTCTACCAGGGGAAGAGCCGATCCCTGCCGATCAAGCAAGTCGAAGGGCTGGTCATGGCCACGAAGCCCGAGGCCAACACGCCGAGCGAGCCTCGGCCGACTTTCACGATGCCCGGCGGGGTGATGATCTCCGGTAAGTGGAAGGACCTCGACACCAGCGTCTGGAAAGTGGAAACCGCCTGGGGCCAGGAGCTCAAGCTCCCCGCCGGGGACGTCCAGGAGGTGAAATTCCGAGGTGGCAAGGTGACGTATCTGTCCGACCTCACGCCCGGAAAGGTCGAGGAAACCCCTTTCTTCGGCCGCAAATTCGGCTGGCGGAAGGACGTCAACCTGCTCGGCGAACCCATCAAGGTGGACGGTCAGACCTATGAGCGTGGCCTCGCCGTCCATTCCCGCTGCGTCCTGACCTACGACCTCAACGGGCAGTACTCGTCCTTCGAGACCACCCTCGGATTCGACGACGCCGCGAAGGGCAAGGGGCGAGTCGATTGTCGGGTCCTGGCGGACGGCAAAGAGATTTATGCGAACCCCGACCTGCGGGCCGATGCTCCCCCGCTCAAGTTGTCACTGCCGGTCAAGGGGGCCGCGGAGCTCAAGCTCCTCGTCGACTTCGGCCGCGGCCAGGATACGGGCGACCGTGTGATCTGGGCGAACGCCCGACTCGTCCGCCCCACGCCCGCCGAACCCTCGGCGACGAAATCGGCGGCCAAGGCCGACACATCGAAAACCCCCGAGAACGTGACCGAACGACGCTGAACCCGGCGACCACTCGGCGAGGGATGAATCGCTCTATGCCTATTGCCTGTGTCCACCCCGCCCGCTTGGCGATGTTGCTCTGCCTCGGGATCCTTCCCCTAACCTCGAAGGCCGACGAGAAATCGGCGGCCAAGGCGGGGGAAAAGCCCGCCTCCGACAAGGCCGAAGGGAACGCCCAGACCCCGGTCGAGGTACAGGAGTGGTCGATCTGGGTCGGCAACCCCGCCCTCACCACGATCAACTCCTCGCGCGTCTATCGGAATGCGATGCCGAGCGTCGTCGGGACCAGCCGGCCGAAGTTCGAAGAGAAAGAGCTGTCCGGAAAATTCCCCGTCGAGCCGATTTCCGTGGTTCAATTCTTCGGCGAACCAAGCCGAGACGTGGACGTCGACATCCGGGTCAAGAAGGGGATGATCCTCGCCCACTGGCCCGCCAGCACGGAGCGGGGCGGACGGCTCCAATGGTTCGGCTCGGACCTCAACCCCGAGGATCCGCCAGGCATCCCCCAGAGCTACCTCCCCGAGAATCACTGGTTCCACAAGCTCCGGGTCGAGAAAACCTCGCTGGTCCTCAAGCATGAAACCCACTTCGAGCGGTTCATCGCCTACGACACCGAGCTCTCGATCCCGATCCCGCTACGCCTCCGAGGCGGGCCGGACGAATACTCGCTTCAGAACCTGACGGCGCGAAAGCTGACGGACGTCGCCGTGATCGCCCCGAGCGACGACGGATTTCGCGTCGGCTGGCTCGACGAATTGCCGACCGCCGCCCCCGAGAAGAAGGAGGAGGCGAAGGATAAGGACAAGAAGAAAGAGACTCCGAACGCCGATGCCGTCTTCCAGGAAGCTGAGGCCAAGCCGAAGGAAGAAGAGGAGGCGATCCCGCCGCTCCCCGCCGAAGGCGACGCGAACGTCCGGGCGCAGATCGACCAGGTGCTCAACCGGCCGATCTCGGTCACGGTCAACCAGATGCCGAGGCGCGAGGTTCTCGACCTCATCGCCGGACAGACTCGTCTCCAGTTCGAGCTCGACGACCGGACGATCGCCAAGGCGGAGATCAACCTCGGCGAACCCACGAGCCTGCGGGCCACGAACCTCGCCGCACGCGACGCCTTGGCCGACGTCCTGGGGGGTGCCGGTCTGAGTTACCGGGTCACCGAAGCGGGTAAGCTGTTCATTACCACGTCCGTGAGACTGGCCGAGGACACGGGGAAGAAGGGGGGAGTCGTCGAGGGTCCGCCCGTCAAACTCCTCATGTCCCAACCGGTCAAACCCTCGGCCCCGACCTTTCGCGAGGTCACGCGCGACACCCTGACGCGTAGGCTCGCCGGCCAGGGGCTCCGTCCCGAAGTCATCAAGCTCCTCCTCGACCAATACAGCAAGGCCCTTTTCGAGCCCGGCGAGTTGATCGTCCTGGCCCACGTCTCGCGCGAGACGATCGACGAGGCGGTTCTGCTCGACGTCTTTCCCCCGCCGAAGAAGATCGTCCGTACGGCCCTCCTCGTGATCCACGGGATCGACCCACGGCTCCAGGATCGCGCCCGAGGGCTGGTGAAGCAGCTCGGGGACGACTCCCCCAAGACGCGTGAGACGGCGGAGTCGAAACTCCTTGAACTGGGGCCGGTGGCGGTCCCTGTCCTTGAGGAGGCTCTGAGCAACAAGGACGTGGAAATCGTTTTTCGGTCAGAACGCCTCCTGCTGAGGCTCAATCGACCGGTTCCTTGAGCTCCACACTCCAACCTCGTGCCGCGACGACACCGTAACTGATAGAATCCACGGCGAGAGACGGAGGCCCGACACGCAGGCCCTCGTGGATGCCTCGGGCTTTGCCTGTGTCGAACCAGTGCCCTCGGAGTTTTGTAGCGTGGGCATTGCCCACCGGGGCTTCGATATGCTGGTGGGCAAAGCCCACCCTACAAAACTCGGATTCGGACCTCAGCCCCGGTCATCTGCGCGGAACACGCCAATGTCCTTACCCGAAACAGGATCCCGACTGGTCCTCCCGCGGTTCGACTCGTCGGGACGTGAGCCGGCTTGGCGTGATCTCTCCCACAAAGCTTCCGGTCCGGTCGGGTTTCTGGGATGCCTCAGGTCCGCGATCGTCAACATTGGCTTACTCGCCGTTATCGCCGTCCTCTGGGGGCTCTGTTCCGGCGTCGAGGCCGCCACGGACGCCGCTTCGACGGACGCCTCCCGCCGAACCTTCTTCGAGGAGAAGATCCGGCCGGTCTTGGCCGGCCATTGCCAGTCCTGCCACGGGCCGCAGAAGCAGGAAGGGGGACTCCGCGTCGATTGGCGTGAGCCGCTCCTGAAGGGGGGCGAGTCCGGGCCGCTGTTCGAACCCGGGCAGGCCGGGGACAGCCTCCTCATCCGCGTGCTCGATCACAGCGAGGCGGGGTTGGAGATGCCGAAGAAGGCCCCCAGGCTCCCCGATCGGGTCGTCCGTGATTTCCAGGCCTGGATCGTCTCCGGGGCATTCGACCCTCGGGATAAGCCCCCGTCGGCGTCCGAGGCCGCCCAGCAGGAGTGGGAAGCCAAGCTCGCCGAGCGCCGATCGTGGTGGAGCTTGCTCCCATTGGCCCGACCCGTCATTCCCGAGCCGAAACGGGTGGGGTGGGCGGATGGGCCGGTCGACAAGTTCATCCTCGTCCGGCTCGAGTCGGCGGGGCTCGCGCCCGCCCCTCGGGCGGATCGGTTGGTTCTCGTCCGGCGCCTTTCCTTCGTCCTGACCGGGCTGCCACCGACCCCCGAGGCGATCGACTCGTACCTGTCGGATCCGGCGCCCGAGCCCGAGGCCTACGGGCGACTCGTCGATCGACTCCTGGCCTCTCCGCATTTCGGCGAGCGCATGGCGCGCCACTGGATGGACGTCGTTCGCTATGGTGACACCTACGGCTACGAGTGGGACATCCCCGCCAAAGGGGCCTGGGTCTATCGCGACTACCTCGTCCGGGCCTTCAACGCCGACGTCCCCTTCGATCGGTTCGTGCGGGAACAGGTGGCGGGCGACCTCCTGGTGGAGCCTCGTATCAACAATGTGGCCCACGTGAATGAGTCGCTCATCGGCCCGATGTTCTACCAACTCGGAGAGAATCGCCACGGCGACAGCGCCGAGTTCGACGGCATCCATCAAGAGATGCTCCACAACAAGATCGACGCGTTCTCCAAGGCTTTCCAGGGCGTGACGGTCGGTTGCGCCCGCTGTCACGACCACAAGCTCGACGCGATCTCTCAGCGCGACTACTACGCTCTGGCCGGTGCCTTCATGAGCGCGCGTTGGGTCAGCCAAACCGTCGACACGCCGGGGCGGAACGCCCAGGTCCTGGCAAAACTCCGGGCTCTCAAGGCCGAGTTACGCCAGGTCCTCGCGACGGAATGGCTCGAGGAGTCGTCCCGGTGGGTGACGGACTGGATACGCAGCACGCCGACGAGCCCGAGCCCATGGGATAAGGCCAGGATGGCCGCAGGAGCCTCGCCGGGCTGGGAGCAGCCGGTCCGGGCTTGGGCCGAAGCGTTGGATTCGAAACGTGACGAGAACCTGTCCGCGACCTGGTCCCGACTTGCAAAGCAGTATCCCGAGGAGCATCGGATACGCGCCGAGTTCAATTCGAAGACGTTTACCGTCGTCGCCGATTTCCGCAACCCGCTCCCGCCCGATTGGTCGGTCGATGGTGCGGCTCTTCAAGAGGGCCCGGCGCCTCCGGGCGACTTCGTCGTCTCGCTCGAAGGGCCGACGGCCGTCGCGGACCTCCTGCCGGGCGGGCTCTTTACTCACCGACTCTCGCCCCGCCTGAACGGAGTCGTCCGGACCCCCGATCTCGCAAAGTTTTCCGGGGCTTGGCTCAGCCTTGAGACGTGCGGGGGAGACTTCAGCGCCGAGCGTACCGTCGTCGACAATGCGTTCCTGACCGAACGTCAGGCGTACCTGGCTCGGCGAGATCCGGCCTGGTCGTCGTTCTCCCCGTCGCCGGATTTCAAAGACCGTCGGGTCTTCCGCGAAGTCGCGACCAAGACGAGCAACCCGAACTTTCCGCCTCGGATCGGCCTCGGAGGGGCTTGTTCCACCGCCCAGGAAGCCGAGCCTCGGAGTTGGTTCGGGATCACTCGGGCGGTTGTTCACAAGGCGGCGGGGACGCCGAAGGACGACCTGTCGCGTTTCCTACCACTGTTCGACGGTCCCGTCCCGACCACCCGAGACGAGGTCGTCGGCCGCTTCGCCGCCTGGCTGCGGCACGCGGTGGAACGCTGGGCGCGGGACGAGGCCACGGATGATGACGTGATCCTGCTCAAAGGGATGCTCGACCAGGGCTTCCTCTCGAACCGTTCGGACGACTCGGCCTCGCCCCGAGTTCGTTCGCTCGTCGACGAGTATCGCCGAGTGGAGACGCGTGTGCTCGCCCCGAGGACGGTCAACAGCATGGCCGACCTCGACGACGGGATCGACTACCGGCTGAACGTCCGAGGGGAATACGACCAGTTCGGGCCCGCGGTCCCTCGTGGCTATCTCGAGGTTCTCGCGAGAGGCGGCGTTCCCCCTCGGTTCCAGGACTCGAAGAGCGGGCGTCGAGAGTTGGCCGAACGGGTGGCCTCGCCCGAGAATCCCCTCACGGCGCGGGTCTACGTCAACCGCGTCTGGCAGTGGGTCTTTGGCACGGGCCTGGTCGCCACGCCCGACGACTTCGGCCACCTCGGCAGCCCTCCCACCCATCCCGAGCTCCTCGACTTCCTCGCCGGACAGTTCATCGATCGTGGCTGGTCGACCAAGGATTTGATCCGCACCCTGGTTTCGAGCGCCACCTTCGTTCAGGGGAATACCGCCGATCCCCGGGCCATCGAAGTCGACCCCGGCAACCGCCTGCTCCACCACTATTCGCTCCGTCGCCTCGAGGCCGAGGAGGTCCGCGACGCGATCCTCGCGGCGTCGGGGCGACTCGACACGCGACTCGAGGGACCGAGCGTCGATCCCCACCGCTCCGGCGAGGATCTTCAAAAGCGGCTCGTCTCCGGCCCCCTGGATGGCCTCGGCCGACGTTCGCTCTATGTGAAGGTCACGATCATGGAGCCGCCCCAGTTCCTCGCGACGTTCAACCAACCGCCTCCCAAGATCCCGACCGGTCGCCGCGACGTGACGAGCATCCCCGCGCAGGCCCTGACCCTGCTCAACGACCCGTTCGTCGTCGGCCAGGCGAACGCCTGGGGCGCCCGGATGGCGAGCCTCAATCTCTCCTCGACTCGAGACGGGCTGGATCGGATGTCCCTCGAGTCGCTCGCACGCCTCCCGAGCCCCCAGGAATCAGCCCGCTGGGAGACGCTGATCCGAGAGCTTGCCCGAGAACACGGGGTTGACCAGGAAGACGCCGCGAGGAGCGCGGCGGTCTGGTCGGATGTTGCCCATATTCTGTTCAACACAAAAGAATTTCTCCATTTCCGTTGACGCGAAGAGGCCGCGATGCCAATGACCGAGAATCGCCTTGATCGACGGGCGTTCCTCCGGGCCTCGACCTCCGGATTCGGGGGTCTCGCGCTCGCGGGCATGCTCGGCTCCGACGCACGCTCGGCCACGGCGGAGGCTCCCGCCAAGAGTGTGATCTTCTGCTTCATGGACGGAGGCCCCAGCCACGTCGATACCTTCGACCCCAAGCCGGCGCTGCAACAACACCAGGGACAGGCCATCGGGGCCGGCGCGGTCTCGAAGCGGTCGCAATCCACGGCCGGCCGTGTCTGGATGCCGAGCCCTTGGGATTTCCGCCAACGGGGTGAGAGCGGGCTCTGGGTCAGCGAGTTGCTCCCCTATATGGCGAGTTGCGCGGACGACCTCTGCGTCGTCCGGTCGATGGTCGGCGAGTTGCCGCTGCATGGCCAGCAGAACCTCCTCCTGCACACCGGCAAGGTCACCGGCCAGGCACCGAGCTTCGGGTCCTGGGTCTCCTACGGCCTGACTCCGGGCAACGCCAACCTCCCCGGCTATGTGCTGCTCAACAACGACTGGGTCCCCAACGGCGGCTACGAGAACTTCGCGAGTGCCTTCCTCCCCGCCGTCCACGGGGCGACGACACTCCGGGCCAAGGGGGTCCCCGTCGACAACATCCGGCCGGCCGACCCCTTGGGCCGCCAACGCCGAAAGCTCGACCTCCTCGCCGCGCAAGACCACGAGTTCGCGGCCCGGACCGCCGAGCGTTCCGTGGTCGAGTCGGCCGTCCAGAACTACGAGACGGCGTTCCGGATGCAGTCGGCGATCCCCGCGATTGCGGACGTCCGCCACGAATCCGCGGCCACCCGCGAGCTCTACGGCCTCGACCGCCCCGACGACTATCAAAAATTCTACGCGCTCCAATGCCTGAGGGCCCGTCGACTCGTCGAGGCCGGGGTCCGATTTGTCGAGATCACCTGCCCCCTCACCCACGCCAATAATTCGCCCTGGGACCAGCACAGCCAACTCAAGAAGCATCACACCGAGAACGCCCGGATCACCGACCAACCGGTCGCCGCGCTCATCCAGGACCTGAAGCGGCGCGGGCTCCTCGACCAAACGATCGTCGTCTGGGCCGGCGAGATGGGGAGGACCCCGCATACGACCAAACTCGGGGAGACCGCCGGGCGTGACCATCACGTCGACGGCTACTCGATCGCCCTGGCAGGCGGAGGCTTCCGCGGCGGATTCGCATTCGGCGAGACGGATGACTTCGGCAACTCGGTCGTGAAGGACGCCCTCTCGATCCACGACATCCACGCGACGATCCTGCACCAGATGGGACTCGACCACGAAAGGCTGACGTTCCGCTATGGAGGTCGCGACCACCGCCTGACCGACGTCCACGGCAAGGTCGTTCGTGCGCTCCTGGGATGAGGACCGGGGTATCGACGCGACCGATAAGGCGATCCTCGAGCGAAGGCCGCGTTTCGTTCGAGTCGACCGAGACCCGGTGGAGTTTCCCTTCCGCCGGTGTTAAGTTCACACGATTCGGCTCCCCGAAGCGGGGAACCTGGAACGCCTTGATTTCGAACCGAGGATGTCACGAAATGTCAATTCCACGCGGGACGTTACTCGCCATCGGTCTCGTCGCCACCACGATCGCGGCCGACGCCGCGCGAGGCGCGGAGCGGGGTGGGCCGATTACCTGGAAGAAGACCGTCGTCGAGGCCCGCTTCCGTTCCGAGGGCGTCGCGGTCGCTGACGTCAATCGGGATGGCAAGATGGACGTCCTGAACGGCGACTTCTGGTACGAGGCGCCCGCATGGTCGAAGCACGAGATCCGCAAACCCGGCGAATTCGGCGAC
This sequence comes from Singulisphaera rosea, assembly GCF_054877945.1. Taxonomy (NCBI): domain Bacteria; kingdom Pseudomonadati; phylum Planctomycetota; class Planctomycetia; order Isosphaerales; family Isosphaeraceae; genus Singulisphaera; species Singulisphaera rosea. The sequence continues at coordinate 87,004 of NZ_JBTYIP020000005.1, read as the reverse complement.
GGCCTGCACTCCTACAGCGAATGCATGGCCGCCTGGACCGACGACATCAACGCCGACGGGTGGGCCGATCATGTGGTCGTCGGCTTCCCGGGCGCCCCCGCCTACTGGTACGAAAACCCGAAGGGCAAGGAAGGGCACTGGCCGAGGCACGAGATCTGGCACAGCGCCTGCAACGAAACGCCCTTGTACGCCGACCTCTTCGGCGACGGGCACCGCGTCCTGGTGATGGGATGGCAGCCCAAGGGCAAGGACAACGAAGGCCAGATGGCGTGGTTCTCGCCCTCCGGCGACCCGACGCAGCTCTGGGAGATGCACGCGGTCAGCCTGCCCAGCCAACCCGGCAAGATCATCCCCGGCACCTTTCGCTTCGCCCACGGGCTCGGCGTCGGCGACCTCAACGGCGACGGTCGATCGGACGTGATCTGCGTGGAGGGTTGGTGGGAACAGCCGAGCGACGGACGCCAGGCGAGCACCCCCTGGAAATTCCACGAGGCCAAGCTCGGCGACGCCGTGGCGGACATGATCGCCTACGACGTCAACTCCGACCGGAAATCGGACGTCGTCGCGAGCTCCGCCCACAAATTCGGGATCTGGTGGTTCGAGCAGGGCGCCGATGTCGACGGCTCGCCCGTCTTCACCAAGCATGACCTCTTCCCAGAGCTCATCTCCGAAACCCACGCCCTGATCAGCGCCGACATCAACGGGGACGGCCTTAAGGACTTCGTTACCGGGAAGCGATTCTGGTCGCACGGCAAGAGCGAGCCGGGCTCGGAAAAGCCGGCTCGGATCTACTGGTTCGAAGCCGGCCGCGGCATCGATGGCAAGGTCGGATTCACGCCCCACGAGATCGACGACGACAGCGGCATCGGCACCCAGTTCGTCGTGGCCGACTTCAACGGCGACAATCTGCTCGACGTCGTCACATCCAACAAGAAGGGTGTGTACATCCTCGAACAGGTTCGCTCGAAGCGTTGAACGACCCGAGGATTGTTACTCCGTGTCAGTCCCCAAACCCCGATTCTCATGAAAACCAGGTGGCTCATGGGGCGAGATCGGTGCCGAAGTCATCCCGTAGAGTGGGCATTGCCCACCAGTCTTTCCTACTGACAATCGAGGACAGGAAAGTTATCAACCCCGAAGGCTGGTGACGTCTACTGGGCCTCCCGGAATGCTGGTGGGCAGTGCCAACCCTACGAGGAGCTCCGCACCGAATTCGCTCCATGATCCAACCGGGTTTCTGCCCCAGTCAACGTCAAAACCCCTCCTGGGATGTCGTCGCCTACTCCCTCAGAAACCCGATGTTCAAGAAAACATCGGGTTTCGGGGCCCGAGCTCAGCTCGCCGAGGGGAGGTCCTTGGCGAGCTGCTCGGCTTCGGTGACCATGTCGCCGAGCAGGCGCAGGCCGAGGTCCCAGAACTGGGGGTCGGTCACGTCGATGCCGAGCCGGTCGAGGAGGGCGTCGGGCGAGTCGGAACCGCCCGACGAGAGGAGCTCGAGATACTTCGGTACGAACGAAGGCCCCTCGTCCTTGTGTTTCTGAACGAGCGCGAGGACCAGGAGCTCGCCGAAGGCATACGCATAGCAGTAGAAGGGGGAGCGGACGAAGTGGCCGATGTAGAGCCACCACCAGCCGTACCCTTCGGTCAATCGGACCACGTCGCCGTGCATAGGCCGATTGGCTTCGAGCCACAGGGCGTTGATCCGCTCGGTCGCGAGCTCGCCTTCCTCGCGACGGGCCCGGTGCAGGGCCTGCTCGAAGCGAGTGAGCACGACCTGGCGAAAGACGGTGGCGAAGCTGTCCTCGATCTTGCCGCAGAGGAGTGCCAGGCGTGTCCTCGGGCTCGGCTCCCGTTGCAGGAGGCGCTGGAACGTCAGCATCTCGCCGAAGACGCTGGCGGTCTCCGCGGTGGTCAGGGGCGTCCCCGACTGGAGATAGCCGACCGGCCGGGACAGATACTGGTGCAGCCCGTGGCCGAGCTCGTGGGCCAGGGTCATGATGTCCCGGAGCCGGTCGGAGAAGTTCATCAGGATATAAGGGTGGACGCTCGGGACCGCCCCGCTGCTGAACGCGCCCCCGCGTTTGCCGGGCCTCGGCTCGGCATCGATCCAGTTCTTCTCGAAGAATTCGCGGATGACCTCCCCCGCGCGAGGGCTGAATTGCTCGTAGCTCTCCGTCACCACCTGCCGCGCATCGGCCCAGTCACAAGCCGGGAGATCGGAGAAGAGCGGGGCGTAGCGATCGTAGTCCTCGAGGGACTCGACCCCGAGTAGGCGGCCTTTCAGCCGGTAATAGCGATGGACCAGGTCATGGTGCCGCTCGGCGGCCGTCATGAGCGCCTCGACGACATCGTCGCGGATCTCGTTCGCGAGATGCCTCGACGCCATCGGGCTGTCGAAGTGGCGGAGGCCGGTGTCCGACTGGTGGTCGAGGACGATCGTGTTGAAGATGTACGTGATCAGCCGGGCCTGGTCCTTGAGCCCTTGGGTCAGGCCCTCGGCCGCCGCTCGCCGCACAACACGATCGGCGTCGTACAGCTTGGAGAGGATCTGCTGGGTGTCGAGCGACTCGGTCGTCCCGCCGAGTTCGAACGGACAACGCATCGAGGACATCGTCTCCTCGAAGAGCCGGACGAACGCCGACCGCCCCGTCCCGGACTTCTCGTCGAGGATCTTCTCCTCAGCCTCGCCGAGGTAATGCGGCCGCCAGGCCCGCTCGCGGTCGAGGTAGTGGCGGTACCGGGCCAGCTCCGGCGCCTCGATGAGGGCATTGGCGACCTCGTCGGGGACCTTGATCCACTCGAGGTCGAAGAAGATCAGGTGCTTGTTGATGACGATCCGCCGCTCTCGAGTTTTCGCAAGCAGGGCCCCTCGCTTCGGGTCGTCGGTCTTGGCCGAGTGGAGGAGGCCTGCGTAGACCCCCGGGCGATCCCGCTGCTCGGCGAGGCTCTCGAGCTCCTGGAGCGCGGTGAGGAGTAGCGACGGAGTCGGGCTGGCGACGACCTCGATCTTCCCCCGATACGTGTTCTCGAACGCCTGGGCACGCCGTAGGGCCTCGTCGAGGTCGCGCTCGATCCCGGGATCCTCGGGCCCCGAGTACAGGTCGCTCAGGTCCCAGGCAATCCCCTCGGCGCTGCTCGCGGTCCCCTCGGTCATCGACATAATCCTCTCCTCGAAAGCAGAACGAAATTCGGACGCCGGCCTCGAAACGGAGGCCCGGCGTCCCGGAGCCGGATCAACGGCCGACTCGGCGACGTCCCGGTCGGCCGAGTCATCTCAAATCAAGATCGTGGGATCACGAAGTAGCGACGGTCGACAGGACGCCTCGGATGTAGCCGACGCTTTCCGCCAGGCCGGGCAGGGGGTCGCTGGAATCCTTCTCATACTCGAGCCCGACGTGATGGGCGTACCCAAGCTGCTTCAACGTCATGAGCATCCCTCGGACGTCGAGGACGCCTCGGCCGATCTCGACCGGCTTGGAGGCCCCCGTAACGCTCGAGATGTCCTTGAGATGCAGGTCATAGAGCCGTGAGGAGCACTTCTGGATCGCCTCCGAGGGATCGACCCCACAACGGGCGGTATGGCCCACGTCGATGCAGAGCCCGATCCGAGGATCGAAGGACTGGATCACCTCCCAGACGTCGAAGGGGGACGGCCATACCTTGTCTTCCGGCCCGTGGTTATGGATCGCCAGCTTGATGTCGTATTCCTTGACGAGCTTGTCCAGGAGCGGGAACGACCCGCGTTTCGTCGTGCATACGATGGTGGGGATGCCCGCGTCTCGGGCGTATTCAAAGGCGTTCCGGACCTGGGCCTCGTCGTCGGTCAGCGAGATCACCCCGCAGCTTATGGGGGTGATGCCGGCGTCTCGAAACGCCTTCACGACGGCCTTACGCTGTTCCGCCGTGCTCTTGAGCGGGAGGTGGGCATCCTTGATTGACACGTAGTTGACGCCAACCCGTCGAATCCCCTGCACGGTCGTCTCGAGGGACAGCTTGTGGAACGTGTAGGAGGCCACGCCCAGCTTCAGGCCTCGCCAGGGATCGTTGTCCTGGGCTTTGGGGGCCAACACGCTGGCGTTGGCCGGCGCCCCGACCCCGACGAGCCCCGACAAAGCCGCGGACGCGCCGAGGCGTACGAGATCCCTGCGGGAGAGTTCGCGGAACGTATCCAAGGGAGGCTCCATTCGTTCTCGAGGTCCAGGTATCGCGCCCGGTCGCCGTCCCCGCGGACGGAGGACCGCCCGGCGAAGCTCCCCGAGCGTCCAGGGGGCGACGGTCCCCTATCGTAACCGGAGTGCTCCGCCAGCGGCAGCGTGGAGCGTCTTCACCGGGACGTCCGGGAATCGACAAGGGACGATGGAGCCTTACCTTCTCCGATGCTATGCTCAGCCTCGTCCGTTACGACCATCCTCGGAGGAGATCCCATGCTCGCCGCTCCCCAGTTCCGTCCCGCCATCATCTCGAGCGTCGTCGCGTTCGTCCCCCAATCGACGCTCAGGCGTCTTGGCCTCTGTCTCATCTCCTCCTTCGCTCTCGCCTCACCCATCGTTGCCGGGGCGGACGAAAAGGCCCAGGCGGGCCCCGAGGCTCCCCGCCCTCTGGTTCTCTTCGACGGCAAGAACCTCGACGGATGGAAGCGCACTGACTATCGGGGCACGGGCGATGTCGCCGTCCAGGATGGGTCGATCGTGTTGAAGACCGGCCGCGCCATGACCGGAATCACTTCCACACGTCAAGACTTGCCAAGGACTAATTATGAACTGACATACGAGGCCCAGCGGCTCACCGGCATCGACTTCTTCGCGGCGGCGACGTTTCCCGTGGGGAAGTCGTACGTAACCCTGGTCAACGGCGGCTGGGGCGGGAACGTGACCGGGCTCTCCAGCCTCAACGGGGCCGACGCGCTGGAGAACGACACCAACACTTACGTCAAATATCAGGACAAGACCTGGTATCGCTTCCGAATCCGGGTCACGGACAAGATGATCCGCGGCCGGATCGACGACAAGGACGTCGTGGCGGTCGACTACTCGGAACGGATCGTCGGCACTCGGATCGAGATGCGGTCGTGCCAGCCGCTCGGCTTCGCCACGTATGACACGACCGGCGCCTTACGTAAGATTGAAGTCCGTCCCCTGACCCCGGCCGAGATCGCCGAGACCGACAAATAGGGCGGTCACTGTCACTGGAGAGAGGCGACTCGATCGTATGCCGCTCGATTCGAAAACGACAAGGGCCGGCCGCGAATCGCCTTCGTGGCCGGCCCCGGTTTATCTGACTTCCAAGGATCAGGCGAGGTGCCGATCGACTTCGGGGAGGAGCTTGGCGAAGTCGAGCTTGTTGGGGCAGGCGGCGCGGGCGGCCTCGAGGTCGGCGCCGGACCAGTCGCGAGCTTCGGCGTCGAGGGCCGCGTACTGGCGACGGGCCTCGGTACGGATGCCGTGGTGCTCGTGGTAGGTCAAGAAGCGGGTCAGGTTGCCGAGCTCGGCCTTGGTGCCGGCCGCGGTCGAGCAGCGGCCGTCGCAGTCGGCGCAGAGGGTCGGGCCGAACGCGAGGGCGGCGTCGCGGAGCTGCATGATCTCGGCCGTCTTGAGCGGCTCGTAGCGTCGGGCGGCGTCGGCGTTGTCGCGGAGCTGGTCGGTCGTCTTGATCGAGACGCACGAGCCGCTGATCCGCTCGTCGGTCCAGATCGCGTGGAGGAGTCCCTGGTAGGGGGTCAGCTTCTTCTCGGCGAGCATCGGGACCTTGCGGACGACCTCGTCGAGGATGTTGACCTTGGGCTTCTCGGGGAACTGCCCGGCGACCTGCTTCATCGAGATCAGGCCGATCTCCTTCTTGTGGCAGGCGTCGAGCGCCTTGTTGAGCGCCGAGTCCTTGTCGAGCCAGGGGGTGTACTGGAGCATGATCGCGTCGACGATCCCGGCGTCCGCGGCCGCCTGGATGATCTCGGCGCGATTCCGGTGGTGGGTCGAGAAGCCGAGGAACTTGGCCTTGCCCGACTTCCGGATCGCCTCGGCGGTCTCCTTGAATTCCTGGCTCTTCACGAAATTGATCGACTCATCCAGGCTGTGGTCGTCGCCGAGACCGTGGATGAAGAACAGGTCGATGTAATCGGTCGACAGCGCGGCGAGGCGCTGATCGAGCATCTTGATCATGTCTTTCGGGACGCGGGGATTGTCCTTCGTGACGAGGACGATCTGCTTGCGGATCTCGGGGAATTCTTCGAACCACTTCTTGAAGCCGGGCTCGGTGCCGTACGCCTTGGCGGTGTCATATGTACGGACGCCGTTGGCGAAGGACTGCCGGAGCAGGCGGTCGAGCACCCCACGCTCGCGGAGGGCGCCGGTGCCCATCTCGAGCATGGTGATCTCAAGGCCGGTCCTCCCGAGCTTCCGCGTGGGCAGGACGTTCGAGGTCTTGGCGGCGACCTGCGCCTCCGCACCGGAGGTGGCGCCCAGGGCCGCGACCGTCGCCAGCGCCCCCGCCTGAAGGAAGCCGCGGCGGTCAGTTCCGTTCGTCTCGTCTTGGGACATCGCTCTGAACTCCTCGTAGGGCGGACCGTTCAATACGAGTCTCCGTCTCCGCTCCCGAGGATCATATCAGGTGCGAGCCGGCTTGGCACGCCCGTTCGCCTCGTTGTCAGCCAATTGTCAAATCATCTCCGACCACCCCGTCCGAAGGAGTCGAGCAGGTTTTCCCTCGCAAAACGTACGATTCACGGGCCGGAATCCGGGACGACGCCGTGCTCGAGTATCCCCGTGGAACCTCACCGACGCTTCGGATCGACGAAGTTATTTATTTTCATTTAGTAGATCTATTATCTCAATAGCTATTTTATAACTGTTTTCTCATTTAAATTCAAGTCCAGCCCTTCGGGCCTCCTGAGCGTCCCGACTGGATCGTTCCCCGATCATCGCTCCCTGCGACCCGCAAGATTCTCCCCGAATGAGTACGTCGGGACTTGACCCACATCGACGCCAAGGGCAAGTTGGGGCGAGCCGCATCCTCCGCCCCGTCGAGGGTCGTCCTCTCGAGCGGGACGATGCAGGCATCAGGGGGGAGCGAGGTCCCGATGTTGAGCTCGAGAACCGCAGGAACCCTTGGCCTTTGCGGCCTCTGGGTTGGTATCGCGTTGGGGATCGGCGCGGTGGCCGTCGGCGGAGAGCCGCCGAAGGTCGTCAAGCACGTCGTCGTCTACTCGGAAGAGGGCCGATTCGCGGGCTGGCCGGCGAATCACGGGATCTGGATCTGGGGCAACGAGATCCTGACCGGTTTCAGCCGGGGCACACACAAGGACCGGGGCAACTTTCACAACATCGACCTCGAGAAGCCCGAGGAGATGCTGCTCGCCCGGAGCCTCGACGGCGGCTTGACGTGGTCCGTTGAAGAGCCCAAGCCTCGAGGCATGCTCGTCGGGACGCGGAATGTGCGCCACGGGACCATGCCTCCGGGCGTTGAAGAAGAGCGCCCGGTCGATTTCCAGGGGAAGATCGACTTCACCCATCCCAACCTGGCATTCACGGTCCGGATGGAGAACAAGGACGCGGGGACGTCCCGCTTCTTCTACTCCTACGACCGAGGTAGGTCTTGGCAAGGCCCGTTCCGGCTCCCCCTCTTCGGCCAGAAGGGCGTGATGGCCCGCACCGACTATGTCGTGAACGGCCCCGAGGATTGCACCTTGTTCCTGACCGCGTCCAAGAGCAACGGGCTGGAAGGACGACCGTTCTGCGCGAGGACGACCGACGGCGGGAAGACCTGGCGATTCCTCTCGTTCATCGGGCCCGAGCCGATCGGCTACTCGATCATGCCGTCGACGGTCCGGACCTCGCCGACCGACCTCGTCTCCGCCATCCGGCGCCTGGATCCTCCCAAGAGTTGGATCGAGGCTTATGCGTCCCACGACGACGGCCTGTCCTGGTCGCCCCTCTCCACGCCCGAGCCCGACGCGGGCGAAGGGAACCCGGCGAGCATGCTCCGACTGCCCGACGGCCGGCTCAGCCTGATCTACGGCTATCGCGCCAAACCCTTCGGGATGAGGGCCAGGCTCAGCAGCGACAAGGGCAAGACCTGGACCGAGCCGATCGTCCTCCGCGACGACGCCGGCGGGCGCGACATCGGCTACGCCCGTTCCATCGTCCGACCCGACGGCAAGGTGGTCGCCGTCTACTACTATCACGACCGGACGAGCCCGACCCGACACATCGCCGCGACGATCTGGGATCCGGGTACCCCTTGACCGACGCCTCGATGGCTCGCCCCGACTTCACTTCCTCCGTGTATGGAGATCGGCCCCCACAATGAATTCACGCACACTGGTCTCGAACTCCCCCCAACGCTTGCGCATCGATCGGTCGACCTTGCTCCTCAGCCTATTCGTGCTGATTGCGGGCTCCGCCACGCACGCCGCCCAACCCTCGACCAGGGACGCTTCCGCGCCTCGTCGTGAGGAGAATCCCAAACCAACCCTGAGCCCCGGGGATTCCGGCAGGGCCGTCGAGGATCTCCAGCGCAGGTTAAACGCGCGGATGACCCCTTCGCCGGGCCTGGATATCGATGGCGACTACGGCGACGCCACACGCTCGGCCGTCGCCCGGTTCCAAAAATCCAAGGGGATCGAGGCCACGGGCATCGCCGACCCGAAGACCCTCGACTCGCTCGGCAACACGCCGATTGTGGAGCCCGAGGTCCCCGCCCCGGAAACCGTCAATAACCTGGTCCTTCCCAAGAAACCCGCCGACGCGCTCGAAGGGCCGCCGTGGGTCACCTCGAAGGCCTGGGCCATCGCCGACGGCAAGACCGGGAAGATCCTGGCCGGCGATCACGAAAAGGATCCGCTCCCGATGGCCAGCACCACCAAGCTGATGACCGTCCTGGTCGTCATGCGAGTGGTCCAGTCGAACCCGGCCGCACTCGACGAGATCGTCACCTTCTCCGAGCGGGCCGACCGCACGCCGGGATCGACTTCGGGAGTGCGCGCGGGGGAAAAGCTCACCGTTCGCGAGTTGCTCTACGGATTGCTCCTCCCCTCCGGGAACGACGCGTCCGTCGCGCTGGCGGAACATTTCGGGAGTCGAGTTCCTCCCCCCGCGGACACTCCGGCGGAGGCGGACCCGCTCGCCCGCTTCGTCGCCGAGATGAACCGACTGGCCGAAGAATTAGGTCTCCACGAGTCGCATTTCGCGAACCCGCACGGCCTGCCCGCCGCGAAGCACCACGCAAGCACGCGAGACCTGGCGACGATCGCGAGGCATGCCTTGAATCAGCCCGAGATCGCCAAGGTCGTCTCCACTCGAAAACGAGGCTGCATCCTCGTCGACGGGGCGGGTGCGAAGCGGAACGTCCTCTGGACGAACACCAACAACCTACTGGATATCGAAGGCTACGACGGCGTGAAGACGGGCACAACGACGGCCGCAGGTGCCTGCCTGGTCGCGAGCGGTCGACGCGGTAACGACCATCTGATCGTCGTGGTCCTGGGCGCCACCTCTTCAGAAAACCGCTACATCGACGCACGAAACCTGTTCCGCTGGGGTTGGAATACCTTGATCGGTGCTCCAGCAGTCCCCAAACAATAGAGCTCACCCGGTGAGTCCCGCCTGGATGGCAGTCGGGTCTCACCGTATTTCGCCCCGGGTCCATTCGATTCCGGAATATCGAAGTTTTCCTGCCCACGGATGGGACACGGCCACGATAATCTCAAATTATCAACAATCATCCCAACAATTATTCGCCAAAAACACAATATGTTTCGACATTAAATTAATGCCAGGTGGATGCGAGGAAGGCCGTCGCATCCCCCAAGAACTCTGACGAAATAGGACACTCCTCGCCGATCTCCACCAGACTTTCCCCGCGCGCGAGGATTTCACCACAAAGGCACAAAGGACACAAAGAAGAGGAGCCAGAGAGAACCAATCCACTTCGGACCTGCTTCGATGTTCCTTTCTGCCTCCGTGGTGAAGCCTTCTTCCGGCCAGGGAGACGCGCGTGGCGCTCGCGAAAACCGCTCTGGCGTGGGTGTACATCCCCGAGATCGCTTATGGGGATCTGATTTCAGCGTCGATAGGACGGCAGGTTCTAGCCTGGTTGTGTAGGCCCCGAGGAAGTGAACAAGACCACGTCCTGCCTTCGTTTCGTACTCCGCGTGAACGGTCGACTTCTTCGGAACGGCTCGATTTCGCCCTGCCCTGGTTGAATTCCAGGCCGTCTCTCCGAACACGCGGCGGTGATCATCGCCGGCTCTTTTTCTTCTTCCCTGCCGCCTGAGCTTTGGCCGTCGCGGGGTCGGCCCCGAGGTCCTTCTTCAGCTTTTCCGAAACCGAGAGGCCGTATTCGGGATCGCTTCGGTCCTTGACACCTTCCAGTGGCGCATTGCCACCGCCGCAACCGGCGAGGAGGCCCAAGAGCAGGGCGGTAACGGTTCCGATCGGGATCTTCATAAATCCAACCTCCTCGGGAGGGAATGAGCGATGGTAGAGTTCGGGGCCGCCCCGAGGGCGGGGATTTTCCTCAGGTCGGCGGCACCTCGGCTCTTGGATTCTCCTGGATTTTCTACCAAGGGGTGATCAAAGGGCGTCGGCGCTGATGATTTCGCCCCCGCTGCGGGTCCCCAAGCCCCACCACGCCTGCAAACCCACCGTATCCTTGACGAAACGGACCGAGCCGTCGCACATCCCGACATTGACGCCACCGGGGTGATTGCTCATGGCCGTCAGGGCATCCATGCCGTCACCGACAGGGTTCCCGCCCGAGGCGGCGTAGCACGACGCCGAGTTGGGGGGCATGAAGTGGTCGTAAGAATTGAAGCGAAGCGTGCAGCCGTGGCTCCCCGCCCAGACGGAGGCCGTGTAGGGGTTGAACGCGGCCGTGGTCGTGGACGTGGACGCCGAGATACTCTTACACACGCCGACGAAGGCATTGGCCCCGGCCAAGCCCCCCGTGTCCATGGTTTCCGTGGCCGTGATCGGGAAATGATAACGCTTGCCGTTGTTCCCGCCGGGGGCCTGTGCCGCCGAGTTGCCGAGGCCAACGAGCTTTTCGCTGAAGGCCGCCGTGTTCGACGTCCCGTCCATGATGGACTGCATCCCGAGCGTCGTACAGTTGCTGGTGTAGAGGGTGTACATGCTGTCGGCCATCGACCCATTGCCCGATGCCGCCATGGGGACCAGCACGCCGCTCCAACCGGAGATCGGAGGAGCCCCTCCGATGTTGGCCGCGTAGTTTGTCCACGAATTGAAGACCGGCCCCTGCTGTTGGCTTTCGGAAGGACAAATGTAAGTCGCAACTTTCGACTGGCTCACCGTTCCATTCTGGGGACCGTCGGCACCATAGGAATAGTTGGCCGCGTTGTAGAGCGCCGGCTGCTCCATGAACGGGAGGAGGGCGACGCCCCAACCGAGCGGCCACGCGCCCGAATTGAGCTTCGGCAACGCCACCGAGCTCGCCGAGTTCGAACTGGTAAACAGAGGAGGGATGCTGTTGTTGGTCGAGATGTAATTCTGAAGCCCCAGCCCCATCTGCTTAAGATTGTTGACGCACTGCGCACGACGGGCCGCCTCACGAGCGGACTGCACCGCCGGCAAGAGCAACGCGATCAGGACCGCGATAATGGCAATGACGACCAAGAGCTCGATCAGTGTGAATGCACGACGCCTCGAAATCGCAATCATGAACATCGACTCCCTGGATCACGGTTTCATAAAAACAGTGGGGGGAGGGGGGAATGATGGAAGGGATTCAGGACATGCCTGATACGAGTCTCCGACCCGGATTCGCTGGAACTCTCCTCGGGGAGTTCTCACACTCCCAAGTCGATACGTGAGCAAGTCCTCCACAACGCGCGGGCGACGAACGTCGAGGATGGGGGAAGGGAGCGGGGTCGTGGAGGGCGACTGACGAGGTCCGCAAATCCGCTTGTCGACAACCCGGGCCGACTCGACCTCGTACGGTCCCAACCTGGTGAGGATGGCCCACAGGCATGGACGCCCTTGCGCACGACGCGCCGACTACCAACCCAGGTTTGACGCGGGCCCAGGACTCGATGCAGGCCGCAACGTCGACCCCGAGATCCCTGATTGAACTGTCACGAGCCCGGTTTCGAACGGTCTTGACGAGGATTTCCAGGCCCCCATGCCAAGGAAAAGTCCCAATTCCGGAATTCGTGTCGTCGCGGTGTTTGATCCCGTACCTGAGTTGCCACGCTTGGGATAGGTGGGACCGCCCTAAGACTACAGCGACTTTCCCTTCCCCCTCGTCCACAAATCTCGACAAATCTTCAACCTCTGTTCGCAGAATCGGTCCCATCCCAGAAGTCGCCCTCCGCCGCAACCGCGCAGCACCGAACGGCACCGCTATCGGGACGGCAGGCGCGAGATTCCTTAGCTTTCCCTGAAGAGGACCTCGCGATCGCACACACGGGCATGGATGGAGTCTTGCGTGATCGTCCGAGGATTAAACCATCAGGCGATCGACATAGAGGATTATATCGGCAACTCGATCCTGGGAAATAGTCGGAGTGTCAAAATTTCTTTGCGGCTGGGCTGATCGCTGGTTGATGGGCGAGGCGGAGATCCGGAAAACGGGTGCAAAACATCGTGACGCAAGGTCCATCGGGCGGCTCGTCGGAGCTTTGCCTTCCGTGCTCGGGTCGTGCGACGGTCGCGGCCCGCGCCTCCCCGTATACATCGGTTGACGCAGGCATGTCGCACGAGGTGAACGGTTCCGCCCGAAATCCAAGGCTTTCAGGCTATTCTGTAGCGTGCGACGCGGCTGGGGGCCGCTGTGGCAGCGTCGGTTTGCAGCGTCCAACATTTCCAACTCCAACCGACCGACCACACCATCAAATATCAAATAATTAATAATAACAATATAACAATATAAAAAATTTTAAAAACATTGGCCATTTTTCCTTATCGGTGTTCCATCCGAAGCTGAACGTCCTCCGTCGATCATCGCTCGAAGTGCAGTCGCTACCGAAGGTTCATGAGGTAAGTTGACGAATCAACGCTTGAAGCTTAGTGAAGTCGATGGGCTTGGTCATGTGGGCGAGGAAGCCGGCGTCTCGGCTCTGGCGGATGTCTTCTTCCATGCCATAGCCGGTCAGGGCGATCGCCGAGACGGGCCCTCGACGGGCGATGACCTGCTGCATCAACCGCAATCCACTCCCGTCGGGGAGGCCGATGTCGCTGATGATGAGGTCGAAATCCCCTTCGGCCTCCGCCTCCAGGGCCGCCGCGATGGTCTCGGCCGCGGTCACTTCGTGGCCCAGACCTCGAAGGAGCTTCGCCAGGAGCCTCAACGTCGCGGGCTCATCCTCGACGAGGAGGATCTTACGCCGGGCGATGTCGGCGGAATCGGGCGAATCGGCGGGATGATCCGACGTTTCGGAGTCCTCCGGCCCTGGATCTGCTGACGTTTGCAGCTCGATCCGGAACGTTGCACCCTGGCCCGGCCCTCCGCTCTCGGCGATCAGCACGCCGCCAAGGCCTTCGATAATCCCCTTGCTGATCGCGAGGCCGAGCCCCAGGCCTCCGAACCTGCGCGTGATCGAAACCTCTCCCTGCTGGAACGGGTCGAAGATCGCCGGCAGGATCGCGGGATCGATGCCGATGCCCGTGTCGGTGACCTCGAGAACCAAGAACTCCCGATCGTCCGGGTCGACCCGATTGCGAGTCCGAATCGTGATCACCCCCGACTGCGGAGTAAACTTTACCGCGTTCTTGACCAGGTTCCACAAGACTTGTTGGAGCCGGGCGGGATCGGCGTTGACGTGTCGCCGAGGGGCCGCGACGTCCAAATCGAGCCGCAGCTCCTTCCCCAGCAACTCGCTCCGACAGACCTCGACGGCTCGCTGGACCAACTGGTTGCAGTCGGTGACTTCCCAATTCAGCGGCATCTTTCCGCGCACGATCCGCATCACGTCGAGCAGGTCGTCGATCAGTTGAGCCTGGAGCCCGACGTACTGGCGGATCATCTCGAGATTCGTCCGGAGCTCCTCGACGGCGTCCTGTCGCTCCAACATGGACGTGACGGCCAAAAGGATGGGATTGAGCGGCGTCCGGAGCTCGTGGCTGAGGACCGCGAGGAACTGATCCTTCGCGCGGTTCGCGTCCTCGGCCGCTTCCTTGGCCAGTCTCAGTTCGTCCTGACCGCGTTGTCGCTCGGTCACGTCGCGAAAGACCATGACCACGCCCGACACCCGGCCCGAGTCCTCGCGGATCCGGGCGGCATTCACCTCGATCGGCAGTTCTCGGCCGTCACGTGCCATCAACAAGGAGTGATCGGCGAACCCAACGCCGGCCCGTTCGTCGACGAGCCGCTCGAGCGCGATCGGAGGGGCGTGAGGCGATTGTCCGTCCAGGATCGGACCGACTTCGAGTACCGACCGACCGGCCGCGTCGTCTTGCGACCATCCCGTCAGCGACTCGGCGACCGGGTTCATGAACCGGACCCGCCCGAGCTCGTCTGTGGCGATCACGGCGTCGCCGATGCTCGCAAGCGTCGTCGAGAGCCAGGCCGAACTCTCTGTGAGGGCCTGGGTGTACGTCTTCCGCTCGACGCCCAGGGCGATGACTCGCGCGACGGAGGCCATGGCGAAGAGCGTCGCGTCGGAAAAGGGGCGACGCGAGTAGGTCGCCCAGAAGCCGAGGGGTTCTCCGTCGGCGACGAGAGGAAAGCCCGCGAACGCCACGATCCGCTCACGCCCGGCCCACTCGCCCGCCGGGACGAGGGGGTCGCGCGGGACGTCGTTTGATAGATACGGATGGCCTGCCTCGACCATCCGTCGGAGCTCGGGCTCGGCGACGAGGACATGGTGGTGGGCATCCTCGGCCTCGGTGCCGACGTTGGTACTCGCCTGGAGCTCGACGTGGCCCTGCTCCCCGACCGTCCAGATCCCCGAGAATGTGGAGTCGAGACGCCCGACCGTGAGCTGAGTGCATCGCCCGAGGATCTCCGGCAGCGTCCCCTCGCCGGAGAGTGCAAACCCCATGTCTCGGCCGAACTCGGCGAGCCGACGCTGTTCGTCGCGGAAGGCGTCCTGTCGCCTCCGCTCGGTCGTGTCCCGGAACACCAGGACGACGCCGACGATCTTCCCGTCCTCGTCCTTGATCGGCGCGGCACAGTTTTCGATCGAGGTCTCGCTCCCGTCCCTGGCGACCAGCAAGGTGTGATTCGCCTCGGCGAGGGTCCAGCCTTCCCCGATCACGAGGCCGACGGGATCCTCCGAGGGCTTGCGGGTCGTCTCGTCGATGATCGTGAAGACGACGGCCATCGGCCTGCCGACGGCCTCGTCGGCCCCCCAACCCGTGAGCTCGGATGCGACCGCGTTCATGAGTCGGACACACCCCTGGTCGTCGGAGGCGATGACCGCATCTCCGATGCTGGCGAGTGTCGTCGACAACCAGGCTTCACTCCGCTTGAGCGCCGACGCCGCCTTCTCCCGGACCGAACCTTCGAGCCATTGGAGAAGGAACACCGCGAACAGGAGGACAATCGCCGCGCCCGTGGTTGCGGCGAAGGTCAGCACCAGTCGGCGGACGGCCGATCGGGCGGCCGCCGTCCGGATGATCAGGAGCCGATCTTCCTCCCTCCCGAAATCGCCCGCGACCCGGACGATCTTCTCCATGACCTCCTTGCCTCGGTCGGTCAGGACGATCTCGAGCGCTTTCTCCAGCCCCTGGGACCGTCGGATCTCGACCGTCTGCCGCAGCTCGATCATCTTCACGGCCGCGAGGACCCGCAAGTCGGCGATGAGCTCTCGCTGTCGAGCGTTCTCCTTCGTCAATCGCTCGAGACGGCCAAGTCCCGCATTGAAGCGGGTCTCCGCCGACCGGAGAGGTTCGAGGTAGGAGCTCCGCCCCGTCAGGAGGTACCCGCGCTGGCCCGTCTCCGCATCCTTGAGGATCGCGAGGGTGCGTTCGAGCTCGGCCGAGACCTGGCGAGCGTTGTCGACCCGTTCGTAGCTCCGGAGGATCGTCCGCACGCTGGCGGCGACGAGGAAGGCGTCGACGAGGAGGACCGCGATGACGAAGAGGTATCCGGCGGCGAATGTCGCACGCGTCATGCGGTCCATAGATATTCACGCATGCATAGTTTCGACGATCACGCTCGACCCGGACCCCGCGGCCCGGCCTGGGTCGAGGGATCAGGCGTACGGCTCGGGTCGGATTATATACGAACCGGGCGCGACATGGCCACGACCTCCGGTCCGTCGAATCGACCGGGTTCACGCCGAGGAGGGAAGCCGGACGAAGTGAGCCCATCAGGGGCGGCGCATCGCAATCCAAGGCATCGCCCAGTCGAGCTCGCCCCGGTGCCTCGATCGATCTGCCGGGAATGATGACTCCCCGGCGATCATCCTCGCAGATATCGAAATAAGGAACCGGCGGCGTCCGGATGGGTATGCCACCCGGACGCGCCCGTTTCGCGAATTACAACGACTTGGAAACGTTCGCCTTCGACGCGAGCGGGCCGTCGATCGACTTCGGGTCGACCCTCAGGCCCGGTCGAAGTCGCTGAAGGCCTTCGACGACGACGAGTTCGTCGGGCTTCAGGCCGTCCTCGATCGCGGACATGTCGCCGTGGCGGGCCCCGACCTTGATCGTCCGATCGAGCACGACGTACGAGGGCTCCTGACCAGGCTGATCGTCCGCCCGTTTCTCGGGCCGGACGACGTAGAGGTAGTTTCGACCCTGATCGCTCCCGATCGCTTCTCTGGGGATCAGCACCTTCTTACGCGGGTTCCCGATCGGCAGGCGGACCCGGGCGACCATGCCGGCGGAGAGGATCCGGATCGAACGGTTACCCTCCCCCTCGGACGAGTTCTTGATGATCGCGCGGAGTCGAAGGGTGCCCGTGTTCGCGTCGAATTTGTTCTCGCTGAAGTTGATCTTCCCCTCGTGCGAGAAACCGTCCTCGTCGAGCAAGCCGATCTGGACGGCCGTTTCCGAGTCCTGCGTCGTCGGGATGACCCCTTCTCGGATCAGGTGTTGGATCCTCAGCAGCGTCTGCTCGTCCACGTCGAAATAGACGTAGATCAGGTCATCCGAAACGATCGACGTCAGGATCGTCTCGTTCGCCTGGACGAAGTTGCCCGGGTCCAGCATGCGACGACTGAGCCGGCCGGTGAGGGGTGCGGTGACCGAGGTGAAGCTCAGTTGGAGATCGGCCATGTCGAGGCCGGCCTTGGCGGAACCGACAAGAGCCAGGGCCTCGGCGTGGTCGCCCTCGACCTTGTCGAATTCCTCTCGACTGACATCCTTGCGCTCGAAAAGGCTCTTCGCGCGATGGTAATCCGCTTCCAGCCTGGCGAGGTGGGCCTCGGCGCGCTGGAGATTCGCCCGGCTCCGACTCACCTCCGCGAGGAAGGGGCGTTGATCGATCCGGAAGAGAGGATCCCCCTTCTTGATCTCGGTACCGTCGACGAAGAAGACCTTGTCGAGATAACCGCCGACCCTGGCCAGGACGTTGACCGAGAGGACGGAGTCCGTCCTCCCGCTGAACTCCTCGTAATCGGCGAGGTAGTCGATCACCGCCGGCTTCACGATGACGGTCGGAGGCGCCTCCTCCACCACCTTGGGCTGGGGGTCTTCACATCCGACGATCGTGACGGTCAAGACCAGCGACACGAACAACAACGCGGTCCATCGGCCCATGGGACGGAAACTCCGGCGGGAGGAACTGGGGAGAAACCTGGCGGCGGGGAGGTTTAGGGGGGGCCAGGACGGCTTGCGTCAACGGAGGGAACCGGCCTCGAATCCCGGGACGCACTCATCGGCGTCCAAACACATCATCACCAGTGTTTGTGGAAGCGAGGCACGGCGAACGGCGAGGTGACCTCGTGGAACTTTCGCTCATGGCTCGCCCGATACCAGAGGCCGAGGCGGCCTAGTAACGTCCAGGCGAGCGCAAGGGTCCAGGGTACCAAAGCCAGCATGCAGGACCAATAGACGAAGTCGAACATGGTCGCCTCGCTTCCAAGAAACCCGGTCCGGGCGCCCTCCGCCGTCCTGGTCTCGCGAAGGATCTCGACACTCCGGGACGATCGATCGCCCCACAACCGCAAGACCCCGACGGGGCCACTCCTTGTCCCCACGTAAGCTCCTGCGAAAAATGATCTCGTGACCCTTCATGGTTTTTTTCGGAGGCGGGATGGAGAGCGAGCGGCCGAGGGACCTGACGCGGATCCTGGGCCGCGCCCAGGCCGGCGACGATCGCGCCAGGGATGAGCTCATCACCCTGGTCTATCACGAGTTGCGTCACGTGGCCGCCCGACTGATGCGAAAGGAGCGTCTGAATCATACCCTGGCCCCGACCGCGGTCGTCCATGAGGCGGTGATGCGGCTCCTGGGAGACCAGGTTTTCGAAAAAGCGCCCGACCGCAACTACCTTTTCGCCTCCGCGGCCCGAGCCATGCGAGAGATCCTCATCGACCACGCCAGGCAAAGGGCCTCGGCGAGGCGGGGAGGGGGGTGGCAACGTCGCCCGCTCGATTTGGTGGTCGATTACTTCGAGTCGCAAAACCTCGATATCCTCGCGGTCCACGAGGCTCTCGACCGGCTCGCGGTGCTGAACGAACGTCAAAGCCAGGTCATCACGCTCCGGTACTTCGGCGGACTGACCGTACCCGAGGTCGCTTCGGCCCTCGACGTGTCGGTGGTCACCGTCGAAAGGGACTGGAGGCTCGCGAGGGCCTGGCTCCTCGGGCAACTCCGAGGGGGGGAAGGGGCATGACTCCCGAACGCTGGCGTGAGATCGACGAACTCTTCGGCTCCGCGATCAAGCTCAAGCCCGACGAGCGGCCCCCCTGGCTCGACCGTGCTTGCGGTCCCGACCTTGCTCTGCGCGCCGAGCTCGACCGGCTGCTCGCGCACGATGAGCAAGCCGATGACGACGGGTTCCTCGTCCCCCCGGAAGGCGTCGTCAACCGGTCCGACGTGACGGCGGACTGGGCCACGACACGACATGACCTGCCAGGTCTCGACGGCCGCGCACTCCCGCCTGAAGAAGCCGCCCGCAGCGAGGACACCGGGGGATTCACCCCGAAGGCGGTGATCCAGCCCGGCGAGGGGCGTAAGGCCGGCGACGAGTCGACCTCGCTCATCCGGGCCCGCGTCCGCGAGCTCCCCGTGATCTACATGCTGATCTGCGGCATGACGATCTTCTGGCGGCACCTCATGCTCAGGATCGCCGACGTCACGATCTCGGCCTACAACGCGGCGGCGATGCTCGCCCTCGGCGTCATCGCGGCCGTGCTTTGGAGCCGACGAAGTCTCTCGCTCGGCCGGCTCAAGGCCCTGGAGTTCGCGACCGTCGCGGTCCTGGCGGCCATGGTCGCATGCACACAGTACCACGTCATGCTTCAATCATCCGAGCTGGGCAACACCCTCAAAGCCCAGCGGGTGATGAAGAACTCGGTGCTGCTCACGTCGATCCTGATCCTGACGTACGGGATCTATGTCCCCAAGAATTGGCGGAGGACGGCCGCCGTCACGATCCCGCTGGCGCTCTTGCCCTTCGCGACGCTGC
This sequence comes from Singulisphaera rosea, assembly GCF_054877945.1. Classification (NCBI taxonomy): domain Bacteria; kingdom Pseudomonadati; phylum Planctomycetota; class Planctomycetia; order Isosphaerales; family Isosphaeraceae; genus Singulisphaera; species Singulisphaera rosea. The sequence goes on along the minus strand of NZ_JBTYIP020000005.1, from coordinate 67,477 downwards.
TGTCCCTCGGGGTCGGGCACTCCGAGGCCATGTCCTGGCTGTTGGAAGGAAACACCGACGACGGGACGATGCCCCTGGCCCTGTTCAGCTACGACGCCATGCTGTTGCTGATCCTCGCGCTCTGCTCAACCTACGGGGCGCACACAATTTCCAGACTCCGCAGGCAGGTGGTCGAAGCACGCCAGCTCGGCCAGTATCGCCTGCGACGTCGAATCGGCGTCGGCGGAATGGGCGAGGTTTATCTCGCCGAGCACGAGCTGCTCAAACGTCCTTGCGCCATCAAGCTGATCCGGCCGAGCAACGTCTCCGACCCGAAGACTCTCGAGCGTTTCGAGCGTGAGGTCCGGATCACCGCGACCCTCTCGCACTGGAACACCGTCGAGATCTTCGACTATGGCCGGACCGAGGACGGGACCTACTACTACGTCATGGAATACTTGCCCGGCCTGAGCCTCGAAGAGTTGGTCAAGCGCCACGGCCCTCTTCCTCCGGGACGGGTGGTTTACCTCCTGCGGCAGGTCTGCCTTGCCTTGCGCGAAGCCCATGGCGCGGGCCTGATCCATCGCGACGTCAAGCCGTCCAACATCTTCGCGGCCCGTCGCGGAGGGGTGGACGACGTTGCCAAGCTCCTCGACTTCGGCCTGGTCCGCCCCGCGACCACGGTCCACGAACCGAGCCTGAGCCGCGAAGGCCAGATCCTCGGGACCCCGCTCTTCATGTCCCCCGAGCAGGCGATGGGGGCTCGCACGCTCGACGAGCGCAGCGACATCTACTCGCTCGGGGCCGTCGCCTACTTCCTCTTGACCGGCCGAGCCCCGTTCGACGAGGAGAGCGGGATCGGCGTCATGATTGCTCATGCTCGGGACCCGGTCGTCCCCCCGTCGAGCGTCGTGGCGGACATCCCGGAGGACCTCGAGCGCGTCGTCATGAAATGTCTCGAAAAGCGCCCCGACGATCGATACCAGGATGCCGAGAGTCTGGGACTCGAACTCAGCGACTGCCCATGCTCCAACGACTGGGACCAGGCCCGAGCCGCCCGTTGGTGGAGTTCGGGCGACACCAAGTCGGTTGCCATTCCGGAGCCAAGACCGGCCTGAGAATCGAAACGAGGCGACCGTCGTTCGCTCGAGAATGAAGGCGGATCCCAGCGACCCGATCCGTTCAGGCTCGTGCTTGCGAAGGTCGCCTCGTCGAAGGTGGTAAGCGACTCGGTTTCGAGAGACTCCTCACGGCTCCCCACCGAGACCAATGCGGAAGAACGCTTCACCACAAATGTGCAAAGGACACAAAGGAACATCGAAGCAGGTCCGAAGAGGATTGGTTCTCTCTGGCTCCTCTTCTTTGTGTCCTTTGTGCCTTTGTGGTGAAATCGTCGCGCAGCGAGAGTCTGGTGAAGATCGGTGAGGAGTGTCGGCGTCGTCGACTCAGACCCCCTTTGCGAGGATCTGCTTCATCGCGTCGACGAAGGTATCGACCTCGTCCAGCGTTGTATAAACGTTGGGCGAGATTCGCACGCCTTCGAACTGGGCATGCTTCGTCGGCGATGTGACGATCCGGTGCTTGTCCCAGAGGTTACCGAAGACCTTCCCAGATTCGATCCCTTCGATCTGGACCAAGGCAATACCGCCGGAGATCGCGTCTTCGCCGACGGGCGTCCAGAGCTTGATCCGAGGGTCGGCCGCGAGGAGCGGCTTGACCCAACGCTCGCGGAGGAACCGCAGGCGGGCGATCTTCCGCTCGATGCCGATTGACCTGTGGAACGCGAGCGCCGCGGAGATCGCATTATGGTTAGCGGCCGGGTGCGTCCCGATCTGCTCATACTTGCGAATGTCCTCGTCCAGCGGGGCGTCGGCACCCATCATCGGCCAGATCGATTTCTGCTTGGATTTCCGGACGTAGAGGAATCCGTTGCCGATCGGGGCCAGGAGCCACTTGTGCAGGCTGCACCCGAAGTAGTCGCACTCGAGGTCGTCGCGTTTGAAGGGCAGGTGGGCGAAGCCGTGGGCGCCGTCGATGAAGACCTGGATCCCCTTCTCCCGACCCAGGCGAACGACGTCACGCACCGGCAGGACCTGGCCGGACATGTTCGTGACCTGGGGGAACTCGATCACTTTCGTCTTGGGCGTGATCGCCTCGCGGACCTTGTCGACGAAGACGCTGGGCGAGGGCAAGGGGACCGGGAAGGAAATCTTCTTGACGACGATCCCCTCGCGGCGGGCCCTTTGCTCCCAGCTCGTGATCATCCGAGGATAATTCTGGTCGGTGATGATGACCTCGTCACCCTTCTCCAGGTCGATCCCGAAGATCAACGTCTCCATGGATTCGGAGGCGTTGCGGGTGATCGCGATCTCCTCGGTGTCGCAGCCGAACTCGCGGGCGAGGTCGTGGCGGACCGACTCGACCCGGGGCTCGAGGACGCGCCACATGTGCTGGACGGGGGACTCATTGGTGAACTTCAGGTCCCGGATCATCTGATCGAGGACGTGGGTCGGCGTGGGGCAAACGCCGCCGTTGTTGAAGTTGATGACGGTCCGATCGATGTCGAAACAGCGCTGGATTTCCGACCAGAAGTCTTCGTTCGTGGCGAGGTCGCAGGCCGCGCATTTGACGGCATCTTCCGCGGCCCTGGCGGCACGCACGAGCGCGTCGCCTCGAAAGGCGGCGCCGACCAAACCGGCTCCCGCGACACCAGACATGAACGAGCGGCGAGTCGCCATGGCACACCTTCCGAGAGAATTGGGAGATCGGGGATGAGTTCGGCCCCGAGCCGTCGAGAAGACGTCCGGGGCCGAGGATGGCGTCGAGATCACGTAGGCAGAGGGACGGGAAAGCCGAGGTGAGAGGTCCGGGACTCGCGCCGAAGGCGACTCCCGGACCTGGGCCGGGCTCAATAAGCGTCGGCGCTGATGACTTCGCCGCCGTTGCGGCTGGAGAGGGCCTGGTAGACGCCGCCCTGCGTGCCGGGGGCGACCGTGTAGGTCGTTCCGGTGTAGGTCACGCCGTTGGGCAGGAGGGTGGACTGGTTGACCGGCCAGGAGTTGATCGAGTCCTTGATGAACTTGACCGTGCCATCGCACATGGCGAAGTTGGCCCCGCCGGGGTGGTTGCTCGAAGCCGACGCCTCGGTGGCGTTGCCGCCGCCCGGGATGTCGAAGTCTTGCGCCTCGCCCTGAATCAAGCGAGTCGGGTTGATCGGATATAGAGTCGAGAACATGGTGTCGCTATACGCGCCGGAGAACCAGAAGAACCAGACCTGCTTGGCCGCGGCGGGCTGGAGCTTGTTGAAGGCCCGTTCGCCGATCAGGAAGGTGTTGCTGGTGCCGTCGGTGATCGACTGGATCGAGGTGGTGCTGCCGAAGTAGGTCACGCCGCTCGCCTGGCTCAGAATCGTCGTATAGTTCGGGTCGGCACCGGGACGGGCCGGGGGAGCGGTCTGCGGGCCGGTGGGGTAAACGGGCAGGATGCCCGCGTTGCCGGCATACGTCGTGTGGTAGAGCAGCCAAGGCGGGGTCACGACCTGCCCGCCGCCCATACCGCTGCAGCTACCAAGGACGTTCCGGGGGATCGATGCCGAAATCGGCGCCGCGACTTCGCCGTCGCTGGGGCACCAGAGGGCGGCGAATCCCAGGCCCTGGACGGTCGAGTTGTGGGCCTGGTAGGGGTGCATCGAGTAGTTGTAGGCGTTGGCCGCCGAGGTCTGCTCGATGTAGGCGAGGAGGCCCAGGAGGAAGCTCGGGCCCTGCTTCCAGCGGTTGCAGCTCGAGGGCCACATGTAATATGTGCCCGACGGGAACGAGTTGTTCACGTCGTGGTAGTTGTGCGAGCCCAACGCGAGCTGCTTCAGGTTGTTGGTGCACTGAATTCGCCTGGCCGCCTCGCGGGCCGACTGGACCGCCGGGAGGAGCAGGGCGATCAGGACCGCGATGATCGCGATGACGACGAGCAGTTCAATCAAGGTGAACGCTCGCGTCGAGGGGGAACGGCGAACTGAGGCTGTCATGGCAAGACAACTCCTAAACGAGAGACAACGATGAGAGCAGATCAGTCCGAGCGATACCGGGACGATTGGTAAGCCGAACGGATGATAATCGTCCCTTCGACATTCCGGAGTCGCGAGGGGGGCAGACATCGCCCCGCAGAAACCGACCGATCAATTCAATCCGCCCTCGAACTACGCCCGGTGCTCGACGCCTTGGCGCCCCGGGGAGACCGCTTCGTCTTCGCCTGTTCGAACTTCTCTCGATAATCCGCAGGGGTCATCCCGTTAATCTCTTTGGGAGCCTCGCCCGGCCCCGAACCGGAACAACCCGGCACGGCGACCATCGCGGCCGCGACGCCCAAAGCCAACAGGAATCGCCCCACGCGGAAGGAGGGGACCCTCCCCCCGATTCCACCGAACACAACACTCAGCATGTTTTGAAGACTGGCGGTAACCAAGCCCCCGCATGAAGATCGGACTCGAAGCCTCGCGGGGCACGCCCCGCTCCGACCTTGGCCATCGACGAAGGCGATGCATCACTAACAGCGACATCGACGACATCGGGCATGACCCGAGCTCGCCGAGTTGGTAGCTCTGCCTCCGTGTTGGGTGATCGTGTGTAGTTATCATGCGGAACGGCCATGCATATCGCAAACGATTTCTTTCCGATTTTCCATTTAATCTCCTCACTCAACAATGCGGACGTGCCCTACCCAAACCCTCGACAATGGCATAAGGCCTCCGTGCCGTACACGTATTGCGGTCCCAAGTCCTTAACTCATCCAAACCTAGGACTTCAACGATGGGAGCCTCGATCAAGCAGCAACGACGAAAAATTCGCCACGACAACAGTCCGAGACTAACTCATACCCAACGATATCGATCGATTTAATTTGATCCATAAAGACAACATCACTCACGAAGCCATCCCCGCAAAAGGGCATGGGGTACATTCGGGGATATCAAAGAAATTGAGAGGGTCCGCATTAGTCGGATCCATCGGCCACCTGGAGACGACGAGGGATCCGGAAAGAAAGCGCTTGCCAAGACCGTCGCGGATCACCTAGCTTTGGGCCTGAGCTTCCGATTCGGGACGCCAAGTTCAAGCGACAAGCCGCCAGATCGATTGCATCCCGGCGGCCTATGCCTCAAGGCTGAGCGTCACAAACGACTGGGTAGAGACGTACTTACGAAAATTCTCTCGGTTCGGGATCGATAAACCGGCATTACCGGAGATTCTCTCAAGATGGACCAGGCCAAGTATTACCTCGTCTACTGGGTAATGTTCCCGGGGCTCTTCGTCTGCTTCGCGATCGTGACATGGAAGATGCTGACGAACCGCCATTGGAAGTCCGCGTTGCTCGGCATCGCATTCCTCTGGGCGTGCGGCGGAGGGCTCTTCATCCCCCTGATCGTCGGTTGGCAGGAGGCCGACAAATGGAAAATCAAGAAGGTGATGATGCTCTATAGCGGCCTGATCGTCGTTTGCGGGGCCATCTTCGTTTATACGACCTTCGACCGGATGATCAACCCCGAAGTCGTCCTGGACGCGAAGACCAAGGCTCGGATGAAGGCCCAGGCCAAGGCCGATGCGAACCGTAAGGGTCGACTCGGGAATTAATCGCGTCTTCGACGGATTTGGCCTCGGGGTCGAGACTCGCGACGACCTTATCATCCGCGACCTGGCCCCGAGACGTTGACTGGCCTCGACGATTGTCCCACCTCCGCACCTCCACTCCGCTCCGCCTCACTCCACATCTTCACCGTTTCTCTACACCCGCCCAAGGCCCTCGCCCCGCCACAGGGGTCTGAACCATTCCTCAATCCGAGCCGGCCTGACGTTTGACCTCGCGCGGCACCACGGACACAATCAGTTCCCGGGCGCATCCCGGCCAGGGGTGCCGAGGTGCAGGTGCCTCGATCGGATCCCAATGGCCCCGAGCCGTGGGCCGACTTCGGAGGAACGGGCGGATGCGAATGACAGCTCTCTTCCTGATGGCCCTCGCCTGGAGTACTGCGAACAGCACACGAGCGGACGAACCGACCTACGCCAAGGGCCTGCCGACGGGTCCTGACGCCGCCTTCCCGATCGCCGTCTGGCTCCAGTCACCTTCCAATGCGTCGCGCTACAAGGAAGTCGGCATCAACCTGTTCGTCGGCCTCTGGCGAGGACCGACCGAGGAGCAGCTCAACGACCTCGACCGGGCGGGGATCCGCTTGATTTGCGGACTGAGCGAACGATCGTTGCGGTTTCGCGATCGACCGACGATCGTCGGCTGGATGCACGGCGACGAGCCGGACAACGCCCAGGACCTCGGCAACGGCAAAGGCTATGGGCCCCCCATCCCGCCATCGAAGATCGTCGAGGGCTATCAACGAATCCGGGCGACCGACCCCGACCGGCCGGTGTTGCTCAACCTCGGGCAGGGCGTGGCGTGGGACGGCTGGTACGGTCGAGGCGTCCGCACGAACCACCCGGAAGACTACCGAGAGTACATCAAAGGCTGCGACATCGCGTCGTTCGACATCTACCCGGCCTGCCACGACGATCGGGAGATCGCCGGGAACCTCTGGTATGTCCCGCGAGGTGTCGACCGCTTGCGAGAGGTCAGTCAGAACACCAAAGACGTCTGGTGCTGCATCGAAACGACGCACATCAACAACCCCAAGCGCAAGCCGACTCCCCAGGAAGTCCGATCCGAAGTCTGGATGGCGCTGATCCACGGCGCCAAGGGCTTGATCTACTTCGCCCACGAGTTCAAGCCGAAGTTCATCGAAGCCGGCCTGCTGGCCGATTCGGAGATGGCCCAGGGGGTCGCCGCGATCAACCGGCAGATCCAGGAACTGGCGCCGATCTTGAACACCGCCGACCTGAAAGCCCACGCGACCGTGGTCTCCTCGAAGCCCGAGACACCCGTCGATTTCGTCGCCAAGGAGTACGCCGGAAACACCTACGTGTTCTCCGTGGCCATGCGCCCCGGAGAAACGACCGCGACGTTCAAGCTCCCCTCGCTGGGAGAGGCTCGGGTTGAAGTCCTGGGCGAAGGCCGCACCCTCAAGGCCTCGGGCGGGTCCTGGAGCGACCAGTTCGCGAATCACCAGGTCCACCTATACCGGATCCGAACCCTGCGTTAGAGCGGCTCTCGCTTGCATTGCGCACGTCGGAGGAAAACGGGGACTGGCTCCCGGCAGGGTCGGACCCGGACTCTCGCGATCGACGTCGAGGACGGGTGCCTGTCCCCATTTTCCGGGCGGTCGCCGTCCGCTGCGGCGGAAATGGGGACAGGCACCTGCGCTTCGCTGCGGAGCCAGTCCCCGTTTCCGTCTCCGCTCTCGGGTTCGGGTCACATTGGGCCGTGTGTCAGACAAACGTTAACCGATCTAATTGCAATCGTCGCCATAACGAGTCCCGACTCAGGCCCACCTACTCCAGTAGACGGAGTACAAGGAGGAATGGCGATCATTAGTATCTACGTATTTACATATTAATTACTCACGAAGACTCTCAATCTCATCTGCGTCGATCTATGTCATCTGCGGATCGTTCTCTTTCTCTGAAGACCAAGTCGTTTCTGTAAGGTGCAGACTAGGGCGCAACTGGTGCAAGTCATCGACGATCGGGCTATTCTGGTCCGATCGCCCGCGACGGAGTGGGCCCAGAAAAATTTCCCGAGTCTCGCCCGGGAGCGGTCTTGATGCCCCGAGACGTTCGTACCTGCGTTCCCCTAGTCCTGTCCCTTCTCGTCACTTCCGCGGTGCTCGCGGAAGCCCCAAAGGGCCTCCCCTCGAAGGCTCTCGAGCTCGAGTTGAGGCACCGCGACCCCGCGACAGGCGAGCCGAGAGTGGAGTCGCTCGCCGTCGATCCCGCGAAGGTGGGGGTGGTCGTCGTCGACGTCTGGAACTGGCACTGGTGCAAGACGGCGACCGAACGCGTCGGGGCGCTGGTGCCCCGGATGAATCGAGTCCTCGACTCTGCGCGTGAGCTCGGGATGTCGGTCATGCTCTGCCCGACCGACGTCGTCGATAACTATGTAGGTTGGCCCCAGCGCGAAATTATCTTCGCCCTGCCAAAGCATCCACTCCCGCCCTTGGCGTCGATCGTCTGCCCCCCTCCTCCCGACGGAGGCGGCTGTGCCTGCGGTCGGGAGCGGTGCCGCAATAACTTCGGGTGGGACGGGATGCACCCCGACCTGAAGGTCTCGGCGACGGACCTCATGCCCGACACCTTCGAGGAGGTCTACTCGATCTGCAAAGAGCGGGGCCTCACTCACCTGATCTACATGGGCGTCCACACGCAAGTCTGCCTCCTGGGCAAACCGATGGGCCTTCGGAACCTCAAGTCGGCCGGCCTGAGTTGCATCCTGGCGAGAGACCTGACCGACGCCCACCCTGGATACGACCCCGCCCGAGGGTTCACACCCGACGGCCATACCGCCGACGTCGTCGCCCACTTCGAGCGGCACCTCGCCCCGACGATCGACTTCGCCGAGACACTGAAGACGCGAGGCCTCTGGGACGACTCACTGGTCCTCGACCCTGTCCGGATCGCCCCCTGGGGAACGCCCATGCGGCCTCACCTTTTCGATGACGAGGTCGTCGTCACCCTGAGTGTCCCCCGAGAGCCTGGGGCCTCGATCCATTACACGGTCGACGGGACGCCGCCGACGTCATCCTCCCCGCACTACGAAAGGCCGCTCACGCTCCGCGATTCGACGACCCTTCGAACGCTCGCTTTCGAGTCGGGCCGCCCCGTCTGCCTCGAGTCGGTCGGCCGCTTCGACCGCCTCCCTCCGACGCCCCCCCTGCCGGAAATCGCCCTCTCGGACCTCACCCCGACCCGCATGGTCGGCCCGAGTCACTCCTTCGGCGGCAAAGCGCGATACTCGGCCCATAGCGGACCGCCCCGGCGCGATCTTTCGAACGAAGGGATCCCGCTTCGTCTCCGAGGTAAAGACTACGCAAAGGGGATGGGCGTTCATGCCTCGAATCAATTGATGTACGACCTGAAGCCCGAATACGGCCGCTTCGTCGCACTCGTCGGCGTGGACGAAGGGATCCTCAAGGTCTCCAACGGCTCGAACGTCGCGCGATACCCGAGCGTCGTGTTCAAGGTCTTCGTCGACGGCAAGCAACTCGCCGAGAGCCCCGTGTTGAGGATCTCGATGCCTCCCTGGGGATTCAACGTCGCGATCCCCCCAGGCGCCAAGCAGATCAGCCTGGTGGCGACGGATGCGGGCGACGGCAACCGCGAAGACTTCGCCGATTGGGTCGACGCCGGTTTCGTCCTCAGGGCCACGCCCTGAGCCCGGCGGACATCGAGACGCCGGCATACTTACAACGACAGAAAGGCCGAGTCCCAAGGTTGGGACTCGGCCTCTCGAGGTTTTCGGTCGGTCCATCATCTCGACGAGTTTCAGACGTTCTCGGGCACGACGAACGGCTTGCGGTACTCGCGGGTCATCATGGAGTTCGCCTCGCTGTCGCCGACGAACGTCTCGGCCTTCGGGTCGAAGGTGAGGCGGCGGCCCAGGCGATAGGCGATGTTGCCCAGGTGGGCGAGGGCCGAGCTCGTGTGCGCCGTCTCGACGGGGCCGTGCAAGGTCGAGACATCCCGGCTGCGGACGGCGTCGATGAAGTTGGCGAAGTGCTTCGCCACCGGGTCGCTGTCCTTGTTCTTCGGGCCGGGCTCGCGCTTCTGACCGAGGAAGGTCTCGTACGAGTTGTAACCGTTGACGATCAGGTACCCTTCCGACCCGTAGAAGATGTTCCCGATGCCCGAGCCCCCTTCGGTGTTCGTCACCCAGGGGCGGACTTCGAACTCGATCATCTTGTTCTGTTCGGGGAAGTGGTAGCTGCTGGTGAGGACCTCGGGGGTCTCCTTGTCGTCATCCCAGAGGAACTTGCCGCCCATGGCGGTGACGGTGGTCGGCAAGGTCTCGAGCCCGAGGCCCCAGAGGCAGAGGTCGGTCTCGTGGATCCCCTGGTTGCCCACGTCGCCGTTGCCGTAATCCCAGTGCCAGTGCCAATTGTAGTGAACATATCGTTTCGAGAAGGGCCGTTCCGGCGCGGGGCCTTGCCAGACGTCCCAGTCGAGGCCGGCCGGGACGGTGTCCGGGGTCTTGAAGTGGCCGATCGATGGGCGCCACTTGAAGACGAGGCCTCGGGCCATGTAGAGCTTGCCGATCAGGCCGGCTTGCATCTTCTCGACCGCCTCGCGGACGGCGTCGGAGCTGCGAAGCTGGACGCCGTGCTGGACGACGCGGCCGTACTTCTTGGCCGCCTCGATCATCTTGCGGCCTTCGACGATGTTGTGGCTGCCGGGCTTCTCGACGTAGACGTCTTTACCCGCCTGGCAGGCCCAGATGGTCGCGAGCGCATGCCAGTGGTTGGGGGTGGCGACGCCGACGACGTCGACGTCCTTCCGATCGAAGACCTTGCGCAGGTCGGTCTCGGTCTCGACCTTGTACCCGTACTTCTTCTCGAACTCCTTGGCCCGCTTGTCGAGGACCTCGCGGTCGGGGTCGCAGAGGACGCCGACCTTGACGCCCTTGGTCCCCATGAACCCCTCGATGTGGGTTTTCCCTCGGCCGTTGAGGCCCAGGACCGCCGCACGGATGGTGTCGTTCGGGCCCGGTTCCGCCCCGCGGGCCGTCATGCTCGCACCGGCGACGGTGCCGGCGGCCGCCGAGATAAAGGTCCTGCGATTCACGGACATGGTTAAAACCCCTTTCACTTCACCTGGAGGGACCGGAGTGGGCAGGCGAGGAGGTCCGCCCACCGGAACGGCATGATACCGAGGAAGGCCTTGGGGGGCGCCACCGGATAGAGCGAGAACGCCCGCCCAGGTCCGGCGGTGAAGACGTTTTCCGAGACGTCCCCAATCGCGAACTCAGGTCGACATCTCGAATCGAACGAGGCGGCCGATCCGCACCGACCCAGTCTAGGACTCCAGTCCTTCCGCCACAACGGGGAACCGGACCAGCGTATCGCCCCGACCAACACTCGCATCGGTCAAGACGTCCTGGCACCACCTCCGATCATCTCACCGCCGCAGCAACGCCGCGAGGGCCTCGGCGCTCGCCGAGTGATCGCGGAGGATCGAGCGGACAGCCTCCTCGGCGACTGAGAGTGAGGGGCCCCGATCCGTGGTCTCCTCCGCCTCGAGCCCTTCAATACCCAGGCTCCTGGCCAGGGCGACCGTCGAGTCCGGGAAGTTTGCGAGGAGCCCCGCGACCGCGGCCTCTCCCTCGGTAAGTTCCTCAGTAGCAGTGACCGCCGGGCCCGAAGTTCGCGAGACGGGCGACGGAGCCGTTTGTTCCCAGGGCGCCCGCCAGGTCGACAGGTCTTCCAGGCGTGCGGGGAAGGTCCCCGAGACCTCCTTCAGGAGCGCGGGCACGACCGACTCCCCGTGCTGGCGGAGCATGAGGATCAGGCCGGGGAGCCAGGGGAGGAGGACTCTGTCCGGCAACCGTTCGAAAGCCCGGCTCACAACCTCGACCGCGAGGGGCCCGACGAGCGGCGTGAACTGGAGGGCCATGAGGAAGCCCGAGACGTGGGCCGGGAACGAAGGCAGGGCCATGGGGTTGGCGAGGAGGTCGTCGAACGTCCGGCGGATCTCGTCCAGCGAACGGAGCCCCAGGAGCCACTCCGAGGTCCAGAGCAAGCCCCGCTTGTTCGGGTCCTGCGTCACGGGCCCGGATTGTCGGACGGCGATGATCAGCTCGCTACGCCGGCAGCCGAGCGAGAGAGCAAGGCTTTCGAGCGTGAAGATGAACGCGAGCATCCCCGCCACCTGTTCGGGGGCGGTGCCGTCGTCCTCGAAGGCCCTCGGGAGGAGTGTCGAGTAATGGGAGTAGCCCGTCGCGACGAACGACTTGATCCAGCCGGGGAGACCGCCGGCCGTGGATCGGTAATGGTGGACCAGGCGTCGGATGCGTTGGAAGCACTCTCGGGCCGACCGGGCGCTGGTCTCTTGCACGAGCAGGCCGACCGCGAGATCGCCGATCTGCTCGGTCAGCCGGGCACTCTCCAGATAGAGGAGACACTCCTCGGCCGCGACGAGCGCAGTCGCGGCGTCGGCCTCGGGCGCGAACGCCTTCGCTCGAAGCCGCTTCTCCAGGACCTGCTCGACGGTCACCCCCTCATACGCGAGCATCAAGAGGGGCGTCTGGTTCTTACCGATGGCGATGTCCCACGACTCCTGGACCGCGACCTGTCCGAGGACCTTTTGACCCATGATGGGACGGACGATGCGCTGGGGACCGAGGAGGTGGGCGAGCTTCCAGAGGAGATCCGAGGCGACCCGAAGCTCCGGCCGCAGGCGGAGGTCGAGGAGCGCACGCTGGATGGTCGTCGCCTGGAGGTTGATGCCCAGGGTGCCGAGCCTCTCGTAGACGTCCTGGGCTAACGGCGGGAGCGAGGTGAATCCGACCTGCCCGATCCGGTCCCCCCCCAGCAGCATGTCGCAGAGCCGGGCGATATCCCGCTTCCTCGGCGTCCGGTCCTTCTCGAGGCAGGTGATGGCGGCGTCTCGGAAATCGTAAGCGGTCGGGTGGAGTCGGTCGCGGACCTGGGCCAGTAAAACCGCGGTCTGATAGATCGCGATCGAGTCGGCCGTCGTCGAGAGATACCCATGCTTCCTGGCCAGGGCGACGATGCCCACACACCAGGACGTCAGTTGATCCTCATCCTCGCGGGCCGGGGCAGGGGGGCGGACGAGGTAATTGAGGAGCACTCCTCCCTCGGGGTCTTCTCCCCCTGAAGCTGCGGGCGAGAGTTCCGGCGAAGCGGCCGCCTTTGGCTTCGACTTCGCCTTTTCCTTCCAGGTCTGATGGACCGTGTCGGCCTTGGTCAACGCAAACGGCTTCACGCCGAGTAGTCGCCTGCCCTTATCCCACAAGGCGTCTGCGAGCGTGACCGTACCCGGAGGGAAATGAAACTGGGCATCGATGGCCGCGTAACTCGAGGGGACCACCCCGTAGAGCCAGGAAGTCGAGGTCTTCGCGGGGATCTCCCAGCGCAGCGGGTTCTCGGCCCCGTACTCGGCGACGTCGCTCACCGCGTGGATCGCCCCGCAGATATGCAGGGCATCTCGCGGGTCGGTCCGATGCTCGGACAAATACGCCTTCATTCGCGTCCACATGAACCGTTCGCGACGCCGGTCGGACTCATGGTCCTCGTCACGCCGCCCGAGCCTGCGAAAGAGGCTGCCGATCAAGAACATGACCTGGCGGTAGGTGGCGTAGTCGCTGGCGAGGACCGGTTGCTCGACGAACTGGTCCCACCACTCGGCGAAGTAGCGGACGCGGGCGTTCGCCAGCAGGAACTCGTGGAAGAGCGGGAACGTCGGCTCGATCGCGCCGACCTGGATCCCGACCGAGGCGGCGTGAGAGGGCCCCTCATCATTGTCCGGAGTCCCTTCCGGAGGAGCGCCGAGTTGCTTCTCGAGCGCGTCCTCTTCACGGGGCATCCACTGGAACAGGTGGTCGACGCTCCGATCGACGAAGACCAGGTCGACCTCGGGATGTTCGAGCGCATAGACGATGGCCTGGTACTCGGCAGAAAATTCGGTCAAGGGCGCGACGACGCCGAGCGGGGACCAGCCCTCCGGGAACTCCTGGCTTCTCCCGGCATACCCCTGGAGCGCGACGGGGAGCTTGCAGTCGCGAAGCTTCTCGACCAGGGGTTGGAGGTCCTCGCAGAGCTCGATGAAGATCACCTTCGGCGCCTTCCGCTCGATCCGGCGGATCAGATGGAGCGCCGAGGCCGGTGAGTGGTGGCAGACCGGGAAGATCTCCAGGGCTTCGGCGTCGGCCCGTTCGACGTCATCCACGAGCGACCCGAGCAGATCGCCGAGCGGCCTCGCGTCGGCCGAGAACGACCGGGCCGCCGCCAACAGTTGGTCGCGCAGCGGTTGGAAGGCGCCCGGCAGGCTCCCCGGCAATCTTGCGGCGGTGTTCATCGTCATCGGAACACTCCTGGAACGCGGCACGTGACGACCTTCATCCGTAATCGGAAGGCGGGGAACGTCTCCCAGATCTCCACCGAGCCATCACCAGATGACATCTTCACCACAAAGGCACAAAGAGGATCCTGGCCTCATTGGGTCGCTCACGCTTTTATTCTTTGTGTCCTTTGTGGTGAGCTCCTCGCGCGATGGATGGCCGGTGGAGATCGGCGAGGCTTGACCTCAAGGCCCTCCCGATCAGGTGAGCGTTTCCATCGCGTCCTTGCCTCCCTGGAGGAACGGCTCCCACGCCCCCTTCTCGGTCCTCGTCCGCTTCTCCACCGACGAATGCCAGAACTTGTTCATCACCGAAACATCTTCGGGGATCCGCCTGACGAGCGTCCCGACGAGCGACCGGGCGAGGGCGTAGGGCTCGAGCTCGGCCTTGCCGAAGAAGACCCCCTGGAGGACGGCATCTTCGAGCACGCCGATCTGCTCGGCCGTCGAGAGGCTCGATTCCAGGCGTTGGTCCTCGGCCGTCGTCGAGGCCATCGCCGAGCGCATGTCGGAGAAGGTCTGGAGGAGGATGTCGAGCAAGGCCGGGGGCATCTCGACCTCGAACTTGTTGCGGGCGAGGAGCTCGCGGGTCCGGAAGAGGACAATCTCCTTCTCGGTCTTCTTGTTCGTGACGACCGGGACCTGCACGAAGTTGAATCGGCGTTTCAGGGCGGTGGACAGGTCGTTGACCCCTCGGTCTCTGCTGTTGGCCGTGGCGATGATGTTGAAGCCGGGCTCGGCGAAGACGACGTTCTCGCCCGAGGCCAGCTCGGGGACTGCCACGTATTTCTCGCTGAGGATCGAGATCAACGCGTCCTGAACGTCGGACGTGCAGCGCGTCAACTCCTCGAACCGGCCCATCTCCCCGCGTTTCATCGCGGTCATCATCGGCGAGTCGATCAGCGACTCCCTGGACTGGCCGCGGGCGATGACCATCGCGACATTCCAGGAGTACTTGATCTGATCCTCGGTCGTACCGGCCGTCCCCTGGACGACGTGGGTCGAGTTCCCGCAGACCGCCGCCGCGAGGAGCTCGGCCAACCAGCTCTTGCCGGTCCCCGGGTCGCCGATCAGGAGGAGTCCTCGGTCGGAGGCGAGCGTCACGATCGCGCGCTCGACGATCGAAGGGTCCCCGTAGAACTTGGGGGGGACCTCACGGTCGATTCCGTCCGACGGTCGTGCGCCGAGGATGAACGTCCGGATCATCCGGGGCGAGAGCCGCCAGTTGAACGGCCGGGGCGAGGTATCGACCGACGTGAGGTACGCCAGCTCCTCGGCGTACTTCACCTCGGCGGGCTGACGGAGGACATCCGGCTTGCCCTTGTCCTGTGTCGTGCCCTCGGTGGAGGTCTTTGGCGCGGGCGTGACCGACGCCGCGGCGGGCTTCGTCTTGGCCATCTTGGGTCTCGCTCCGTTTATTTCAAGAAGTCTTTGATTTCGGCGATCAACTTGCGGACGTCGCCGGTCAAGACCGGCAGGCCGATCTCCTTCAGGCGAGCTCGGAACCATTCATTGACACTGAAATAGCCGCTGCTCTTGAGCGCCCCGACGGGGACGAACCGGACGCCGGACTCCTTCACGGCCTTGATCTGCTCGAACAACGGACGGTCGTTCTGGAACTCGAAGAAGTCGGAGATCCAGACCATCATGGTCCTGCGCGGCTCGACGACCTTTCCAAGTGCCTCGATCATCGCCTTGGGGCCGTCGTTGCCGCCGCCGAGATTCGTGCGCATCAGGACCGCGAACGGGTCGTGGACCCAGGGGGTCAGGTCGATCACATTCGTATCGAAGGCGATCAGGTGGACATCGACCTTCGGCAGGCTCGCGAAGATCGAGCCGAGGATCGCCGTCTGTACCATCGCATCGACCATCGAGCCCGACTGGTCAACGACCACGATCAGGCGCTGGGGGAGTTCCTTGGAAGCCGTGCGCCGGTAGTAGAGCCGGTCGACATAGAGCCGGCCGTCGTCGGGGTTGTAGTTGATCAGGTTCTTCCAGATCGTCCGCCGCAGGTCGAGGTTGCGGAACACGCGCTTCGGCGGGACGGAGCGGTCGACCTTCCCCTTGGGAGTGCGAAGGACCTGCGTCTT
Source organism: Singulisphaera rosea (assembly GCF_054877945.1). Taxonomy (NCBI): domain Bacteria; kingdom Pseudomonadati; phylum Planctomycetota; class Planctomycetia; order Isosphaerales; family Isosphaeraceae; genus Singulisphaera; species Singulisphaera rosea. The sequence continues at coordinate 51,405 of NZ_JBTYIP020000005.1, read as the reverse complement.
GAGCACTTCGGCAAGCTGATCGACATACGACTTGATGATCCGGCGGGCATTCTCGAGCGCCTTGCCCGAGAGGTTCCCTTTGTCGAGGAGCAACTGCTCGACGAGCGACATCGAGGGGGCCAGCCTCGCGGAGAGGACGTCGTCTTCGAGCACTTCGCGGAGCGCCATCCGTCGGATGAGGTCGGACTCGAGGCCGACGAGGCTTCGCTCCAACGATTCGTCGGTCACCGAAGGACCACACCCGGATCGACCTCCACCCTTCTGCCCGCGCATCGCGCCGGGGGGTTGCCCGAAGCAGGCCTCGAGTCGAGCCACGTCGCGACACCACTGGTTGAACTGTTCGGCCGAGACCGACCCGCCGAGCGTGTTCGGGCCGAAGATGTTCAGGAGGAGTTTCGAGTAAACCAGGTCGCGTCGGAGATCGGCTTCCTCAAGCTCCTTCGACTCGACGACCGCAGGCGCGTCGTCATTCGACAGCATCGATTCCAGGGCCGAGAACTCCGCTTTCAGCTCCGGATACCGCTCGGTCACGGTCTCGACCGCGGGGTGCGGGTCGAGGATCATCCGGGGGAGCTCCAGTTGGTCGGCCAACGCCTCGGTCATCCGCTCGACGTTCCCCGCCTTGTCGGTGGAGCCGAAGCAGGCGGCCAACAGGCGCCAGTAGATGATTTGACGTTTCGAGCGGATCTCGTGATCGATCGGGATCGCTGTCATGGATCCTCCTGTCGCCCGGGGTTGCGTCATGATTTCTTCCGGAGCAGTCGGCCGGCACGCTCGCGGAGGATGGCCAGGGTATCCCCGTCTTTCTTCTTTTTCGAAGTCCCTTTGGCCGTCTCCGGAGGCCCGACGAAGACGTCGCCCCCCGACTTCCCCTTGGTCCGTACGCCGAGCGGTTGGACACTCCACCGACCCGAGTCGAAGCGAAGCAGGCCGATCATGGCCTCCGAGCTCCGCACGGCCACGGTCCGGGCCTCGACGTCGATGGTGGCCCCGGCCTTCGGGAGCGGGCGGCCCGTCGCCACGGCCAGACGAAAAGTCTCGCCCCAGGCCAGACTCAAACCCTCGTCCTCCTCCACGACCGTGTAGCCTTCGAGGAAGACGGGCTCGGCGAGTTGAGCCGGGTGACGATCGGCGGGTGGAATCCCGGGGCAAACGACCATCGAACCAGGTGCGAGCCATCGGGCCGCCAACGCCATCGGCTCAAAGGCCGGCCCGAGTTTCGCCGATTTATCCCAGACGAGTTCCCCCGACTCCAGGAGTCGGACCCCTTCGAGCTCGAGCGATCGACGGTCGGAAGTCGCCCGAAGTAAGGATTGAGCCTCGGTTGCGAAGCAATTCCAAACCTCGTCCCCGCGTACGGCGTCCACCTTGTAGCCCGAGACCGAGGTACGGACGACCCGCGGAGGAGTCTCGGGTACTTCGAGCAACGCATAAACGTCGGCACTGGCGAAATAGCCGTGCTGCCGGAGATCGATCCCGAAAGGAGACAGCCGCCCCGACACCGACCGACCGCTGAGCCGGGCGAGGGGCGTCGAGGTCGCGACCATCGCCCGCGACCACAGGTCGGCCCAACGATAGATGGGAAGGGCCGGGAGCGACGCCATCGGGAGCGAGCGGAGGAGCTCGCCATGAAAACCTGTAAGGAGCGAGGCCAATCGGACGAGCCGAGGGTCGGCCTGCAGCTGTTCGAGCGTGGCGTGGAACGGGCCGATCGACGATTGTTCAAGATTCTTGAAGCCAGCCACGGCCAGTTCCATCAGCCATTGTCGCGTGCTCTCGCACCAACCCGCGATCGGACCTTCGGGCGTGGACGCCTCGGGGCTGCCGATGGTGGGAGGCGCCTCCTCCGCCGTTCGGCCCAGCGCCGAATTGACGGCCGCCCGAAGCGCGTCATGACGGGCACCCTGGAGCGCCGATCGAGCACAGGCAAGCCTGAGGAAGTGTTGGTCCAAGAACTCAAGACGACCGAGGGCCTCGACGGCTTCCGCCAGAGCGGGCCCGAGTGCGGTGCTGCCGAAGACGTTGACCAGGCTCCCCAAGGCCCGTGACTGGTCAGGCCCGAGCCGGCCGAACCCCAGGAGTAAGCAGCGATCGAGCGCGGCGAGGATATCCGCCGCGTGCCCGTCGACCTCCGAAACACGCGCGAGCGGCTGCAAGGGATGATCCGACATCGGGGCCTCCGAAGCCTTAGTGGCCGACGAACCAGCTCATCTCCGGCATCGGGCCGGCCTCAGACGCCAGCTCCACGAATCGCAAGTAATTCAGGAAACGGCTGAAGATCGCCCCCGAGGGCTCGGGGCGGAGCATCCCATGGCGTGCGACGGCCTCGATCAGCGCGGCGGGCGTGCCGATCTCGCCCGCCGTGATCGGCGGCTGTAAGTACCGCACGACCCGCTCCCGACCGTACTGGGCGAACGCCGCCTCGGCCAACCACCGCAGGCGTTTCGCCGTCCCCGCGTCCGGCCGATTGTTGTTGGTCCCGCTGTAATAGGCCAGCGTCCCGGCCTCGATGAAGCAGCAATAGACCCGCTCCACGTCAGAGCCGCTCGAGACCACGCCGTGGAGACGCTGGTCGACCAGCTCGACGAAGGGGACCTGCTCGATATCTCGAGGCTCGGCCAACTCGGGCGAACCTGGGTTCGAAGTCTGCTCGACGCTATTGGACGACGACACGGGCCATCCTCCCTCGACCTTGTCCCAACCACCGTTCTCCACCCCAACGCTTTGGCCGGATCAGAAGGACTCCAGGCCGCCTCGAGGAACGATGAAACTTCGCGTCCATTGACGTGACGCAATGACCTCCAAGTCGACTCGAAACTCAACTTCCGTCCCAATCTCGATTTCGGGAATGTCTCTGCAATCACATCCTTATTTTCGGAATCATTGGCTCACGGATTTCTGCTATTTATTCTGAGAACTCGACCTTCCGGATGAGTGTACTTTAGATCACTATCACTGTCAAGTCTCGTCGACGGACTTTTGGGCGGCCTCCCACCGAAGATCTCGAAATCCCCCGGGTCACCGTGAGGCTCTCAACCCACCGGTCCGAAGTAGGATTTCCAAGGCGCAGAATCATCCGTGAGTTGTTAGAGACGATCCGCTCTCCGTCGAGCGAACCCTCGGCTGGTTTCGGAACTGCCGGGGGGGGGAAACTCACATAATTCGTCTCGGGGACACAGGGGATCTTCCACGTCTTTTCAATACAATATCACAAAAATCAATTACACAATCACATTCATATCAATCTTCAAAATCATTAATCTAGTCGACAAGTCGCCGAAAGTCTACCCGTACCGTGCTCCAGAACGAGTTCTCATGCCGCGTTCCGCGGTTTCGCTTCGGTTAATCCCGCTCAAGGGCGTTTCCACGGTCGCGACTTCCAGAGCGCGGACAGGGTTTCCGCGATTGTTCCTCCGGTGGTTTTCTCGACAAGATTGGCAACGACGCCGGGCGTGCTGCAAGGCGAAGGAGCCCGGACGGTGGCGCCGTCGAGGTATCGGCCGAGGTCCTCGGCCAGCTCATCGGCGGATCCATATCGATCTTCGCCTCGTTTCTCCAGGCATTTCCGGGCGATGGCCTCGAGGTCGCGGGGTACGTCGACGTCGAGTGGAGGAGGTGGGAGTTGGAGAGTGGCCTGCATCCGACGGGCGATGCCACCGGTGAAGGGCGGCCGGCCCGCGAGCATCTGATAGAGGAGGCAACCCAACGCATAGACGTCAGTCTGAGGCCCGATCCTGGACAAATCGCCGAGGATCTGTTCCGGTGCCATGTACCCGGGACTGCCCATCACGGCTCCGTCGCGCGTCAGCTCCTCCACGGCGTCCGGGAAGGAAGCGCCGAGAGACGCCAAGGCCTGCTGCCTCGCTTCGGCGACGAAATCCCGGACCAGGGACTCGCGTCCCAAGGTCGAATCGAGGTCGGTAGGGCCGATCTTCGAGTTCCACAAGGTCCGGACCGCGAACTCCTCGAACGTAGGCGCCCCCTCAGGGTTGGAGCGGTACCGGGACTCGAGGTCGGTCTTCAACTGGTCGTCGGCCAACTGCTGGGAGCGCAAGAGGATGTCGAAATCTCTCGCGGTCATCGTGCAGTATTCCGAGCTGACGTCGTCGATGGACCGCGTGAACTTCGCCAGGCCGAAGTCGGTGACTTTCAAGGTCCCGTCGGCAAGGAAGAGGACGTTCGACGGCTTCAAATCGCGGTGGAGAATCCCGCGGCCGTGGGCGTGGGAGAGGGCGCCTGCCAGGGTCTTCGACACCTCCGCGGACCATCGGGGCGGTTGCGGCCGGTCCCCGATCCTCGTATCCAGGCCCTCCCCGCCCGCCAGCTCGAAGACGAGGAAAGGGAGCCCCTGGTGAACGCCGATCTGATGAATCCGGATGATATTGGGGTGGTTCAGACAAGCGACGGCTTCCGCCTCGATGCGGAACCGCGCGAGTTGGAGGAAGTGGGCCTCGCGGCTCGCGGGGATCACCTTGATCGCGACATGCCGGTCGCGGTCTCGTTGGCGAGCCCGATAAACGAACCCCATCCCCCCCGAGCCGAGTCGGCCCAGCGTCTCGTAGCCGGGGAAATCGGGCAGTGCCACGTCAGGGCCGAATGGATCGCCTCCCGAGTCCAGGGCAGTCACCGTGGGGTCCATGGGTCAACCTCATCGCGTTGGATTGCCGAGAAGGGGGGAAATATCCGCGCGAATCGAGCTTCGACACCGATGATCCCAACGACGTCATGGCGTGGTCGTTCGGATCCCAAAGCCGGTCGGAAAGACTCCGATCGAATCTACCAGAATGGGAACCGGCCGGGGTCGAGACTGAGCGGACGCCGGTCGCCGAACGGGTTGAGGCCGTCGCGGACGCGCGAACCGAGGAGATGCTGAGCAGCGTCGAAGCTAGGGTAGAGGAAGAGGACGAGGAGAACGACCGCCCAGATCGTTCGCCGATGGGACCACCGGTGGACGGTCTCGGCCCCTTCGGCGATCAGCATCAGGAAGGAGGGGACGAGGAACAGGATCAGGCGGCCGTGGAATGGGTGTTTCTGCAGGTAGCAGGCCAGGAGCGTGAAGAGGCAAGGGAGGAGCAACCTCGCCAGGTCTTTCGGGCGCCGGCGTCGGAGAGACACCATGCCCACGACGGCCAAGCCGGCCACGGGGACGATCGAGAGTCGAGAACCGACGGGCATGCTGAAATTCAAGGGATTCACGAAGACGTAGAGGAGCCTCCAGAATCCCCAGGTGGCCTCGTAGAACGAATGCGGCGGGAGAGGTGGGAAGGCAAAATTCCAGAACGCCCACATCCCTCGGCCATAGCCGAGCTGGTGTTGGGAGACGAGATAGACTCCCGCAAAGCTCAGGATCCACAGGCCCCCGACCAGGGCAAGCAAGGCACCGGACCGTCGGTCTCTTCGACGCAAGGCGGAGAGAAACGCCACGGTCCCGAGCCCCGCAAGGACGAAGATCGACGGGTGCGAGAACCAGACGATAATGGCGCCAAGGCCTCCGAACTTCAGGGCACGCGAGACCGTCAGCGGCTGCGAGTCCATCGCGAGCGCCAGGACGTAGCACAGCAGGCCGAACATGACGTCGCTGGAGTATTGTTTGATCTCGGTCGCGTAATAGATCAACTCATCGGAGACCACCGCCAATCCCAAAGCGATCCATGCGGCACCCGGCCTGAGAATCCTGATCGAGAGTCGTTCGATCAGGAACAGGGTCGCGATCCCGCAAACGAGCGGGAAGAGCCTCATCGCCATCGAGCTCCCGCCAAAGACTCGACTGACGAGCGACTCGATGAGGAGGAACCCCGGAGGCGCGAGCTGCATCGCGGCCAACGGCCCGAACAACTCGCCCCAGGTCCGTCCCACGATGTTGCCGGAGAGGCTCCCCTCGTCGAGCCAGAGACCTCGGTCGTAGGCGTACTCGATCAGTCGGAGTAGGACGCCGACGCCGAGCAAGACCCGGACCCGTTCCTTCCAGAACCAGGCCTTGATCAATTCGCCGATGTCGTCGCGACGAAAGAGCCCCGGCACTGCCTCGGTCCCGAACTCGCCCGACGTCGCCATCACGGACCTCGTTCCCAAACAAACCGAGGGTCGCGACTCGCCCCTGAAGCCGAGCCCCCGATTCCTCCTCTCCAAGATCCTGAATGATAGGGGACGCCCGATAGTGATGCCAGGCACCCTAAACGCTTCAGCAGAGTCCCAGTTATCAACCACGAGGAAGTGTTCGGGTGGCCGGATCGGAGCGCAGCGACGCCCCGGGATCCTTGACACCACGCGGTCGGGGGCGTCGCTGCGCTCCGATCCGGCCACCCCTCACATCTCCCGATTCGACTTCGAGCAGAGAGAACATCAGGTCTTCCGGGCGCCACGAATATCGCGGATGACTCGGGAGATTTCGACCGGTGTCGAGTCGGACACCTGCCAGACAGGTTGAGGTTGCGGTTTTCTTCGAATCGTTGTTTTATGCGGGGACTTTGCGTGCGTTGATGGACCGACGAGAGACCAGGGGAGTCACGGATCGATGCCCCAAGCCGATCAACCTCGAAAGCGATTCGGACGGATCAAGAAGTTCCTGGCCCTGGGAACGCTCACCCTAGGTGGGTTGGTCGCAGCCTTACCCTGGCTCGCGTCGACCGCCCCCGCCCGGAGTTGGGCCGTGGCGCAGGCCAATGCGACCCTGGCCCCGGCGAAGCTGGACGTGGCCTCCGTCCAGCTCAACTGGCTCGGGTCGAACCGACTGTCGGGCGTCGTTCTCCGCGACAAGTCGGGCAAGACCCTCGCGACCGCCCCGAGGATCACGATCGACCGGAGTCTCCTCTCGCTGGCGACGTCCCGCACCGCCCCGATGAAGGTGCGGGTGGAAGGCCTGGCGCTCGACCTCGAGAGGAAGGCCGACGGAACGCTCGACCTCACCGATGCGCTCAAGCCGCTCCTCGGCGGCCCTCGCACAAAGTCTCCCGAACCGCCTCGAGAGGCCGGCAGTGCACCGGTCGACTTCACCCTCACGGTCGCGAATGGCTCGCTCCGGCTCCGCTCTCCCGAGTTGCTGGAACCGGTCGTCGCGAAGCGGATGGGCCTGACGTTCCGCCGCCCCGCGACCAAGGGCCTGGCCTCGTGGCGACTCACCTTGGGCGAGCCGAGCGACGGCGACGACGCTACGCTCGAGATCGCCGGCGAGTTCGACCATCGCGCCGAGGGGGACACCATCCCGAACCTCTCGACCAAGATCACCGGCAAGCATTGGCCAATCTCTCATACGTCCGGAGGCCTCTCGACGAGGGGCAGGCTGGACGGCACAGTCCAGGCCGAGCGGAACGCGGCAGCCTGGACGCTGACGGGCGACGCTCGAATCCTCGGCCTCGACGCACGAGGGTCGACCCTGGCCGGCGACCGTCTCAGGCTCGAGCAGGTCGGAGGCCAGTGGGCGCTGACGCAGACCGCCGCCGGATGGAAGGTTGGCCGACTCGACGTCGGGTGCCCGCTTGGATCGATCAAGGCGGGGGGCGAACTGGCCCCGGGCGCTTCGGGTAAGATCGAGGGGAGGCTCGATCTCGCGGGCCTGGCCCGACAGCTCCCGCACCTGCTCCGGATCCGCGACGGCCTGACCCTCGAACGGGGCGCGGCGGAGCTCGTCGCCGATATCCACGAAGGGAACGGCGCCGAGGCGACTCGACTCGCGATCGAGGCGAAGATCACCGACTTGGTGGCCCAGCAGGCCGGGCGAACGGTCGCGATCCGTGACCCGGCCACGCTCTCGGCGAAGGTCCACCAGACGACTGGCGGCTTCGGCGTCGAGAAGCTTGCCGTTCGAACGCCCTTCCTCGACGCCAAGGGATCGGGCGACCTCGAGCAGGGCCTCGTCCTCTCCGCCACCCTCGACCTGGCCGGCCTCCAGAAGGAGCTCCGTGACCTCATCGACTTCGGCACGCTCGACCTGGCCGGCAAGGGCCGACTCGCCGCCGACTATCGACGAGGGGCGAACAGCTCCTACTCGGCGAGATTTGCCGCGGAGATCCACTCGATGAAGGTGGCGGGGCTGACCGCGGACCCGATCGCCCGGGAGCGGTTCCATGTCGACGCCACGGCCGCGGGCCCGATGGCCGCCTCGGGCATCCCCGAATGGTGGACTCGAGGCCGGCTGGACATCAAGACCGACGACCTCGTCGTGAATGCCCATCTCGCGTCGAAGGCCGATGGCCCCGGCATTAAGATCGCTCCGCTCTCCGCGAGTTGGAGGTTGCCCACGATCGCGGGGACAGCACCGTCGAAAGCGGAATCCGACCTCGTTCGCCTCGAAGCCGAAGGGGAACTCGACCCGGTCGCCGGCCGGCTCGAGCTGCGTCCTCGAGCGGACCAGCCCCAGCTCGACACGATCCGACTGACGGGCGACGGGCTTCGAGTCGAGGGGTTCCACGACAAAGAAGTCCGCATCGACGCGAGCCTGGCCGGCAACCTCGCCTGGCTCGACCGCACTCGAGTCGCCATGGGCGGAGGGACCACCAACGACCTCGCCGGAGCGTACGCGCTCCGGATCGGAGCGAAGCTCGGCGAAGGGGGGACGCTGTCGACTTCCCTGACCTTCGAGTCACCCGACCTCTCGCTCCCGCAAGACGGGGGGACACGTCGGGTCCTCGGCCCGATCTCGCTTGCGGTCGACGCGGGCACGACGGGTGGATCCGACGCCATCTCGTTCCAGCGTCTGAGCCTGCGCGGGTACTACGGACAGGTCGACGTCGCGGGCAACCTCGCCGAGCTCTCGGCGCGACGCGTGGCGGATCTTCAAGGCACGTTCGCCCCGAACTGGCAGGCGGTCGAGGCCCTGCTGGCCGGATCGGTCGAGCCCGACACTCGGATCCTGGCGAAGCCTCGCACGTTCCGGGTCAAGGGTCCGCTCGCGGGCGAGAACCTCGCGGCGATTCTCAGGGGACTCGACGCCGAGCTCGCCTTCGACTCGGTGCGTGCCTTGTCCTTCGGACTCCAACTCGCGCCCACTCCGATCGTGGTGCGAGCTGCGGGGGGACGAGTGGCGATCGACCCGATCGAGTCGACGCTCAACAACGGCCGCGTGCATCTGCTCCCCCAGGTTGATCTCAATGACCAGGGAGCGATCACGTTCCGCCTCGCGCCCGGATCCGCGCTGGAGCAGGTGGAGATCAACGACAAAGTTTCGAAGAGCCTGCTCGTCTACATCGCCCCCGTGCTGCACGAAGCAACGCAGGTGCATGGGAAGGTCTCGATCAACTTCGACCAGGCCGACTTCCCGATCACCGGCGACGGGAATCTCCACTCGACGGTCGCCGCGCGGGTCCGGTTCGACAACGTCGCCTTCGAGGCCGGGCCGTTCACCAAGGAGTTGGTGGAGCTCGTCGGTAAAGGGAAGAGCACCGCGATTCGACTCGACGAGCAGATGGTCCTCGCCATCGCCAACGGCCGGATCCACGAGAAAGGCCTTGCGGTGCCGATCGGGCGGAACGCTCGGATCGAGCTCGACGGGTCCGTCGGCTTCGACAAGACGCTGGCGCTTCGGGCGCGGGTGCCGGTCGCGAAGGAACGCATCGGGAACCGCGAGGGACTCGACGGGTTGCTCGAGGACTTGAGGGTCGGGGTACCGATCGGCGGGACGATCAATCGACCGACCATCGATCGGAGAGCCTTGCGCGTCGGACTGGGGAAGGGTGGCAAGTCGGCGCTCAAGCGACAGGCGAATGACTTATTGAAGACGTTGGTCAAGCCGGCCGAGGGCGCGCCGTCGGATGACTCTCGGGGCCGTTGAACGCCTCGAGAGTTTGGCAACATTCTCGGATGACTCGGGTCGCAAACCCGTTTGGCTCATGTGGCGAAATTGGTGGTGAGGATGTGGACTTATGTGCCACCCCTTCCCACCCGTTTCGCGACATGAGCCAACCCGCTTTCTTGGGAGAAAACGGGTTTCCAAGGTCCTCGAGGCCCGGTGCGATCGACCGGGCACGGCCAAGATTCGACGTGAGGTGAAGTGAAAGGGCTCAGACGAGCTCCTTGAGGGCCTTCATCGGGACGGCGCGGACGACGTTCCGGGCGGGCTTCGCCTTGATCGTCATCGGCTCTTTGGTGAACGGGTTGATGCCCTGCTTCGCCTTGGTGGCCGGCTTGCGGACGACCTTGAGCTTGAGCAGGCCGGGGACGATGAACTGGCCGGGGCCCTTCTTGCCGAGCTCGGTGGCGATGAGGCTGCCGAGGGCGTCGAACACGCTGGCGATGTCCTTGCGGGCGAGCCCGCTCGCCTCGGAGATCGCGGTGTAGATCTCATTCTTCGTCGCCGCCTTCGGGCGGGCGGCGGATGCCGGGGCGGACTTCGCCGCCGGCGCCGCCTTCGCGGCGGGCGCCGGGGCGGCGGCCTTCGCGGGGGCGGCCGGTGCAGCCTTGCCGTTGGCAGCCTTGGGTGCGGCTTTCTTGGCCATGGTCGTTGCGCTCTCCATCAATCGGGGTGGGTGAACTCGGTCGACCGCCCTCGGCGCCCGGCGTGCTCTTCGGCGTTTCCCGGGTTTTTCGTGGGAGCAGATCGACAAGCCTTCAAGATCATTACAAGAATCCCCGAGGCCTTGCAGCGCCAATCCCCGCATTTTTCCCCGGAATTTCGCGGTTTTTTCGGGTCCGAACGCGTGGAAGGGCTGGATGGCCCGCGTTTTCGCCTCGAAGGCACGCGCGACGCCCTCATCTCCTCGCCATTTCGCCGCACTTTCGAGGCACTCGTCGCCTTGCTATCTCGGGGCAGGACACCATCACGTGTCGGCTTGACCATGATCTCCGAAAGGCCTTCGACCGAGCGCAACGCGTCGGCGCCGAGCTTTCCGACGATCAGGGAGGCCCTCGGTAGGGCCTTCGAGCCGATCGGGCGCGGCTCATGTCGCACGAGGTGCCACCGGCCGCGGGGATGTAGCACTTCTGGACGTAGTCCATCACCATCCGGTCGGAGTTAGACCGCCAGCCCAGGGAGCGGATCCACGACTTCATGCGGGCGGGCCATCCTCGGGGGAGGCCGTCGCGGGTTGTTCAGCCAGACGTCGACCCCCTGAACGAGACGCCGGGCCACGTTCATGTCGTAAGCTTCGACGAAGACGACCTTGCCGGCGAACTGCGGGTCGCGCGCGAACTCGGCGATCTGCTGGCGGAGGTGCGTGCCCAGGCCGTCGGGCGGGTGGGCCTTGCCCGCGAACACGACCTGAACCGGAAGCCGAGGGTCGTTGATGAGCGAGGCCATCTGCTCGATGTCGCGGAAGGCGAGGTTCGCCCGCTTATAGGTCGCGAACCGGCGGGCGAAGCCGATCGTGAACCCTAGACTCTCCTCGACGCTCGGCCTGTCGCGCCGCGCGATGGCGGACGAAGGCGAGGAGTCTCGCCTTCAGGACCTGATGTGTCTCCCGGAGCTCGCCGTCGCCGACGTCGCCGATCCGCTCCCAGATCCCCGTCTCGCCGCTCCGCTGCGACCACTCGACGCCGAGGTGCCGGTCGTAGAGGTGCCTCATCTGCCGGGCCATCCACGTCGAGACGTGGACCCCGTTGGTGATAGGACCGATCGGCACCTCGTCCTCGAGCCGACCCGGATAGAGCTCGGCCCGCATCGCCCGAGACCTGGCCGTGCAGCGAGGAGACCGCGTTCGCCTTCCTCGAGTACTTCAGCGCGAGGACGGTCATGCAGAAGTCCTCGGCGGGGTCGTGGGCGAAGACCCTGCCAAGTCCCATGAGGGCCTCGTGCCCGATCCCCCTACGACTCGCGGAGCGGCCCGAGGTGTTCCTCCATCAACTCGGAGGAGAACCGGATCGGCGAGAGTTGGTGAGTACCGTGGCGGGCGGCCTCGATTTCGAACCTGGGTGCCGGCGTGACGGCCGAGAAAGGCGAAGGATGAATGGGACGGGGCGAGTCGATGGTTCGATCGCCCGCTTGGAATGCCCAATTCCGATTTGAAGGAAAGCACCCTGCATGCCGCTCTCATTGATCGCGAAATGGCGACGCGTTGCCGTCGGCGGCGTAGCGACGCCCGATGACGAGCCTCGCCCCCGGTTTTCTCGAAGATCACAGGAATCGTCGCCGTGAGGACGACGCCTCGAGGGATGCGACCTAGGAGATGATGTGTGGGTCTTCGCTCGAGAGGGTTCGCCCAAGGCTTAGGCAAGCCGGCATTCATAGAGGGCGAGATCGGGCGCGTTGATTTCGAGAGTTTCGTCATTCACCCAACGAAGGGATTAGAGCGGCTAACGTGGGGCCTGGCACGGGGCACAACGCGTCGCTTGACCGGAGAGCGGAGGCGGAGACGGGGACCGGCTCCGCAGCGAAGTGCTGGTGCCTGTCCCCGTCTCCGCCGCAGCGGACGGCGACTGCCCGGAAAATGGAGACAGGCACCCGGCCTCGGAGTTGATTCGTGAGGGACCCGGCCTGACCCGGCCGGGAGCCAGTCCCCGTTTTCTCTGGCGTACGTAACGCCTGCGAAACCGCTCGAAGCACAGGCGATGTGATTGGGCGACGGTCGAAAGATGCTCGTCCTTCCACCGAAGCCGTCTGATGCGCCCGACCGAGCTCGGGAACCAGAGATACCTCTCGAGACTCGTGAGAATCGTTTGCCTAACCCGACGGTCCATTTTTACAGGCCTCGGAGGGAGGACTGCATTGCATCGTCGATCGTGTACTCGTGATTGCCAAGCCAATGTTCCAAGGCCACCATCTGCCTGAGCCGTACAGCCAGTTGAAAGCCGCCGATACCTTCTTCCGCATAATGCAAGGGGATCCGTTCGATCTCCGGCAAGCGATTTCGCGCCATTGAGCGGAGATCTTCCGTCAGCACTTTGAACTTCTCTTCCGCATCCTCGCTCTCAGCAGCTGACTCCATAAGTCGACGCACCAAGGCCTCGGTATCCACGCCAGTGCTGGTTTGCGAATCGAAGAGGTTCGTAGGCGTCAGCTTGAGGTTCGCCTCATTTCCTGAAAACAGCCGGTTTACGATCTCGGCTTCCTTCAGCTCGACGACTCGCCTTGGGAGATGTTTGTCGAAGAACGGAATCGCCAGCAGGGCACGCTCGCAGGAGCGCAGGTCGAGGATCAGTGATTCGTTGGCCCGCAAGAAGAAAGCACCGATCACGATCGGGTGCATTCCCTCCTCAATCTGGGCAAGCGACTTCGAGAATCGAAGCGACTTCGCCTCGTCAGAGTAGAGCCAGACCCAACGCTTTTCCTGCGCCACGAAATCCAAACATCGAAGCTTCTTGAACCCCTGAAGTAGACCGGCCCGGTTCCGTATCCTGTAATGGATCCGGACCGGCTGGAAGTTCTCACCAGTCATGGTTCCCAAGGGAGAGCTATCCGCCATTTCCGCCTCCCAACAAACCCACTTGAATCCATGCGTACCCGGCACGACCGCCCGTATTCTCGTCTCAACGCAGGCTGGGCCTGTTGTCGACGTGGCGACAACCTCTCCAGCCTATCCCACAGAATGAGATCGTGACGTCCTACGCCGAGTCGAAATCGAACATTTCGGGTTCACCCGGCCAGCGTTATCAGCCGCCAATATCTCGAGCAACCCAACACCTTTCGTCATAACTAATTATTATTTAAGACAATAAATAAATATGAAAAACACAGCACTTCACGCCAATCAAAAAATTTTTGGCATCACCTTAACGAGTTTACTCATGAAGGGGCAATGTCACCGTTCGGAACGATCGACCTGGACCGACGATGACGGAGCACCGAGGAAATTCTTTCGCGGTGATGGCTCGGGGCGGAGCACCGTTGATCGAAAGCCGGTATTGCTCAAGTTTGGTCCCGGACACCCTCAGCTCGAGGGCGTAAGGCGCATCGTAGGGCATGGAAAGAGTGGCCAAGGGATTATTGAGAGTGAGCTCAAGGTCCGCACCTTTGCGAGTGAAACTCTCGACAGCGAGCCCGTCGGCACCGACCGCCAGGTCATGCTCGAGGTCGAGGTAAAGCCCGCCGAGTTGCTCAGAGACCTGAGCGGCCCCGGTGAGGGCACCGACGCTCGACCAGCTCGGGCCCGAGCTCAGCGGCTTCTGGGGGAAGCCTTCATGGTCGATGTTCTCCGGCCCGAGACCGACAGGAAAATCCGAATAATCGTAAATATGATTGGCGCTGTGGCGGGGATGGACGACGAGCGTGAACGCGGCTCGGTTCATGGCAACGCCGCGTTCCATCAGGTCCTGACGTCCGGTCAGTCGTCCTAAACGGGCGAGGGGGCCGGCGAAACGATGGCCGCGCATGTCGAGCCATTCCGCATCGCCGAGTTGCGAGGAGATGCCCCCGAAAGGATAAGCGGTGATGACGTAGGGAGGGGCCCAGACGGCCTGGAAAAGGCTCAGGTAGTCGGCCATGGCCTGCGCATGGTCGAGCCAGTCGGCCTCACCGGTCGTCTCGTAGAGCGACGTGAAGCTTTGTAGCGCCCAGAGCATCGACATCGTGTCACGCCCCGGCTGGCCGGTGCGGGCGTCGAAGAAGGTCTCGGGCTTGATGGCGCACGAGTAGAAGGTCTCGAAGTCCGCCCACTTCTGGTTCGGCATGACCTCCCGCGTCAGAAAACCCGCGAACTTTTTCGATGCGACGAGATACGGGGTTTTCTTCGTGGCTCGATAAAGCTCCGCGAGCATCCAGGCGTGGGCGCCCCCTTCCGCATTCCAGGTCATCGCGGGCATCGGCTTCAAATCCGGCCCGAACCAGGATGGAATCCGCCCTGATTCGGAGACGTGGCTGAGGAGGAATGCGGCGTAACGCTCGGCAAATTCCAGGATGCGCGGGTCCCGTTCACATTTTCGATGGTATTCGAGCAGGTAGCCGGCGGTGAGGCTCGCGGCCGCCGTGTGGTATGCACCTTGGCTCCAATCCCAGTAGGGACTCGCGCGACCCGGGTCGTAGCCCGTCGTCGGAAAGTTCCACAGACTCCCGATCCACCGCTTCTCCTTGAGATTGTACAGCGACGGAAACATCCCGTCTTTCTGCGGTGCGCTCAGCGCGAGGTTGACGATCCGACGAGACTTCTCGACGAGCTTCGGGTCATCAAGTCGTTTTCCCCAGTCGTTCATCCCACGGGCATCATCGGCGTTGTTCCACCAGGCCGAGAAGGAGATCAGGTCGTACCACTGGGGGGCGGACAGGCGAAACCCTCCCACAGGCTTGCCGTCCTGAGACCATTCTTGCCAACTGTTGAGGTCCGGCCGGTCGGGCAATTTCCGATGGTTCAGCCCTTCCGACCCGGCGACGTCGTATCCCTGGTAATCCTCGTAGGCCGAGTAGCAGACCTTGGCGTACTCGTCGAAGGGCATGGCCTGGGGCCGGGGCTGTTGGAGGTATCGCGTGCCGTATCGTTTCCACAAGTGTCGCGAGACGGTCGCATATCCGCGATGGGCCGGGGCCTCCGCCTGGACGAATAGATCAAACCCGCATCGAACGCCAGGTCTCGAAAGCTCTCGCACCATCGTCGCTGGCCGGCTTTCATGGCGGTACCAGACGTGCTGATTGACCACCGAGTCCATCGCCCCGTACCCGATAATCGGCCTGCCGGCGTCCGTCTTCACGTCCACGATCAGCGCATGGGGCAATGTGATCTTCGATGGGTCGACGGGGACCGCGAAGATCCTGGGATGTGTCTGTTGCCGTGCCTCTTTCGCGTAGACGATTTCCCGAAGGATCAAATCCAGGTCGGGCACGACGGCGGCGAGAACTCCCCCCTTCTGCACGATGGCCGCAGGTGAAAAGAAGACGCGATCACTAATCACGCTGTCGGCCGTCGGCTCGAATGACGGAGCGTGGGCGAAGTCGAGTTGCCCGTCGATCTGGACCTCGATGGGGAGAACCAGAGATTCCAACCTTGGCGGTGTGCCTTTCAGTGTCGCCGCGAATTCGATATGTACATAGGGATCACCGTCGTCCAGTGTGACCGTCGACTCCACGTCTTGGCCGTGTCGCGACCCGCTGAGGTGGACTGACGAGCGCGAACCCACTCGAACCGGCTTGCTGATCCTCGTCAGTGATTCGCTCACGATCAGACGGTGGTCGGGGTCGATGCTGGAATCGTAAAGCCTCCCGGCGAGGGAGGACGATGGCGGCGGGAGGAAGGACGACGCAACAAGGAGCCATCCCTCGCCCGACTTTGCCAGGAATTCCTGGCGGACACCGCCGGCCGTCGTGATGAATCGAGCCTTGACCCTTCCGTTGTCGATTTCGACGGGCTCTGCTTCCGCCGAACAGGTTCCGGGTAGCAGGATCAACGTGATCGCGAGCGGGAAACCGACGATACGGCCGACAGTAATCATCAGAATACCCTTCGGTGTCCGCCGACTCCGGCTGGCGGGATCATTGGGATCGCACTCGCATTGTCTCGGCTACAGCCCGGGCACACAACCGAGCGGATCAAACCGAAGTGGATGGCCCCTTCAAATCGCGGTAGAGCATTTCGGGAGCGGGCGGTCGGCGTTAACCTAGAGCCCTCCCCCGGTCCAACGGCCGACCGAGCGACGTCGTCTCGGGGCTTCGGACTCTTAACCGTGAGGCGTCCAGGGATGCACTCGTTGTGGGAAGGCTCGGCGTGGCGATTGGCTCTGCTCCTCGGACTTTGCCTGGCCAGTCTGTCGGAAGTCCGGGCGGAAGGGCCCGCGAAGTTCCGGGTCTACTTCGGGACCTATACCGCGAAGACGAGCAAGGGGATCTATTCGGCCGAGCTCGACACGGCGTCGGGGACCTTGTCGAACCTCAAGCTCGCCGTCGAAACGGAGAGCCCCTCGTTCCTGGCGATCCACCCCAGCCGGAAGTTCCTCTATGCGGTGAACGAACTCGACGAAGTGAAGGGCATCAAGGGGGGCGGGGTCAGCGCCTTCGCGGTCGACCCGAAGGACGGGGGCCTGACCTTCCTGAACCAGCAGTCGACCCGAGGGACGGGCCCTTGCCACCTCGTCGTCGACCGCACCGGCAAGGCCGTGCTGGTGGCCAACTACGGCGGCGGGAGCGTCGCGTCGTTCCCCCTCGGAGAGGACGGCCAGCTCGGCGAAGCCTCGACGTTCATCCAGCACACCGGCGAGGTTGCCGACAAGCGCCGGCAAGGTTCCCCGCACGGCCACTCGATCAACCTCGACGCGGCCAATAAGTTCGCCGTCGCCGCCGACCTCGGCCTGGATCAACTCCTCGTCTACCGGTTCGACCCGGCCAAGGCGACGCTCACCGCGAACGACCCGCCGTTCACCAAGCTCGCGCCGGTCTCGGGGCCCCGGCACTTCGCGTTCCACCCGGACGGCCACCATGCTTACGTCATCACCGAGATCACGTGTAAGGTCGCGGCGTTCGAGTACGACCCCAAGCGCGGGGTTTTGACCGAGATCCAGTCGATCTCTACGCTACCCGATGGGGTCAAGCGCGGTTACTCCACCGCGGAGATCCAGGTCCACCCGTCGGGCAAATTCGTGTACGGGTCGAACCGAGGCCACAACAGCATCGCGATGTTCGCGGTCGAGCAGGGGGGCAAGCTCCGTTCGCTCGGCCAGGAGCCGACGCAAGGTCGCACGCCTCGAAACTTCGGGATCGACCCGACCGGTGCGTTCCTCCTCGCCGAGAATCAGGACTCCGACACGGTCGTCGTCTTCAAGATCGACCCCGAGTCCGGCAAGCTCACCCCGACCGGGCAGAAGCTCGCCGTCCCGATGCCCGTCTGCGCCAAGTTCATCCCGATCGAATGAGCAGGAGGATAATCAACCGATGACGCGGATGAACACAGATAAGTCAAAGCAAGAAAAAGACTTTCGATTTTATCTGTGAAATTCCGCGCCATCTGTTGATCGGTTCTGCTCGACTCACTCCCACGCCGATCTCTGATCTTGCATCCCGGAGGGCTTGACCCTTGCCCCTGAAGATTTCCGCGTTCCCGAAGTGTTATCTCGAGACGATCGCCGGGGACCGGTCGATGTCGGTCTTCGACTGGATCGAGATGGCGCGGTCGCTCGACGCCGATGGCCTGGAGATGTACGAGGGGTTCCTGACGAGCCTCGACGACGCGTACCTCGACCGGGTGAAGGGGGCGATCGAGTCGGCGGGGTTCGTCATGCCGATGCTCTGTTGCTCGCCCGACTTCACGAACCCCGACGCCGACGCGCGGAGGCGCGCGGTCGAGCGAGAAGTCCAGATGGTCCACGTCACTCGGAAGCTCGGCGGGCCGGGGGCCGTCTGCCGAGTTTTGTCGGGGCAACGTTATCCCGAGGTCGATCGTCGGCAAGGGCTCGAGTGGGTCGTCGAGTGCATCGAGCAGGTCCTGCCGAGCGCCCGGGAGCACGACATCGTGCTGGGACTCGAGAATCATTACAAGGACGGGTTCTGGAGCTATCCCGAATTCGCTCAGAAGCAGGACGTCTTCCTCGAACTGCTCGCCGCAATCCCCGAGCGAAAATACTTCGGCGTCCAGTACGACCCCTCCAACGCGATCGTCGCGGGCGACGACCCGGTCGAACTCCTCAAAGCCGTCGCGGGTCGGGTCGTCAGCATGCACGCGAGCGACCGCTACCTCGCCGAGGGGACGACGCTCGAGGAGTTGAAGCAGACCGACGGGACGCTCGGATACTCCGCCAACCTCCGGCACGGGGTCACCGGCCGGGGTCTCAATGACTACGATGCGATCTTCCGAATCCTCGCCCAGCACGGCTATCGCGGCTGGGTCAGCATCGAGGACGGCATGAACGGGATGGACGAGATGGCCGAATCCCTGGCCTTCCTGCGCACGATGAGCGCCAAGTATTTCCCGGAGTCCTGACGTGGAACGCGTGCGAACGGCCCTCGTCGGCTGCGGCAAGGTCGGTCAGATCCACGCCGAGGCGCTCCGCGACCTGCCGGAGTCGGAGCTCGTCGCCGTCTGCGACGCCTCGGGCGCCCGAGCCGAGGCGTTCGCCGAGATGTATGGCGGCCGGGCGTTCGACGACGTGGGCCAGATGCTCGCCAAGTCCAAGGTGCAGATGGTCACCATCTGCACGCCGCACCCGCTCCATGCGGATGCAGCAATCCGGGCGGCCGCGGCCGGCGCCCACGTCCTGATCGAGAAGCCGATGGCGGCGACGCTGGCGGATTGCGACGCCATGATTGCGGCGGCCAAGGCCGCCGGGACGAAGCTCGGCGTCGTGAGTCAGAGGCGTTATTACGAGCCGGTCCTCCGCATGAAGGCGGCGATCGACGCGGGGAAGATCGGCATGCCGGCCCTCGGCGTCTTCTCGATGTTCAGTTGGCGCGACCCGTCGTACTACCGGTCCGACCCCTGGCGAGGACGGTGGGACACCGAGGGGGGCGGCGTGCTCGTCAACCAGTCGGCCCACCCCTTCGACCTGCTCCAGTGGTTCATGGGCGAGATCGACGAGGTCAGCGGCGACTGGGCGAACCTCAACCATCCGGAGGTCGAGGTCGACGACACGGCCGTGGCGACCGTCCGATTCAAGAGCGGCGGGCTCGGGTCGATCGTGACGAGCCTCTCGCAGAAGCCGGGGCTGTTCAGCCGGATCCACGTCCACGGGTCGAACGGAGCCTCGGTCGGGGTCGAGACGGACCGAGGCGCCACGTTCATCGCCGGCGTCTCCGAGATCGACGAGCCGCCGCTCAACGACCTGTGGAATATCCCGGGCGAAGAAGACCTTCTCGCCGGTTTCCAGGACGAGGACCGGGCCCGGTTCCGAAGCGTTCGCGCGACGACCCACTACCACGCGGTCCAGATCCGCGACTTCCTCCGAGCGATCATCGAAGACCGTCCCCCATTCGTCTCGGGCGAAGACGGTAAGACCGTGGTCGCCATGTTCACGGCCATCTACCGATCCAAGCGAGAACGCAGGCCGATCAAGTTCCCCCTCCACGCCGAGGGCTGAGCCGGACCGCTCGGATCGCCCCCTTCACATCCCCCCAGGTTCAACGGCCCGGCCCGATTTTCGGCCGGGCAGGCCCTCGAGAGGATCCACTCCGATGAACAGACGAGATACGACAGGGCGACTCTCGGGAGCGATCGCCGCCTGGGCAATGCTCGCAGCGGGCTCGATCGCCGCAGGGGCCGAGTTCACGATCGACGGCCGGACCTTCACGATCCCGGCCGGGTTCACGATCGAGCGCGTCGCCGGTGCGCCGTTGGTCGACCGGCCGATCGTCGGGGCCTTCGATGAGCAGGGCCGACTCTACGTGGCCGATTCGTCGGGCTCGAACGAGAACGTGAAGGTCCAGCTCGAGACGAGGCCGCACCGGATCGTCCGGCTCGAGGACACCAACGGCGATGGCCGCTTCGACCGCCAGACCGTCTTTGCGGACCGGATGATGTTCCCATCCGGGACGATGTGGCTCGACGGCTCCCTCTACGTCTCCGCACCTCCGAGCATCTGGAAGCTCACGGACAAGGACGGCGACGGGGTCGCCGACGAGCGGACGGAGTGGTTCCAGGGTAAGACGCTCACCGGCTGTGCGAACGACCTCCACGGGCCGTATCCCGGCCTCGACGGCTGGGTCTACTGGTGCAAGGGAGCGTTCGCGACCCAGACCTACGAGCGTCCGGGTCGTTCGCCCCTCGTCACCCGCGCCGCGCACATCTTCCGCGCCCGGCCCGACGGTTCGGGGATCGAGCCGGTGATGACCGGAGGAATGGATAATCCGGTCGACGTGGTGTTCAACCCCGAGGGCGAGCGGTTCTTCACCTCGACCTTCGTGCAGAACCCCGAAGGCGGGCGTCGCGACGGGATGATTCATGCCATCTACGGGGGCGTCTACGGCAAGATCCACAGCGTCATCGACGATCACCCTCGGACCAGCCCCGAGGTCATGCCGGTCCTCGTGCACTACGGCCCCGCGGCCACCAGCGGGCTGACCCGCTACGAGTCCGACACGTTCGGCGCCGACTATCGAGACAACCTCTTCGCGACCCTCTTCAACCTCCGCAAGGTGACACGACACGTCCTCGCCCCCAATGGGGCGACGTACTCGACGCGTGACGAGGACTTCGTCGTCACCGAGGACCGCGACTTCCACCCGACCGACGTGATCGAGGACGCCGACGGCAGCCTGCTGGTGGTCGACACGGGGGGATGGTACAAGCTCTGCTGTCCGACCTCGCAGCTCAGCAAGCCCGACGTCCTGGGGGCGATCTACCGGGTTCGCCGCCAAGGGGCCCCGCGTGTCGAGGATCCCCGAGGGCTTGCCCTGGCCTGGGACAGCCTCAAGGCCCCCGGACTCGCCGTCTTGCTCGACGACCGCCGCCCCGACGTCCGCCGCCGGGCGATCGAGGTCCTGGGCCGGTCGGGTGCCCCCGCGATCGCCGCCTTGGGCGCGACGCTCACGACCTCGAAGTCGACCGAAGCGAGGCGGAACGCCGTCTGGGCCGCGACCCGGATCGACTCGGCCGATGCCCGAGCCCTTGTCAGGTCCGCGCTCGACGACCCGGACGAGAGCGTTCGCCACGCGGCGATCCAGTCCCTGAGCGTGACCCGTGACCGCGAGGCCTCGCCGAAGCTCCTCGCCCTCCTCGCCAAGGATGCTTCGCCGCAGATCGGCCGGGCCTGTGCCGAAGCACTCGGCCGGGTCGGCGGGAGCGCGGCCGTGCCGGCGTTGCTCGAAGCCCTGACGAAGCCCTCCGACCGCATCCTCGAGCATTCGCTGACCTACGCCCTCATCGAGATCGCCGACCCCCGCGCGACGGAGAAAGGACTCGACGCGGAAAGCCCGCTCACCCGACGCGCCGCGATGATCGCCCTCGACCAGATGGACGGGGGAGGACTCCGCCCCGAGGCCGTCGTCCGGAACCTCGAGACGAAGGAGGCCCGCCTCAAGGAGACCGCCTCGTGGATCCTCGGCCGGCATCCGGATTGGGGAGGGGCCCTCGTCGGAATGCTCGGTCAACGGCTCTCGAAGCCTAACCCCGACAAGGCCGAGTCCGACGACCTCGTCCGTCAGCTCGCCCGCTTCGCGACCGCGGCCCCGCTCCATGCTTTGCTCGCCGAGCGGCTACGGGACGCCTCGGCCCCTGCGGCCCGGCGGAAGCTCGTCCTCGAGGCGATGGCTCGCTCGGGGCTCAAGCCGGTCCCTGAGTCCTGGATCCAGGGGTTGACGGACGTGATCGCGGCCAGGGACACCACGTTGACCCCGGTCGCCGTGTCGACGGCCAGAAACCTCGCGATCCCGAAGGACGGGGGCAAGGCGCTGGGAAAGGTGCTCCTCGACCTCGCGGCGGATCCCAAGACCCCGGACCCGGTGCGACTCGAGGCCCTCGCCGCGGTCCCCGGCGGCTTGACCGAGGTCGACGCCAAGGTCTTCGACTTCCTCCGCGAGCAGTCGGAGCCGGAACAGTCGGTCGCCGCCCGAGGGCTCGCCGCCGACGTCCTCTCCAGGGCGACGCTCAAGCCCGAGCAGTTGGTCGCCCTGGTCGATTCGATCAAGACGATCGGCCCCCTCGAGCTCGACCGGATCCTCTCCTCCTTCGAACGATCGACCTCCGATGACCTCGGCTTCAGCCTGATCGACGCCTTGAAGGCGTCACGCGTGCGCTCGACACTCCGCGCCGAGATGCTGCGGCCCCGATTCGCGAAGTTCGGCGACGCCGTCCGGAAGGAATCCGAGGCCTTCTACATCACCCTCAACGTCGACGCCGCGAAGCAGAAGGCGAAGCTCGAGAGCCTCGTGAGCTCGCTCCAAGGAGGCGACATCCGCCGAGGCCAGTCGGTCTTCAACAGCGCCAAGGCCGCGTGCGTCTCGTGCCACTCGATCGGGTACATCGGTGGGAAGGTCGGCCCCGACCTGACACGCATCGGTCAGATTCGCACCGACCGCGACCTCCTCGAAGCGATCGTCTACCCGAGCGCGAGCTTCGTCCGGAGCTACGAGCCCCTGGTCGTGGCGACCAAGGAGGGGAAGGTCGTCAACGGGGTCAGCCGGAAGGACGCCCCCGACGAGATCGTCCTCGCCACGGGCCCGACCGAGGAGGCCCGGATCGCCCGTGACGACATCGAAGAGATTCGGCCGGGGACCGTCTCGGTCATGCCCGCGGGCCTCGACCAGCAGCTCTCGCCCGAGGACCTGGCCGACCTCGTCGCGTTCCTCAAGGCCTGTCGTTAACCCGAGCCCATACGCCGCGATCGGGACGATTCGCCCGAGAATCGTCGGAAGGGCATTTCGTCGCCGAACGCGGCTCTGTATGGTAGGGTCAGACGCTTGTTCGTCACCTCCGAAGGTCGACATCAACCCATTCGGGGCGTGTTCGATGCTGAGGCTCCTCCACAACAGCCCGTCGCCCAAGAGACGGAGCCCGTCATTCCCGGTTGACCGGGCGGTTCCTCCTGGATCCTCGAGAACAAAGCGACCAACCGACTCGGATTTCGTGGGGTGGGCACCGTCCACCCGACGTAAAGACCTGAGTCTTCGTCCCGAAACCTGGTTTTTCTCAAAGAATGGGTTTCCGTGGGATTCCCCATGAAACCCAGAAGCGGTTGTCGATGTTTCGCGTGCCAAAAACCCGTTCTTTCAGAAAAAAACAGGTTCTGTGAGAGGCTTTGCGGCTCGACGTCGACCATGACCCCGCTTTGATCCGGCGCTCGCATTGGAAACGAATTCGAAGGGACTCTCCTGATGGATGAGACGGGTGTGAGGGACACGCTCCTCTTCGTCCTGACGATCACGACGCTCACGGTCTTCCCGTTCGTCTTCATCATAGGCGGGGTGATGGTCATCAAGTGGGCATCCAGCCGAGGGAAGCCCACCTCCAACGGGGAGGACGAGTAGTGTCGGACCATTCTTCCGGGAGAAACCGGGGAAGGGTCGACTCGGTCTGGCGCTCTTCTCTCCTGGGTCGACAAAAATTCGACGGCGACGTCCCCCCGGACCTTCGGCGGGAGCCGAGGGCGAGCCGGGAAGGCGAGGCCGATCGCTCGAGACGGCGGCCCACATTCGCGTGGGCCGAACCTTTGATTCGACACCCAAGTTCGATCGTCCTTGATCTGGAGCGAAGCCGATGCTGAAGGCGAGTAGATTGGTGACGACGACCGCTGCGCTCGTTCTGGCGAGCCTCCCGAGTTGGGGTGCAGAGCTGACCAAGGGGGCGCCCGACTGGAAGTCCTCGGGCCCGTTGGCCTTCGGCCCCGAGGGGCTGCTCTTCCTCGCCGACACGCAAGGTGCGGCGATCTTCGCGGTCGACACCGGGGACAAGCAGGCGGATTCCGCCGGCGGTACTCTCAAGGTCGAAGGGATCAACGACAAGATCGCGGCGCTGCTCGGGTCCACGCCGAAGCAGATCACGATCAGTGACCTGGCGGTCAACCCCGCCTCCGGCAAGGCCTACCTGTCCGTCTCCCGAGGGACCGGCCCCGGCGCCGCCCCGGTGCTCGTCCGGGTCGACCGCAGTGGCAAGGTCGAGGTCGTCGCCCTCGACAACGTGCCGTTCGCCAAGGCCGTCTTGCCGAACCCCACCCCCGGCACCGCCCAGCGGAAGCCCCGAGCCGACGTGATCACGGACCTCGCCTTCGTCGACGGCCGCGTCTTCGTCGCCGGACTGTCGAATGAAGAGTTCTCCTCCAGGCTCCTGTCCGTCCCCTATCCGTTCGCCGACACCAAGGAAGGCACGAGCGTCGAGATCTTCCACGGAGCCCACGGCCGCCTCGAGACGTCCTCGCCGGTCCGCACGTTCACGTCCTACAAGATCAACGGCGAGTCTTACCTGCTCGCGGCCTACACCTGCACCCCGCTCGTCAAGATCCCCGTCGCCGACCTCAAGCCCGGCAAGCACGTCAAGGGGACGACGGTCGCGGAGCTCGGCAACCGTAACAAGCCCCTCGACCTCATCGTCTACAAGAAGGACGGTAAGGACTACCTGCTGCTCGCCAACAGCAGCCGGGGCGTGATGAAGATCACGACCGAGCACGTGGACGACACCCCGGCGATCACCAAACCCGTCCGCGACAAAGAAGGGTTGACCTACGAGACCCTCTCCGACCTCAAGGGTGTGGTCCAGCTCGATGAGCTCGATAAGGAGCACGCCTTGATCCTCGTCCAGTCGACCGACGCCAACGGTGCGTTGAACCTCGAGACGATCGCCCTGCCATGATCGACCGACGTTGGCGAGGGCTCGCGGCCCTCGCGATCGCCCTCCTCGCCGCCGACGCGCCGGACGTCAATCGTCCGGCGCCGGCGGCCCGCTATCAGGTTCGTTGGGAGTTCAACCAGGCGACAGGGGCCGCCGTCGTCGAGGTCTCCGGACTCTCCGCCAGCGACCTGAAGGCGCTCGGCAGGGTCGAGTGGTCGCCCGAAACCTGGGCGACGCTCCTCACCGTCGTTGTCGCCCCAGAAAACCCTGCCTCGGATCCTCCGCCGATCATCGGGACCTATCGGGTGGAGGACCAATACCTCCGGTTCCGGCCTCGATTCCCGCTCGAGCCAGGTCTACGCCACCGGGCCCGATTCCGTCCCCAGAAACTCCCGAACGCCCCGCCTGGCAAGGATTCCCCCCTCACCGCCGAGTTCACAAGGCCCCAACCTCCTCTCGCCGAGCCCGCCTACGTCGTCCGGGTCGATCCGAGCGGCGAAAAGGTCCCCGAGAACCTCCTGAAGCTCTACGTCCACTTCTCGAGGCCGATGGGCCGAGGCGAGTCGTATCAACACGTCCGCCTGCTTGAGGCCTCGGGCAAGCCGGTTGAACGCCCGTTCCTGGAAATCGGCGAAGAGCTCTGGGATCCGTCGGGAACTCGACTGACCCTGCTTTTCGACCCTGGCCGAATCAAGCGCGGACTTCGACCTCGCGAGGAAGAAGGACCGATCCTTGTGGCGGGTGCTGCGTATACCTTGGTAGTGGATCGCTCCTGGCCGGACCCCGACGGCCAACCCCTTCGGGAGACGTTCCGGAAGGCGTATCGAGCCGGCCCGGCCGACGAAGTCCAGCCCAACCCGAAGTCCTGGACCGTCCAATCGCCCGATGCCGGCACTCGCGACGCCTTGACGCTCAAGTTCCCGGAATCGCTCGACCGGGCCCTCCTCGAGGGTTTGATCCACGTCGAGGACGCCCGAGGCGACACGGTGGCGGGCAACATCGCGGTTGAGGCGGGCGAAACGCGCTGGCGATTCCTTCCCGAAAAACCCTGGACGGAGGGGACGTACCGAGTGATTGTCGGCACCGCACTCGAGGATCTGGCCGGGAACAGCGTGGGTCGCCCTTTCGAGGTCGATATCCTGCACCCGATCGGCCCGCGTGCCGAAACAAAAACGGTCGAGATCCCAGTCACGGTCCGGGGGGTCGGACGGTAGACAGGATAGTCGACCACGCTGATTAAAATCATCCGTTGATTTTGAAAGGTCTTTTCGGCCTATAATACTTTCAGTCCGGTGAAATGGCGGTCGACGTCAGACCCCAACTCTCCGGAACGACTCCCGCGGAGCGGTTGAATGCCTCCCGGAACTTGTTGCTGTTGATCCCACCGATCGCAAGGAGTCCCGCCGCGCCAGCGGCCTGACCTCCCGCGACGATCGCCGACGATCGTACACCACCCGACGAGTCGCCGGGTGACATGCAACCTCCCAGGATTTTGGGCCCTTCCCGATATCCTTACTCCCCCCTTTCGCAGGGAAAGGATCGCGCATGCGTCGGATGAGGACATCCGTCATGCGGGCCCTACTACTTTGGTTTCCCCAGCTTATGTGAGGGCGAAATGCCTCTTCAAGTCGTCGCAACGGTCGCTCCCCGTGTCACGATCGAGGAGCGCCTGATGTCCGAGCGGACCACCCCACTCCCCATCGGACGAGACGAACGCCCGACGCAGGAAACCTGTGTCTCGCTCACGTGCCGTGATGTCATCGACGGTGTGCATCAACGGCTCGCCCACAAGGGCTGCCACTGGTCCTGAGACCTCCACCACAACACTGCCCCCGGTCGTCCCCTCGAAAGCTCACGAGGGATACTGCGGAGGCACTCGCCACCGACTCCATGATTTTGAAGATCAGGCCGTCCATCCCGTCGGGCCCTCAAGTCTAGGGCCCACCGGATCGACGGCCTTTTCGTTTCCTTCCCGCTCCGTTTGACCGCCAAGGCCCAGCCAAATCACCCTAATTTCCCACATCAACACGACCGATGTGTCCCGGAAAAATTCGGCGACTCGATTGATTCCTGGGCTGGTCAAACCTACAATCCTAATAGCAACCCAAGTGGATGCATGTCCGATTGGGTGAATTGCTTCGTGAGCTTCGGCAACAACCCCACCGATTGAGGCTGCGGATGAGGCCGACACCGGCCTTTGACGCCAAAACCAGGACGAATTCGGCGATCCTCCCCCCCTTGGAGTTCAGGCCGATTCGGCAACCCCGGCCCGCTCCCGCAACCGCCGGCGTGATGCACGGAGGTCGATGCGACGGATTTCGGTGTCGAACCTAGGCAAGGCGAGCCGCCCTCCTGAACACGGCCCGCCAAGGCGACGCCGTATAGCGTCCGCTTCATGATGTCAGGCATCCCCCGCGTGGCGAACGCGACGCTCGGGGAGGTGTTGCCACATAAATACATTCACCCGTCCGGCGTGTGCGAGCGCCGAGGCAGGTATCAAGAGGTCTGGAGTCTCCCGGTTCGGATCGTCCCGAACGGCTCGGTCGCCGTTTCGGGTGTCGATCGGCCGTCGGGAGTGCTCCAGCCCGCGGCTCTCCCCAAAAGCTCTGATGAGGGACGACGATGGGAACACTGCTCCGATCGGTCGCGCTGATGATGATCGCGCTGACGATATCCGCCATCGGCGTCGCGCGTCTCCACCCCAAAGGGGCGGCCTGGCGAATGCTCCAGGCGTCGACCTGGGTAAACCTCGACAGCCAGTACATGGCGGAGAAAGCCGGGGAGTCCATCTGGCTCGACATCGAAAACGGGCGAGTCTCCCGTCTCAAGTTGCCCGAAGGGGAGTCGGTGGAGATGGCGAGTTGCTCCCCCTTCCGCGACGACAATGGACGTGCCCAGGCGGTGGGACGTTGGGCGACGCGAACGAAGGTCGGTGCCGATTCCGTCGTGGGGGCTTATGGATTGGCCCGATTCACCTATCCGGACGGCGAGATTATCGACCGAGTGACGACCGACATCATCCCCAAGGGGCCGCCTTGCTGGTATCCCGGGACAAAGGCGCGGATCCTCTTCTCGGCCATCGACGGGAAGCTCTACCACCACAACTTCGAGCCCTCGTCGCGGGCAAGCTCATTGACCGATCCCGAGTTGTCGATCAACCCCGGTCCCCGGCCCTTGAAATGGCTCTGCCCCCATCCGGGCGACGGCCACGAGACGGTTTCTGATCCCTTCTGGTCCTCCTCGCCGACGCTCGCAGCCCGGCTGATCGTCTCGATCCGCCCCCTCAACGAGACGAACGGCACAGTCTATTCGTTCTCGAGACTTTGGTGGTTGGAGCTCGACGAGGCGGGCACGTCGATCGTCGCGGCGGGTCGGCTGATCCCCAGGCCGGATTCTGAGCCCGAGCACGACATGGACGAGCGGTTCCCTGCCGTCTGGACCAACGCCGACGGCCGCATGACCCTGGCCTATCAGACTCGACTGCCGCACCAGCCCCACGGCCAGATCCGGGTTGTCCCACTCGAGCTCGACGCGAGCCGAAAGATTCCCGTGGCCCGGACCGAGGAAACCCGGATCCTGGTCGACCGGTGCGCGGTCAACCCGCCGAGCTTCTCCAAGGACGGTAAGTCCTTGTTCGTCGTCCACCTCGCCGACGGATATCGCGGGGAGGTGCTCCGCGTCCCCTTGTCCGACGAGCGGAGCTTCGCCGCCTCGAGCCAGACCTTCACGCCCAGCTCGGGGGAACTTCCGGACTGATGCTCTGGGCCTCGTGCCGTCGATTTCGATCGTTGAAATGCGCGGGCTCAAGATCGGGGACGATTTGAGGGATTCTTCTGTCCAACTTCCAAGAGACCCAAGTCAATGATCGGCTGAATCTTCCGGAAAGGTCGGCCGGCCACGCGGTCGAAGTTGCGGAAGGCTCGGCGAGTCATGACGGTCGATAACGCGGTGAACCCCGCCAATGCACACGCAATATATGCGAACATCAACGTCAACGAACCATCGTCATTGACGAGCATCCTCAGGAGTTGGCCGTCGACCTCGTCGTAAGAAAACAGCGACGCGGCGAGGAAGACGAACGGAGAAGGCACGAGACAGCACGCGTGCGGGACGATCAGGATTCCAAGCACGGCCGCCTGGGCTCTCCATACCGTCTTGGAACGCATCGCGATGGTGATCCCGAGGGACATCACGTACCAGGTAAATAACACCACGCAAACCAGGGCGGCGACCACCCCCAAAGGATGGACCGCTCCCGAGGCCGCCCCGAGCAAGCCCAGCGCCACGATTGCGCCGCCGAAGGCGGCCGAAGCCCGGAGCGGACCGAGCATCTTTCCCTTCACAATCTCAGCGCCATCCAACGGAGTCGCGAGGAGGCCCACCCAGGTGTCCTGTTCGTGTTCCGAGGGAATCCCCGAGGCGAGAGCCGTCCCGAGTCGGATCATCCAGCAGACGAACAGGAGCGTCACCCCGTAGCGGATCACGAAATTGAACGAGTAGCGCCCTTGATAGCTGGACCTATCGACGAACCCATATCCCGACCTCAAAACCTCCTGAAACGCCTCGATCGAGTTGAGCAAGGCCCAGACGAGAACACCCGCCAGGATCAGCAACATCCCGAATCTCGCGAGCCTCCTCAACCATCCCCGGGGACGGCGTGAGAAAAAGGCTTCCTTCCAGTACACGGGGTCATCGCCGCAGGCCCGGCGTGAGAAGGCGCTCCGGTACTCCTTTCTCGAGAGAGCCCTCCGAACCCCGGTCCCCTCATTGCGGCGTGAGGCGATCCGAAGTCGGCCCGCAGCTAGCGCGATACCGAGGGATCCATAGACGAGCCAACGAACGATCGCCCAGACCGCCCGCGACCGGAGACCCGCGAGATCCCCCGACCCGATGAAGTCGAAGTCCCCGAGGATCAAGAACGGGTTGGGTGGCCAAGCCCATTCGACCCCCCTCTCGATCCAGTCGAGAACGAGCAACGTGCGAGGGCTGAGCGGACCCAGGAGGTCTCCACCTCGGAGCGCACCGAAGCCATTCGACAAGAGTGCCGGCAGGATGAGCCATACGGCCGCCGAGGAGTACGCCAAGACGATGGCTTCGCGCGGCCGCCGCAACTCGACGGAAGCCAGGATCGACAGGCCGGCGAGGAATAGCGCCGAGGCCCCGACGATGGCGATGCTCCAGACAAGTCCCTCGGGATCGACTCCGCCGAGGAGCGTCAACAGGCTGAAGATCGGCAAGACCTCCGCGAGGAAGGTCGCGATGTGTAACAGTCGCGCCGTGAGTTTCCCGAGTACGATTTCTCCGCCACTGAGCCGGCTCGTCAACAGGTCGTGCAAGGTCTTGCGATGTCGCTCGGAGGCAATCGCGTCCGCGACCACCGCCGGCGTCAGGACGAGCACGAGCACGGCTTGCGCCAAGGTCATCGACGTGAAGAGCGCTCGGGCGAACCAGGTCAGTTGCCGACCCGAGACCTCTCCCGTGCCGAGATCGTTCCCGAACCAGACAAACCCGAACAGGCTCCAATAATTGATCCCGACGATCGCGAGAAGGATCAGCCCGAAGCCGAAACGGAGCGAGAAGAACCTCCCGCGCCTCGCGAGTCTCACCAACTCGAAATGTGCAACGGGCCCCGCAAACATCCGCGACACTCCTGAGGGTCACCCCGTTCGAGAGCGGAGGAGGAGACGCCGAGCAACACGGCGGATTCCGACGCTTCATTCGCGTATGGCGGTAGAGTATCGCGTGGCGAGAACGATTTGACGAGCCAGCATCACGGGCTCGGCCCGAGGAACCCACGCCGCGAACTGCGACGGAGATTGCGATTCGGCCTTCCCCGCGTGTGTCGCGTCTTCGACAATGAACAAACGCCCATGCGACTCATGTTTGAGATCGGAGGGCCTTCGGGGAGGTGACTTCGTGTCGGATTTGGATGACGCACGTCGGTTGTTGCGACAGACCTTCGGCTTCGACGACTTTCGGGAAGGCCAGGAACGGGTCGTCGCGTCACTACTGGAAGGCCGCTCGGCCCTGGCCGTCTTCCCGACCGGCGGCGGCAAGAGCCTCTGCTACCAACTGCCGGCCCTCATCCTGGAAGGGTTGACGGTGGTCGTCTCGCCGTTGATCGCGTTGATGAAGGATCAAATCGATTTCCTGGAGAGACACGGCATCGCGGCGGCTCGACTCGACTCGAGCCTCGACGCCGTCGAGGCCAGGCAGGTCCTTTCCGCAGTCCGTGGGGGAGGCCTGAAACTCCTCTACGTTTCCCCCGAACGTCTGGCGGGTGGACGATTTCTCCAGACGCTCGCCGGACGCAAGGTCTCGCTTTTGGCCGTCGACGAGGCCCATTGTATCAGCGAATGGGGGCACAACTTCCGTCCCGAGTACATGAAGCTCGCGCGGCTCGCCCGGGAGATCAAGGCGGAACGCGTCCTTGCCTTGACCGCGACCGCCACACCCGACGTCGCCCGAGACATCGCCCGGGCGTTCGAGATTGGCGACCGAGACGTCGTCATTACCGGGTTCCACAGGCCCAACCTCGAGCTGCACGCGACCCCTTGCCGGGCGGACGAGCGCCGGCGGGAATTGCTCGAGCGTATGAAGGCCGGCGCGGGGGGACCGGCCATCGTCTACGTCACCTTGCAGCGGACGGCCGAGGAGGTCGCGGAGTACCTCGTCGGCCAGGGGCTCGACGCCGAGGCCTATCACGCCGGGCTCCCCGACGACCGCCGTCATGCGATCCAGGATCGGTTTATGGCGTCCGAGTCCGGCGTCGTGGTCGCCACGATCGCGTTCGGGATGGGGATCGACAAGGGGAATCTCCGCGCGGTCTACCACTTTAACCTCCCCAAGAGCCTGGAGAACTACGCACAGGAGATCGGGAGGGCGGGGCGCGACGGCGGGCCCGCACGCTGCGAGTTGTTCGCGTGTGCCGAGGACGTCATCACCCTGGAAAACTTCACGTTCGGCGACACGCCTACGCCCGAAGCGATCGGCTCGTTCCTCGACGAAGTGCTCGGCCAGGGCCCTCAGTTCGACGTCTCCGCCTATGACCTCTCTCAGTCGCACGACATCCGGCCGTTGGTCGTCCAGACCCTCCTGACCTACCTCGAGCTCGAAGGGGTCATCGAGGCGACCGGGCCGTCGTTCGCCGAGTACAAATTCCAGCCGTTGCGGCCCTCGGCCGAGATCCTTGCCCGGTTCGACGAGCGTCGCGCGTCATTCCTCAAGCGTGTTTTCCAGCAGGCCCGCAAGGGGAAGATCTGGTTCACCATCGACACCCAGGCCGCGGCGCTCGCCCTTGCCGAGCCCCGCGAGCGGATCACCACGGCCCTCAATCACCTGGAAGAGCAGGGGGACTTGAAGATCCAGGTCTCGGGGGTCCGCCTCGGTTATCGGCAGACCGGCCTCGAACCGGACTTGCGTCGCCTTCGAGAGTCGCTCGTCAGACGGTTCATTGAACGGGAAGACCGCGACATCGCTCGAGTCCAAAAGGTCCTCGACTACGCCCAGTCGCCGGCCTGCTTGACGGGTCTCCTCCTCGCCTATTTCGGCGAGTCGCTCCCGACTGGCTGCGGCCATTGCGACCGATGCCTCGGACACTCTCCTCGCCCCCTGCCCAAGCCGGCTCGACAGGTCTTCGGGACGCAGGAGCAGCAGTCGATCGAACGGATCCGCGCCGAAGGACATCGAGGCTTGCAAACGGCCCGGGCCCTGAGCCGGTTCCTGTGCGGCTTGTCTTCTCCGGCAACGACCCGAGCCAAGCTCTCCAAGCATCCGTCGTTTGGTCTCTACGCCGAGAGGCCGTTCCTGCAGGTCCTGGCGTTCGTCGAAGGCCTGGCAAGCTCCGCCCCCAAGGGCCGTTGAGGCAGCTCGGCAAGGCCCCCCGGTTCTCGGTGTCCGCGAGCGACCTGCGGATGGGATCCACAGGACCGCCTCATGTTCGTGGCAAAATATGCCGCCCAGGGATTTTCGTGGGATAATCTCAATTGGGAAGAATGAAGGGGAATGCGTTTTGCCTTCCATCCTTTCCCGGCCGATCCGGTCCTCGTCCGACTCCCCTTGGAGACTACACCATGAAGAAAACCACGTTGCTCGCGCTGACGATCGCGTCGGCCGCCTGGCTGGGCTCGTCGTCCGGCGCGAAGGCCCAGGGCGTCATCACCTACTCCTCGTGGTACGCCGCGCCGGCGAGCCCTTGGGGACTCTCGTACGCCCCGGTCGTCACCACGTACTCCGCCGCCACGCCGGTCTGGACCTCTCCTCCGTATCTTCCGGTCGGCCAGGGCTACAACGACTTCCCCTACTTCGGCCGACCCTACGGGAGCCCGAATGATCCTTGGACCTGGCCGTTCATGAGCGATACCTATCAGCGCTCCCTGGCCCGCTACTACTATCCCCCTGTCCGATGACTCCTCGCCCCGCCCGACGGGACCCCTAGGGGCCATCGCGAAGCGACGGCCCCTTTCCATTGCGGTTCGCCGGGGGGCGCCGAGCGTACTCGCTTGACTAGGCGGTAAACATCGGGCGTTCCATGCCGCGCAGGTCATGCCTGTCGAGTCGTTGCTCGATGCGACGCTTGCGGGAGATGAGCCGGGCTCGTATGGTGGGATTCACTCGAAATCCTCGCGTGGACCGGGTCGTGGGTTTGTGTTGCTATCCCCATTACTCCGGAAAACGCCGAGGATTTCGAGCTTTTTCGTCGAATTCTTCCCGCCAAACCGCGCCGGGTACGCTTGGTTAAGGACTAGGATGGCGTTCGGTCGCACCTCGCGGGGATTGACGGATCGACGTGGCCCACCGCGGCCTGTACCGGCGAGCACGCTCCAGCCCTCCTCCATGGGTTGTGGGCGGCTGTCACATAAAACCGCGTGTCATAGGTCATGATGCGATGCCTTCGAGCGGGTCGAAGCTGAGACAACGTCCACCGTTCGTGAGATACGCGACTTCCGCACTCTTCGTGTCGCTGGCGGTCCTGGCACGCCAGCTCCTGGCCCCCGTCCTCAGCGATCGGCAGCCCTTTCCGACGTTCTACATCTCGGTGACCGCCGCCGCCTGGTGGGGAGGTCTCGGTCCGACGCTCTTTGCCCTGGTGCTCGGGTATCTCGCGGCCGACTGGTTCTTCATCGCCCCACAAAAAGCCTTCTCCGAGTTGAACCTGGCGAACACCGGGACGTACTTCTTCGTCGGGCTGGCGATCGCCTTCTTTACGCATATGATGCACGCCGCCCAGGATCGTGCCGAGGCGAGCGCGGCCGAGGCCAGTGAACGCCGCGAAGAGCTGGAACGCGAGGCCGTCGAGCGTCGACGAATGGAAGGGGAGCGCGAGCGCCTGGTCGACGAGATCAGGACCGCTCGAGGCCGTTTGGAAGCCGTGCTGCGGCAGATGCCGGCGGGGGTCGTGATCGCCGAGGCCCCTTCCGGGCAGATCGTCCTCGCCAACGAGCAGTCGCAACAGATCTGGCGGCGGCCGCTCACGACGGCCGACGACTCGGGCTATAGCGTCCACGAACTGCTCGACAAGGTCGGTCAGCCGTACCTGCCGCACGAATGGCCGCTCGTGAGGTCGTTGACGACCGGTGAGGTCGTCAAGAACGAAGAGGTCCGATGCCCCCGGGGCGCCAGCGAGTGGGGCACCGTGAGCGTCAGCTCCGCCCCGATCCACGACCAAGGCGGCGCGGTCATCGCGGCCGTGGCGGTCCTCTACGACATCACGTCCCGCAAGCTCGCCGAGGAAGACCTGATCAGGGCGCACGAGGAGTTGGAGCGGCGCGTGTCCGAGCGGACGGCCGACCTGGCCCGGGCGAACGAGTCTTTGCGCGCCGAGGTGACCGAGCGTCGGCTGGTCGAACAGGCGCGGAACGGCCTGCTCCGGCGATTGGTCGTCGTCCAGGAGGAGGAGCGCGTCCGCATCGCCCGGGAGCTTCACGACCAGATGGGGCAACAGCTCACGGCCCTGAAGCTCGGGCTGGAGTCCCTCGAAGGGTCCTTGCCGGCCGGAGAGAACCTGCCGGAGAAGCTACAGGGATTGCTCGGGCTGACCCGCCGGATCGGGCATGACATGCACCGCATCGCCTGGGAGCTCGGCCCGGCGGCGCTCGATGAGCTGGGGCTACCCGGGGCGTTGTCGGACTACGCGGAGGAGTGGTCGGAGCATTCCGGCGTACGCGTCCAGTTCCAATGCACGGGGGCTGGGGACGGCCGCCTTCCCCCCCAGGTTGAGACCACCGTCTATCGGGTGGTGCAGGAGGCACTGACCAATGTGGCCAAGCACTCGGGAGCGAGCCGGGTGAGCCTGATCCTGAATCGACACGAGGCCGACGTACTCGTCATCATCGAGGATGACGGCGTGGGCTTCGACCCGGAAACCGCGACGGACCCCTTGCGCACGAGGCGGAAGCTCGGGCTGATCGGCATGAAGGAGCGAGTCAAGGCGGTCGGAGGCGCCTTCCAAGTCGAGTCCGTGCGAGGGAGCGGCACAACCCTCTTCATACGGGTCCCGCTGCGGGAAGAAAGCACGAGGCCGTCCGATGGGTAAGTTACGCGTGCTGCTGGCCGACGACCACGCGGTCGTCCGCGAGGGTTTGAAGGCGTTCATCGACGCGCAGCCCGATGTCGAGGTGGTCGGAGAAGCATCGGACGGCGAAACCGCCTGCCGCAAGGCGGCCGACCTCCGTCCGGACGTGGTGGTCATGGACGTCTCGATGCCTGGGCTGTCGGGTGTCGAGGCCACCGAACGACTGAAGCGGGTGCGGCCGGAGCTCAGGGTCTTGGCCCTGACCGTCTACGAGGACAAGGGACACCTGCGGCGGATGCTTCAAGCCGGGGCCTCGGGCTACATCCTCAAGCTGGCGACGGGCGAGGAACTCGTCCGCGCCCTCCGCGTGGTCGCCGCCGGCGGCGTCTACCTCGACCCGGTCCTGGCGGGCAAAGTCATCGGCGACATCACATGCGTGGGGCCCGAGTCGGGCCGGGCCGGGGGCACGCACCTGACCGAGCGGGAGTCCCAGGTGCTGCTCTGCGTCGCGCAGGGCTTCAGCAACAAAGAGATTGCCAACGAGCTCGACATCAGCGTGAAGACGGTCGAAACGCATAAACTCCGCTCCATGGAGAAGCTCGGCCTCAGGAGCCGTGCGGAAGTCGTTCGATACGCCCTCCGCGAGGGTTGGCTCGCGCCGGATTGAGAAGGTCCGAAGGCCCGTCGAGACGCTCGTCCGGCCCTGGCCATGTGGCGAGCCTCAGGGAATCCCCTGACCAATACCTCCATTTCCACTCAACCTGTCAGGCCTGATCTCCTGATTCACTTCTCTCCCATTGCCGATCGACCTGACTCGCACGGGCACGAACAATAGAGCGATGGAATGACGTCGGCGCGTGTCGAGAGCGTCGGCCGCATCGTGGCCGTCGCCCCAGCCCCGAGACTGCTCCCCTCGCGAATCAAGAGGGGATGACCGCTCGCTCGTGTATTTAAAGGGACAAGACACGTCGTCAAAGACGGGGTCGATACGACCCCGAAAGCCCCCGTGGGCCCCTCTCGCCGCCGGACCCGTCCCGACTTGCAAAAGAAAAGCGGCGGCGGAGGGGCCGCGAAGGCGACCAGGCATCCCGTCGGCGGATGCCAGCGGTCACGCCTTCGTGGCCGCCCCGATCTCGGGCCGTCGGCAACCGCGGCGTCCCATCCCCTCACGTACGCCGTTCGGAGCACACCCCATGCAACTTCTGGTGAATAGCGGTCGGGCGAAAGGCAGTGTCCTCGCGATCACCGCGCCGCGCTTCCTCATCGGGCGCGGCCCCGAGTGTCAGTTGCGTCCCCAAAGCCCCGAGGTCAGCCCACGACACGCCGAGGTCAAGACCAACTCCGGCACCGTGCTGATCAACGACCTGGGCAGCGAGAATGGGACGCGCGTCAACGGGCAGAGGCTGGCCGCACCGGCGTCTCTACGAACCGGAGACATCATCGAGATCGGCCCGCTGAACTTCACGGTCTTGCTGGATAGGCATCGGCCCCGGAAGCGGCCGACGAAGCGCTTGACCGAGGACATGGTCGCGTCGTGGCTGAGCGACGAGGTCGAGGACGAGGACGAGGAGGAAACGGACTCGGCCCCTCGACCCGGGAAGCTCGCCAAAGCATCCCCGGCCGTCGCCGCCGGGGTCCGGCCGTCGTCTCCGCCGACGCCCATGACCCGGCAAGCGAAGGAGCGAACGGGGGATGACTACGAATTCTTGAAGTCCATGACGATCCGGCCTGAATGACGCGGGTGCCGGACCGCGCCGGACAACGGCAGCTGGGCCCACCGCGAAACGGCGGCGCCCGCCGCGCGGCGGGCGAGTTGGTTACCAGGGGGAACAGCCGAGATGTGGGACCGAAGTACATTGCACGAGTTGATCGCGACCCGGCTACGCGGCCTCAAACTGGTCGTGGTCGCCAACCGCGAGCCCTACATCCACCGCTACGTGGGCGACGTCGTCGAGTGCTTACGCCCCGCCAGCGGCATGGCGACGGCACTCGACCCGATGATGCTCGCCTGCGGAGGCACATGGGTGGCGCACGGATCCGGGGACGCCGATCGGCTCACCGTCGACGCGGACGACCGCGTCCGGGTCCCGCCCGAGAGCCCGCGCTATACCCTGAGGCGGGTCTGGCTCACCAAGACCCAGGAGGAAGGCTATTACCATGGCCTTGCGAACGGTGGCCTGTGGCCCCTCTGCCACGTCGTCTTCACTCGCCCGGTGTTCGACCCCGCCGACTGGCGGGCTTACCGCGAGGTCAACGAGTTGTTCGCCGACGCGATCATCCAGGAGACCGGGGACGGGCCCGCGTTCGTCTTCATCCAGGATTACCACTTCGGCCTGCTTCCGAGGATGCTCAAGGCGCGGAACCCGGCCCTGACGGTGGCCCAGTTCTGGCACATCCCCTGGCCGAACCCCGAGACGTTCCGCGCGTTCCCCTGGAAAGAGGAGTTACTCGACGGCCTGCTCGGAAACGACCTGCTCGGGTTCCACCTGGGGTATCACTGCCAGAATTTCTTGGAGACGGTGGACCGAAACCTCGAGTCGCGCACCGACCGCGACGCGTCGGAGGTGCAGCGGGGAGGACACACGACGCGGGTCCGACCCTTCCCCATCAGCATCGACTTCGAGCGACAGTCGGCCGCGGCGGCGAGCCCCGGGGTCGAGCGTGAGGCCGTACGCTGGCGGCACCGCCTCAAGCTCGACGGCAAGCTCCTGGGATTGGGCATCGAGCGTGTCGACTATACCAAGGGCATCCCGGAGCGGCTCCGGGCGATCGACCATCTGCTGGAGACCCGGCCCGAGTACCGCGGCCGGCTCGTGTTCGCCCAGGTGGGCGTCCCGAGCCGCGGACATATCCGCGCCTACCAGCAGCTCGACGACGAGATCGACGCCCTGGTCGAGCGGATCAACTGGCGGTGGGGCACCGGGGCCTGGCGCCCCGTGGTCTACGAGAAGCGCCACTTCGACCAGGACGAGATGATGGCGCTCCATCGCCTCGCAGACTGCTGCGTCGTCAGCTCGCTACACGACGGGATGAACCTGGTCGCCAAGGAGTTCGTGGGCAGCCGGTTCGACGGGGACGGCGTGCTCGTGCTCAGCCGATTCACGGGCGCCGCACGGGAGCTGTCCGACGCGCTGCAAGTCAACCCGTTCGCCGTCGAGGAGCTCTCGGCCGCCATGCACGAGGCGCTCACGATGCCCAGGGAGGAGCGAGCCCGCCGGATGCGGCGGCTCCGCGAGGCCGTGGCCGAGAACAACGTGTACCGCTGGGCGGGCAAGATCGTCTCGACACTGCTGCGGATCGAGCCGGAGGAGAACAGTGGGACAACCTCGCCGTCGATCGACGCCCTTCCCCTCCCGAACGGAGCACCCGATGGACGTGCCCTTGCCATTGCTCGAGGCGCTTGACGAGATCGGTGCGGCCGTCGCCGCGGCCGGACACCTGGCGATCTTCCTCGATTTCGACGGCACGCTCGCGCCGATCGTGGATAGCCCGGCACTCGCCCGGCTGCCCGAAGCAACGCGGGGATCCTTAGAGCAACTCGCCCTCAGGCCGGATTGCACTCTCGGTCTCATCAGCGGCCGGGCGCTCGACGATGTCCGGGAACGGGTCCCGATCGACGGGTTGATCTATGCCGGCAACCACGGCCTGGAGATCGAAGCCCGAGGCCTCCACTTCGACGAGACGACGGCCGCACGTCTCCGGCGGGAGACCACCGGCGTCGTCAGCGCGCTGGCCGGCCGGCTAGCCCATCTCCCCGGCGTCCTGATCGAGCCCAAGGGGCTGACGGCCTCCGTCCACTACCGCCGCGTCCGGCTTTGGCACCGCGACGAGGTCGAGCGGGTCGTGCGGCGAACCGTGCCGGATGATCACCCCCACCTCCGCGTGCTCCGAGGAAAGATGGTCTGGGAGGTGCGTCCGCGTGTCGACTGGAACAAGGGGAGTGCGATCCGTTGGATCCGCGAACGCCTCGGTCTGGAGCAGGCCCTGACCTTCTATCTCGGCGACGATCGCACCGACGAGGACGCGTTCACGGAGATCGGTCGA
Organism: Singulisphaera rosea; assembly: GCF_054877945.1. Taxonomy (NCBI): domain Bacteria; kingdom Pseudomonadati; phylum Planctomycetota; class Planctomycetia; order Isosphaerales; family Isosphaeraceae; genus Singulisphaera; species Singulisphaera rosea. The sequence continues at coordinate 11,814 of NZ_JBTYIP020000005.1, read as the reverse complement.
TTCGTAACCGCCCGCGTCGGCCCCCCCCAGCCGACCTGGGCCGGATACCGCGTCGATAACACCCAGGAGGTCGCGGCATTTCTCGCCTGGCTCTCACGCGTCTCTCCGTCCGAAGCCACACCGCTTTCAACTTGAGGAGAGGTGACTCCGCCAACGGTCGCCTCCCGACGGGCCGAGCGGCACAACGCCTCCTCGAGCGAGATCCTCAGACAGCCGAGTGGAACGAGGCGGGAACGTTCACGGCTCCGGCTGAGACGTGACGCCGAGCCCGTGAACTCGGGCGACGGGCGGACTCGAGCCGCCACGACGAGGGCATCGTCACAAAGGGGTCGAGACGTTGAAGCCATTCCCCGATGACATTACGATGTTCCTCAATAACAACGTCGAGTCGATCGACCAGCTCGAGCTCCTTCGGGTACTGGGAGAAGATCCCGACCGGGAGTGGGACGCCCCGGCCCTGGCCGAGGCCGTCCAGGCCGATCTCCGGGCTGTGCTAGCCCACCTGGCGGCGATGCAAGCCCGGGGACTCCTCGCCTCGGCATCGAGCGGAGCATATCCCTCCTATCATGCCGGAGCCCGCACGGCCGAACTCGATGCGAAGGTCCGTCGACTGCTTCGGATCTACAAGTCCTACCCAGTCACCACGATTAGAAAAGTCTACGACCAAGCCAAGGATCCGCACCGAGACTTCGCTGACAAATCGGGAAAGAAGCAACCGGACTGAGCCGACTGCGCCGGTCGACTTGTACTGCCTCGCCCCGCACGGACACTGACACGGAGGCGACCCACCTTCGGAATCCCGGCGCATGGGACGCACCCGTCGTGAGTTATCCCCTCGCCCCGAGATTCGGCCTGGCCGCCTTCGCGTCGAATGGTGCGAGGTCGATGGCGGCGGGATTCGATCCTTGCCGACGCATTGAACAAAGACTTGGATGAGGGTCGTGGTCCTCACTTCATGTTGCGATCGGTTCCCCGGGTCAGTTCGATCTACGCTCTCGGATTCCCATCTGATACGCTCGAGTCCATGAGCGCAAACACACCGACGGTCATCGACTCGAATCAGGATTCCTTCGACAAGGACGTCATCGAGGCGTCCAAAGCGCGCCCGGTCGTCGTGGACTTCTGGGCGAGCTGGTGCCAGCCGTGTCGGATCCTGGCCCCCGTCCTGGAGCGGGTGGTCGGCGAATTCGAGGGGCGGCTCTCGCTCGTGAAGTTGGAGACGGAGCAGGCCCCTGAGATCGCAGCACGCTTCGGCATCCGCTCGATCCCTGCGGTCCTGGGCTTCCGGGACGGGAAGGTCGTCGATTCGTTCGTCGGCGTCCTCCCCGAATCGGCGATCCGGAGCTGGCTCGAGCGGCTATTCCCGACCCCGGGCGAGGTGTTGGCCTCGGAGGCGGAACGCCTCGCGCCGACCGATCCCGAGGCGGCCGCGGCCCGGTACCGCGAGGCGATCGCGCTCGGAGGCGAGGTCCTGGCGCTCAAGTTCGCCCTCGCGAAGCTCCTCCTGGCCCGAGGCGAACTCGACGAGGTCCAGGCGATCGTCGCCGGACTCGACTCGCGTGCCTCGCTCGAGCCCGAGGCCGAGCGTCTCAAGACTCTGCTCTCATTCCAGCTTCGATCCCGAGAATCGGGCGGCCTCGACGCCTGCCGTGCCGCCGTCGCCGGCGACCCCGACGACCCCACCCGCCACCTCGAACTCGCGGTCGCCCTGGCCTCGGTCGGCGAATTCGTCGAAGCCCTCGACCTTTGTCTTGCGCTCGTCGAACGCGGTCGCAAGGAAATCCGAGAGCCCGCCAGGAAGCTCATGGTTGAGATGTTCCGCGTCATGGACGACGCCGAGACGGTCAGCAACTATCAACGCCAACTCGCAGCCGCCCTGTTTTGAGCCGAAACGCCTCGCAACCTTTCCGCCGAAAAGGCCGCGGCTCGATTCCTGGGAGATCCCGGGGAAGTCTCCGCATTCGGGAGCAACCGACCATGTCAGACCAGCCTTCCAGCGCATCGCGTCGCGACTTCATCAAGTCGGCCGGGATCGCCGTCGCGGGCACGTCGCTCGCCCCCGCATTCGTGGGGGCGCAGGACAAGTCGGGGAGTAAGAACCCGATCATCGGCGAAGGCCGATATCGATACGAAGTCATCCACGGCTGGGGCGAACTCCCGGACGGGTTCCACTGGGGCGAGACTCACGGTGTTGCAATCGACGCCGACGGCCTGATCTACATCAAGCACCGTTCCAAGACTCCGACGCCCGTGGACGCCGTCGTCGTCTTCGACCCGCAGGGGCGATATGTCCGGTCGTTCGGCAAGGAGTACCACGGCGGCGGGCACGGCATCGACCTCCGGAAGGAAGGTCAGCAGGAGTACCTCTACCTCTCGGACGTCGCCCACGGGATCGTCGTGAAGACCAACCTTCTGGGCGAACCGGCGTGGACCAAGGGTCGTCCTCCCGAGCCCGGCGTCTACGACGACCCCTCGGCCAAGTACAGCCCCACGAACGTGGCCTTCGCCCCCGACGGGGGTTTTTACATCGCCGACGGCTACGGGTCGAACTATATCCATCAATATGACAAGTCCGACCAATGGGTCCGGACGTTCGGCGGCACCGGCGACGAGGCCGGCAAGTTCAAGACCCCGCACGGTCTCTGGCTCGACGACCGGCCGGGCCGAGTCCCCTCACTGGTCGTCGCCGATCGGGCGAATAACCGGCTCCAGTACATGACCACGGACGGGAAACATCTCCGCTTCGATAAGGACGTCAGCTTCCCCGCCCACTTCGACATCCGAGGCGACATCCTGCTCTGCCCGGACCTGCACGCGCGGATCACCCTCTTCGACAACGAGAACCAGGTCCTCTCCCACCTGGGCTACGACCCCGAGTGGACCAAGTTCGTCCTGGACGGCTTCAAGGTGCGCGCCGACCCTTCCCTGTGGCAACCCGGCAAGTTCGTCCACCCGCATGATGCCTGCTTCGACAAGGACGGCAACATCTACGTCGTCGAGTGGGTCCCGACCGGCCGCGTCTCGAAGCTCCGCTGGCTTGCTTGAGCAACGGGCTGTCCCGAAAATACAAGCCCGAAGCGCAATCGAGTGATGCTGTGTTTGATCAACAGATTCACTCGGTTGCGCTTCGGGCTTGCAATCGTTCCTTCGAACGTCGTCCGTTGGGAGCACCCCGAGTGATCGGCCTTGGGCTTCGATCATCCGATGTCAGTGAGGCTTCGCGATGGCCTGGCGTTTGCTGAGAGGTTTGAAGAAAGTCGACCGCTCGACTTCTCTTGTCGTTTCGACGGCTCCACAACCTCGCAGGCCACGCATTGAAGGCCCTCGATGAGCACCGTATCTCCCGTGCGAGCGCACGAGTTCGAGACCGACATCCCCGCCAGGATGGACCGGCTCCCGTGGTCCCGTTGGCACTGGCGGGTCGTCGTCGCGTTGGGGATCACCTGGATCATCGACGGGCTCGAGGTGACTCTCGTCGGGGCGATCAGCAGCGTCCTCGAGCATCCCGACAGCCTGCATTTCTCCAGTGAGCAGATCGGCCTGCTGGGCTCGTCGTACCTGGCCGGCGCGGTGCTCGGGGCACTCGTGTTCGGTTATCTGACGGATCGGATCGGACGCAAGAAGCTGTTCATGGTGACGCTCGGCGTGTATGTTGCCGCCGCGTTCCTGACGGCGTTCTCCTGGAATTTTTGGAGCTTCGCGATCTTCCGCTTCTTCACGGGGGCGGGGATCGGGGGCGAGTATTCGGCGATCAACTCGGCGATCGACGAGTTGATCCCGGCCCGGGTGCGCGGGCAGGTCGACCTGGCAATCAACGGGACGTATTGGATCGGGGCCGCGGTCGGTTCGTTGGCGACGCTCGTCCTGCTCGACCCGAGGATCCTCTCCGTGAACCTGGGATGGAGAGTCGGCTTCGGGATCGGGGCGTTGCTCGGCCTCGGGATCCTGTTCCTCCGCGAGCACGTCCCCGAGAGCCCGAGGTGGCTCCTCACCCACGGCTTCCCCGACGAGGCCGAGCGCATCGTGGGGGGCATCGAGGAAACGATCGGCCGCGAGCGGCCCCTCGAGGCCCCTTCCGGCGAAAAAATGACGATCCGTCCCCACGGCAAGGTGGGCTTCGGCCTCATCGCCCGGACCATGTTCAAGAAGTACCTCGGCCGATCGATCCTGGGCCTCTCCTTGATGGTCTCGCAGGCCTTCCTTTATAACGCCATATTTTTTACCTATGCACTCGTGCTCAGCCGGTTCTACAAGGTCCCGGCCGACCGCACCGGCCTGTACCTGCTCCCGTTCGCGGTCGGCAATTTCCTCGGGCCCGTCATACTCGGGAGGTTCTTCGACACGGTCGGCCGGAAGCCGATGATCGCGGCGACGTACTCGATTTCCGCGGTACTGCTCGGCATTACCGGCGGACTCTTCGCGGCGGGGATGCTGTCGGCGACCTCGCAGACCGCGCTCTGGACGGTGATCTTCTTCTTCGCCTCGGCCGCGTCGAGCTCCGCGTATTTGACCGTCAGCGAGATCTTCCCGCTCGAGCTCCGAGGGATGGCGATCGCGCTTTTCTACGCGCTCGGCACCGCAGTCGGAGGAGTCCTGGCCCCCTGGCTCTTCGGGCACCTGATCGAGACCGGCTCCCGCACGAACCTGTTTTACGGCTACCTGATCGCTTCGGCCCTCTTACTCCTGGCCGTTGTCGCCGTGATCTGTTTCGGCGTCAAGGCGGAGCAAACCTCCCTGGAACACGTCGCCGAACCCTTGTCGGTCGCGACGGGGGGCCAGTAACGTCAGGCGTCATCGCAATGGAGGTCGTGGGATCCCGCGGATCAGGAAACCGTACCGGCGGCCCCATTGCCTCGCATGGATAGGGCCGAGGCGCCCGCGAAGGAATTCACCACTCGCTCGTCGAGGGAGACTCGCGCTCGGACGCTTCAAACACCTGGCTCGTCGTTCAAGGCCGATCGCCGGACCGGTCAGGTTTCGTTCTCGGTCGGGCGAGGCCGAACGACTTCCCGGGCTTTCAAGGGGGGGAGCTTGCAGACGGCAGCCTCGAAGAACTTATGGGGGCAAGGCTCGCCGAAGGCGAGCCGAGCGAACGAGCCGCCCTCGCGTGTGCGCTTGATTTCCAGGACATTGGCCTGAAGGCAGTCGGTCGGGTCGGATTCGCCGAGGTAGAGCCAGGCCATTTCCCCCTGGGGAGGGGGCTCGGTGACGGAGACGAGGGCTCCGCCTCGGCTGATATTGACCAGTCGAGCAGGGCTGGCGAAGAACGCTTCTTCCTTACGCTTCCAGCCCACCCAGATCTCCATGTCGTGCGCGGGATGCCGCGGCATGCTCCGGCGATCCTGGGGCGATTGCCTAATCCAGGCCCGGAAGAGGTCGAGAAGGCCGAGCGATTCCGGAGAAGGCTCGCCCTCGGCGCAGGGTGGCGGATCGAACCGGACGGACCGGTCGCCGATGTTCTTGAAGTTGGGCCGATCGAACTCGTGGCTCATGATGCGCCTGGGTTCTTGGCCTATCGTTTCCAATAGAAAACAAGACTTCCGCAATCAAATTCTAGAACAACGGTCCCGAGTTGGCAAACATGGTGTTGTTAGGAATCAACTCCAAACATGCGTTCGACGGCGTTCGCATCCCAACCTCAGGCCTGTCCCAAGTGCCGATCCGACGTGAATGCGGTGGAATGAATCGGCAAAAAATGGCCAAACACGAACATTGAAGACCGGTTCGCGCACGTCGAACGAGAAAAGCGGGAAATGCGTTCTCGCGAATTTCCCCCTCGCGACCCGGCCGTGCGTGGATAAGACCGTCGCGAATGACCTGGAGTTGACACTCCGAGCGTGGCGTGAAGTAGGGGCGAGTGGCCTGGGTTACTAACCAAGGCTGACTCGATCCAAGTCGACGAGCCTGACCTCGGTCGGTGTCTTCTCCCCGACGACATGGAACGTCAGCGTGTCGTGGGTCGAGAGCCGAATGCGATGGATTCCAAGGTTGAGCGTCCCCAGCGAACCGACGCCGGTCATGGCCTTGAACAGGCCCCAGAGTCGGCCCCGCGTCCACCGGAGTCGGATCGGGCGGCCTTTCGATCGCTCGGCGACCTCGGACTTCGACAATCGCTCCGGACCCGCGACGATTCCGATCAGGTCGCCCGTCACGACTCGGGTGCCGAAATAGTGGAGCCGGTCCCAGGTGCCGGTCTCGGAGAGCAAGCTCACGATCGTCTTGAATTCGTGACGAGGGATCGGACTCGTTCGAGCAGTCGAGGGCTGCCCCTGGCTTCCCGACTCCAGGTTGAGGAAGAAGTCGACCACGGAGGAAAAAATCTGCTCGGCAAAACTCTGCGGACGGGGCTGGTTGAGATACGCATCGAGCGAGCGTCGGCTGATGACCTCGGAGCGTGCTTCGATCGCCGGATCGAGATCAAGCCTCGGGTTCATGAAGATGATTTTGGGGACAATGTGTTCTCGGATCAATGAGTCGTCAAGGGTCAAGCCTCGGGCGGCGAGGTATTCGACGACGGCGTCTCGCTTGAGGAGATTCGACTCGAGCAAGTCGCCGTGATCGACCACGTCGCCTCCGCGCCTGGTCTGTCGCCAGGAATGGCCGCGGAGGTCGAGTCGCCCCGACCAGTTCTTGACCTCGATCAGGTAGATCGCCCGTGTCGTACAGACGATGAGGTCGATCTCGCGCCGTCTCCCTTGTTTCGCCGAAGGGATCCGGCGCCCGCCGAAGACCTGGGCTCCTTTGAAGTGGTACGAGGATCCCACGAGTTGACCCAGGAGCGCCTCGGCGTCTCGCCCACCAACCAGATCCGGCGCCTCTTCAAAGGGCCGAACTTTTTGGATTGCCGACCATTCTCTCAGCCTCGCGACCAACCCCATGACGGACCGGACCTCGACCGTGACAATCGATGCCGACCCAGCGAATCGCACGGGTGTTGGAGGCCGTTAAAGAGAGGTGCCGGCCGCACAAGCTCGAGGATTCCGCCGCCGACCGACGAGCGTCGGGGCTGGGTTCCGGACGAAGGTCGCCATGGTAAAGGGGGCGACGATCCTTGGCAATTCCTCCAATCCTCGAGGTCGGAGTTTCAATAGCCGAGAGCAATGCCCCCCTAAAGACAACCTCGATTCCCGCGTTCAGCCCGATTTACCCAATCCCTCGTTGGAGCGGACGACATCCGCCGGCGATGTCATCGCTGGTTCGCCGTTCCTGGTTCGCTCGAGCCTGGCCAGTTCATTCTCCGCCGACCAGAGCCGCCGACAGAGCGCAACGTCGTAGCCGGCCCGCCGGGCACGTTCGGCCACGACGAGGATCGAAGCCAACGAGGCAGCCGAGACACCGCCATCCTCGATCAAGCCCTGAATCAGGTCTTCGAGTCGCCCTTCCCACGATTCCGAAAGCAAGTGTCAAATCCTCCATGGAGGGATATTCCGTCTCCGATCCGCCGCGAGAGTCGGGCCGACGATCGCGCGTATTGGTTCGCAGACAGCAGTCGATACAGACGCGCCGGTGAACGCCGGGCGGGCCGCCGCCGAAAGGTCGGACGAACCTCGCAGAAGGCATCACGATTGGCTGGCCAAGGAGACGACCCGCTCCGTTGGCAAGGCTCTCGAAAGGGACGTGCCGGCTACGTGGTCAACTAATTCTGTGACATAACCGCCGTTTGCTTTCCATCCGAGAAACGTTGGACACCCTGATTCGCGACGTTGGTGTCGCAAAAACAACACGCATCCCCGCCCGATGTTGACGGAAGGAAACGTGGTCGGTTAACTCAGAGGAGAGGCGACCCGAGGGGAGCATCGAACTTCGCACGAGTGATTGATTCTCGATCTCGGCACGATCGGCGCGCCGGAACCGCCTCGGATGTCGCCAGGCGGGGGGCCTCGAGGCCGAGACCACGATGGATGGGTGTTGATGGAACTTGCCTTCGCCTTTTTCGCCAAGGCCGCGGAATTCTTGCCTGACGGTCGGTTCTCGGCACTCGGGGGTGGCATCGAAGCCGTTCGGAGTCGACAGCTCCCGGCCACGATCGATTCGCTCTGCCTCGTCCTGAAGTTCCGCCTGAAGCTCGAGGAATGCCGGGCGGCGCATCGCGTGAGGATCCGCCCCAGGGACCCGGAGGGGAGAGTCGCGGCGGGCGACTTCACCTACCTCGCCGGCCCGATCCCCAGCCCCGCTGGTCGCCACCTGCGTTCGAGCCTGGGGATCACGGTGAGCCTTACCGGATTTCCGATTTCAAAAACAGGAGAATATCACTTTCATATCGATGTGGACGAACGTCCGATCGGCGTCGTGGGGCTCTATTCCGAGGTCGGACCGCTCCCCGATCCTTCCCGGATTGTCGGCTCCCACGGGGACGCCTGAGCGTTCAAGGAGGAGGCTCGGTCTTGACGACCCGATGATCGTGCGTTGTCCGTCGACATAGGCTTGAAGGATGGCGAGCTCAAGACGTCCAGGGTACGGGCCTTCGTCCGGCAGGGGAGGTCGCACGTCGAGATTTGGGGATGAGGGAGTCCGATTCCAGGATAGGGAGCCTTCTCTTATTTCTGGTAGGGGCGCGTCCCAATCCACACCCGCCCTGGTATTTCCTATATAACGAGAGGGCTCAGGCTTCTGCCGACTTGCGAGGGTCGGTCATAAGCCCGTCCTCGTGGCCGCCAGTTCGGGTTAGCTTGGCATGGGGAGGTGGTCATTCGCCATGAACGGGATAGGCTTCGGATTCGAAGGGGGGACGGCCGACGACCCTGAACGTCGCTGGCTCCCCCGATATGCGCCGGTTAAGGATGTGGTCTATCTCGGCTGGTGGGTCGGCACAGAGTTTCGGACGGTCTCGGCCGTTCTCAAGGACATCGGGCTGGGCGGAGCCTCGTTGCTGGTAGAGGCCCCGGACCCCGTCGATCGTCGGGTCTGGATCAGCCTCGAAGGGCCGAATCCCGGCGACTGGGTGGAAGCTCGAGTGATCAACGTCGAGTCGGTCCCGGGCCCCGACGCCGAGTCCTCATCGTCCACGCTTCTTCATATCCAATACGCCAAAGATTGAACGTGGCGTCTTCGTCTACGCGCACGCACTCGATGGGCCCCGGCGGAGACTGGCGGGAACTCGTCGGACCCAGGTCCGCTCCACCGGAGAGGCGAGGCCCGAACGGCCTCGTCCAACAGGTGGAGAGGGCAGGGGAGAGGATGATCGTGCCCAAATCCTGGAGAGGGACGAGGATCGATTCGGATCCTCGCTCATGCCAACGACGTCGATGTTCGAGGAGTGCCCTCGACTGCGAGAGCAACTCCCGGAACGCAGACCGAGGTAATCAGGCGGAACAGACCGGGTGACCGAGGCAGTCATCGCCCACATCGCCCGGCGTGTCATCAAAGGGTTTCGTCTTCCAAAGGACGGTTGATGGCGTCCGTCACGAAACCTTCGGGCGGAGTGCCCCGGAAGGTCAGACGCAACTGGTAGGGTCCGTGGCGCGTGAGGTGGGCTTCCACCAACTGCGCCTCGATCCAGGGCGATGGCGAGGGCTCGACGAGGCGCACGAGGAGCGTGCCCCCGGCGGGAGGGGCGTCGTCCGCGAGGACGAGGAGGCCACTCCGACTAACGTCCATCAACTGCGCATCCGTCATGCACAGATGATCTTCGACCCACCACGCAACCTTCGAGACGTTGTCGACGGCGGGATACCGGGCTTCACGACGTCGCTCCATCGAGGCCAGACGTTCGGTAAGGCTTCGGAGATTTTGCATGGGGACGCTGATTCTGAGGGTGTGGTACGCCCGGCCCGGCCTCATCAAACCTCCGAACGACGGGAGGCGGACGAAATGCCGAGCTACGCGCGAAGTCTCTTCTTAATCCTAGAATACGTTTCAAGTGGCGTACCGAAAAGTTGCAAAAGTCGGTCGGATTATCCCTCGATTCGAATGTCTCGGCGGGTGAGTGCGTGAGCACGCCCGCGCTCTCAACTTCCTGTCGAGACGCCCAAACCCAGGGGGTTGATCGCGGGCCATCGCTAGGGCCGGCCGATTCCCGATAGGAAACCGAGGCCATCGGACGAGTCGGGGGGGTGCCGCCCCGGAGTGCGAGACGTCGAGATGCCCCGGGGGCATGCCCGAGCTCCGGCCCAGCCGCCTTCACTTCACGAACCGCGCAATCCATCCGGCTCGCGTCCGGGAAAAGTTGTAACCGAATCCGGTTTCCCCGCACTTTAGCAAGTAGGTTAGACCGAGCGGGAGGGAAACGATGGTAAGTCGACCGATCGAGCGGGATAGGACGGAAGCTCGCCCAGCCCCGACGTGGGACGAGGCCGAGGAATTACCGGACGAGCAACTCCTGGATCGCTTCCTGGCCGGCGAGAAAGCGGGGGCCGAAGAGGCCTTCCGCGAGTTGGTGGTCCGGCACGGGCCGATGGTCCTCGGCGTCTGCCGACAGATCCTCAGCCAGCAGCAGGATGCCGAGGATGCCTTCCAGGCCACGTTCCTGGTGCTCTCGCTCAAGGCTAACACGATCCACGACCGTCGGGTCCTGGGTCGTTGGCTCTACGAGGTCGCGTATCGGATCGCCGTCCGGTCCAAGATCAATGTCAACCGGCGACGTGCGTTTGAAAGGCAAGGCGCGGAGATGTCGGTCCAGGCCGAAGACTTTGAACCCGGTTGGAGTGAGCTCCGGCCGGTCCTCCACGAAGAGGTGAATCGCCTGCCCGAGAAGTACCGGGCCCCCGTGGTCCTCTCCTACCTCGAGGGAAAGTCGAACGAGGAAGTCGCACGGCTCCTCCGTTGGCCGGTGGGGACCGTGAAAGGCCGACTGTCCCGCGCAAGGGACCTGCTGCGAGAGCGGCTCACGCGTCGAGGCCTGGTCCTCTCCGCGGCCTTCCTGCTGACCACACTCTCGAGGAACATGGTCTTCGCCGAGGTCGTCCCCTCGCGACTCATCGACTCGACGGTCGTTTCGGCGATGAGACTCTCGAGACGCAACCGAGCTTACGTGAGCGCCGCGACCGCGGAGGCGATCGCGTACGCCGAGGAAGGGTGGTGGGTCCGTTTCGTCGCCGAGACTCGGCGATCCGTGGCGTTCCGGGCGGCCCGGGTCGCCATCCCCCTGCTCATCCTCGGAGGGATTCTGTGGGGGGCGACCCTCATCGCCATGGATGCGTCGGGTATGACGTTCAATCCGAACTCGATCCTGCCAATCCTCGACTACGGCGACGACGCCCGATCCTGCCACCCCACCACACCGACGACGGCTCCCTGAAGCCTTATCGAAACCTCCCACGAACTCGGGCCGAGAGGACACTTCCGGATGTGTCCCTCGGCCCGAGTTCGTCCCGGAAGCAGGGCTCACGTTCCTCCGGGACACATCCCGAGGATCTTCCCCCTCGCCCCCTTCCCCAATACTTTCGGACTTGATTCGTCAAGGCATCGCCCTATCGTATTTATTTTTTCGATAATTTTATATTAATAGGAGTTACGCAGTTGAGGGATTTGTGAGCCCAATCCAGGGTCTGGCGAGGTAGCTTCGGATCGCCTCGGCCACGATCCCCGACTTGGCCATGAACCCGCTGACCCCGGTGGTGAAGAAATGCCATTCCAGCCGCAGGAAGGCCCGTACTGCCATCCCGATGTGGTTGCGCTGCGCCGTCTCCGAACGCGCTTGGCACCCCTCGACCCCACAGTTCTGCTTCAACTCCCGATGATAGTTCTCGATCGCGAAGCCCAACTCGGCGTAGTATCGCCGCATCCCGGACTCCATCCCCAACTCGTTGGTGGCCCAGTATTCCGCGTCGCCATCTGGGGCGTCGATCCGGAAGACTTGGACCATCCCGTAGCCCT